>DAINAU010000012.1:0-39161 GCA_036733285.1 bacterium
TAATTTGACGCGGCAGAATATTTTTCCGGACAAGCTCAACAATCTGAATTCCCGATTCGTATGCTATCCGTCTTTTTTTTGCCATTCCCGCTAATGCTGTGGCGCAACCCGGAAGCGACATTCCCATTGATTCTATAACGCACGCGGTTGTGTTTGCGGTATACATTCCTTGACACGAACCCGGACCCGGACACGCGGATTCGGCCAGATTCTCAAATTCTACATCGTTGATTAATCCTTTTTGATAATTCCCTACGGCTTCAAACGTGTCTCTTACAAGCGATCTCCTTACATTTTTAAAATTTCCGGAATGCATAGGACCCGCTGTAACTACTATCGCAGGTATGTTAAGACGTCCCGCCGCTATTAACATTCCCGGATTTATTTTATCGCAATTTGTCAACAATACTATTCCGTCGAGCTGATGCCCTTCTATTACGCATTCTATTACGTCCGCTATTGCGTCCCTTGAAGGCAACGAATAATACATTCCCTTGTGTCCCATAGCTATTCCGTCGCATATCCCGGGAACCGATAATATAAAAGCGTAACCGCCGCCGCTATGTATTCCTTTCTCTATCGCGCGTTCAAGCTCCCGCATATTTATGTGACCTGGAACAAGATCCGTAAAACTTGAAACGATTCCTATAAACGGTTTTTTCCAATCGTTCCTCGTTACTCCCGTTGCGTAATATAATGAACGCGCAGGCATATGTTCTATTCCGCATTTTGATAAATCGCTTCTCATTCTTCTCACTTCCCTAAATAATTATTTTTAACCCGAAAAATACATAAGGATTTTGAAAAATTGTTTAGACAGCATAGAATACTTGTTTTAGACAATTTTTCAAAATCTTAAAAACATATGATTTACGGCTAAAGCCGTAAATTTAAAAGTTTTCGGGTTTTTTGAAGTTTTAACAAGCATACAACTATGTTTTGAAAAACTTCACTTAACGTTTAATGCCCTATCCGAGTTTAAACTTGATCATATTACATTCTTTTCAAATAAAATTCAATGAAAAACGGAATATTAAAATTTTTTAATCTCAATTTAATGACAATTTAATGTTATTCGGTTATATTTATAGTGTTATGTTTATACTCGGATTTTATTTAGTTTCATTATTTGTCTTTTTTTTTATTAGAATTTATCTGCTTTTAAACGCAGGTTTATTTAACAACTCGCATTTTACATTAATTTTAAAAGCTCTTTTTATAGGTTTTCGTTTTGATGTTGCAGTATGCGGTTATGTTTTAGCTCCCTTAGTTCTTTCTCTGCCATTATTCGAAAAAAAATTTATTAAAGAAATTTTTTCTAAAAAAATAGTTTATTGGTATTTTACAATAGCCGGATTTATACTGTTCTATTTTTCAATTTTGGAAATCTTCTATTTTAAAGAATTCGGTCAGAGATACAATCATCTTGCAATTGAATACCTTGATTATCCTCAAGAAGTTTTTTCAAATATTTATCAGTATTACCCGATAATATCGGCTTCGCTGATTATATTATTCGTTTATTTTTTTGTTAATAAATTATTTTATAAGATAGTTTATTCAAGTTCTTTTTTTTGTTTAAACTTTTTTAAACGTTTCCTTTTTTGGATTGGTTTATTAATATTTGTTTTCATAGGATGCAGGAGTTCTTTTGACCATAGACCGATGAACATCGCTTTGTCATATTTTTCTAAAAATCAATATTTAAACGAAATAAGTTTAAATGGTTTTTTTTCTCTTGGATACGCCGTTTTAGATAAAATAAAAAATACGGTTGATTACAAAAAAAAATATTTATCTGTTAGTCAAGACGAAAACGAATTTATTTTAAGAAATATTTTATCCGAAGAAAAAAATATCCGCTTTGAATCCGATAAAGGAATTTCAAGGTATGTAAATATTAACGGAAAACCAAATAAATATAATGTTGTAATCATTATTGAAGAAAGTCTTGGAGCCGAATATACGGGCGTTTTGGGATCTGAAATAAACAAAAAATATAATCTGACCCCCTATATTGACGAACTCTCAAAAAAATCTATTTTTTTTACAAACGCTTATTCTACAGGAACACGGACCGCAAGGGGCATCGAAGGAATTATCGCTTCGTTTCCTCCAATACCCGGAGAAAGCTCAATTAAACGCTCAAAATCTATAAATAACATTTTCACGATTGGCAATGTTTTAAAAAGCCAAGGATACTCTACTCATTTTATCTACGGCGGTCAAGCGATGTTTGACAATATGCGGGGATTTTTTAACAGCAATGGATTTGATAACATTATCGAAGAAAAAGATTTTTCAAATCCCGAATTTAAAACAGTCTGGGGAGTTAGCGATGAAGATTTATTTAAAAAAGCCGATAAAATTCTTAACGGTCAATCAAAACCATTTTTAGCCGTTTTACTGACAACCTCGAATCATATGCCTTTTACTTTCCCCGATAATAAAATAAAAAAATTATCAGGCGATATAAAAGACAGCGAGCGTCTGAACGCTATAAAATATGCGGACTACGCGGTTGGGGAATTTCTGAAAAAAGCCCAAAATTCAAAATATTTTAAAAATACGTTATTCGTTATAGTTGCCGATCACGGAACAAGAGTGTTCGGCGAAGCCGTAATCCCTGTTTATAAATTCCATATTCCGGTATTGTTTTACGGACCTGAAATCTTAATCTTAAAAAATAATATAAAATCAATTAATACTATTTTCAGCCAAATTGATATAGCTCCCACTATATTGGGAATTTTGAATATACCGTATAAAAGCGTTTTTTTTGGAAGAAATATTTTAAATATTGACGGAAAAAACGGGTATGCTCCGCTGCTGTATGATAAATTAATTGGATTACTCGATAATAAAAATCTTTCTGTATTATATCCGAATAAAACTTTTAGCGTTTTTAATAGCGATTATTTCCAGAATGAAAATAATAAAGATTTCAATTATGAGAATCAAAGTAAAAATTTTTCTCAGGAAAAAATTTGTATATCTTATTTTCAATTTGCCGATTTTGTCTTTAAATCTATTAAATAATATGAAAGTGAAATCAAGAAAAATTTTAAGCTGGATTAGCGCGATTATTTTTATTGTTTTTGTTATGATAAGCGATCAAAAAGAAAACAACGCTTATGAAATTATTGAGATTTTCGGTTATTCCCTTATAATTATAGGAGCTCTTGGAAGATTGTGGTGTTCGATATATATTTGCGGTTATAAAAACAAAGAAATAATTATGGACGGACCTTATTCTATATGCAGAAATCCTTTGTATCTATTTTCGTTTGTATCATCCGCCGGTATTTTAGCCGGCTCGAAAAATATTATGTTATTATTGTTTTTTATTCCAGTTTATTGTATATATCATTATTTTGTGGTTAAAAACGAAGAACAAAAATTGAAAATTAATTTTGGAATAGAATATGAAAAATACTGTGAAAAAGTAAATAGATTCATTCCGTCGTTTAAAAATTATTTTTCAAGGGAAACTGTCGTCGTTTATCCCGATAAAATGTTCAGAGCGATTATAGATTCAATGTGGTTTTTCTGGATGTTTATTTTGCTTGAAATCATAGAATATATAAAATTAAATGGAATAATATAAAACAAAAACAGTTATATTAAACCAAAAAATTACAGTTGGAGTTTTAATAAAAATCAAAATATGCGAATTCTTATAGTCGAAGATGATTTGACGCTTGCCGAATTTATAAAAAAAGGATTGAGCGAAGAAGGTTATGCGGTTGATATTATATCAAACGGCGAATACGGATTGAATCTCGCCTTGAATTATGAATTTGATTTGATTATTCTCGACGTTATGCTGCCCGGTAAAGACGGTCTCGAAATCTGCCGCTCTATTAGAAAAAAAAATAAATCGGTTCCGGTTTTATTTTTATCGGCGCGCGACGAAACCTGCGATATCGTTAAAGGTCTTGATTCGGGAGCAAACGATTATCTGACTAAACCTTTCGCGTTTCCGGAACTCTCGGCGCGAATCAGGGCTCTTTTGAGAGTGTCCGCGACGCCCGACAATACTGGAATTCTAAAAACCGGCGATTTAACTCTTAATCTTTTTTTACGCAAAGCCGAACGTTCCGGCAAAAAAATAAATCTGACTTTAAAAGAATTTTCCCTGCTCGAATATTTTATGAGAAATCCGGATAGAATATTAACAAGAACTATGATAATCGAACACGTCTGGAATTTTAATTTTGACAATTTCACTAACGTTATCGACGTTTATATAAATTATCTGAGAAAAAAAATCGACTCCGGTTTCGAGTTTAAAATGCTTATGACTATCAGAGGGTCGGGATATATGCTTAACAGTAAAATTTAAATGTTATCTTAAAACGCAGCGGACTCCAAATAATGAAAAAAAAAATTCCTTTTAAATTAAAACTAATATTTATTTTATTTGTAACTCTTTCCTTAATATTTGCAGTTCAAATTTTTACGGTAAATCATTATTCTAAAAAATTTGCGATGGAATATGAAAACTCGGAAATGAAAGAATATTCAGAACTTTGTCAAAAAATTTATTTTAATGAATTGGAATTGAACAACGCTCCGCAGCTTGACGTTGAACTTGAACACTTTTATTTTCAAGTCCGCGATTCGAAAAATAAAATATTGTATAGTTCTCCAAAAATTAAAAACCTGACGCCTGAAAATTTTATTTTAAAAGATTCGCAAAAAAATTTTTATTATTTTAATCAGTCCGTATCCGGTTCTTTATTTAGATTTTATATTGAAAAAAAATATATCAATAATAAATTTTATGATTTTATTTATTTTATTTCTTTAAATAAATGTTCTGCGTTTGTAAATAAAATTAATATACTTTTTATAGTTATTTCCGTATTGCTGATTTTTATTCTTTATTTTATTTCAAATCTTTTTGTTAATAAAATTCTTTCTCCAGTCGATCAAATAATAAACGACGTAAAAAAAATTAATATTAAAAATTTAAGCGGAAGAATCGAAAATGTCGATTCAAACGATACGATTGAAAAATTAACGAATACTTTTAATATGATGATTCAAAATCTTGAAAATTCTTTTAACCGGATTAATCAATTTTTTTCCGATTTCTCCCACGAAATGAAAAATCCGCTTACAGTTATTAAAAACGGTCTTGAACTGGTTTTGAAATCGAAAAAATTATCCGATGAAGATTCTAATATTTTATCCCGTTTATATAAAACTGTGGAAGCCGTTCAACAAATGACCGGCGAATTGCTGTTTCTCGCAAAAGCCGACTCGGACGCTATCAAACTAAATTATACAACGGTAAAATTAAAAGAAATCGTTTCTTTTGCGGAAGATATTGGAAAAATTATGACTGAAGAAAAAGGAATTATTTTTAGTATCAATTATACTGATGAAGATTTGGATTTATATATCGATGAACATAAAATTAAACAAATTATAATCAATCTTTTAAATAATGCCGTTGAATACGTTAAGCCCTGCGGAATTATTACGCTTGATTTTTTCATTAAAACAGATACTTTTATTATTAAGGTTCAAGATAACGGAACCGGCATTTCTAAAGAAGACCTTCCTTATATTTTCGATAGATTTTATAGATGCGATAAATCGCGGTCCCGAGAAAAACATCATTTCGGGTTGGGATTATCAATAGTTAAAATGAATATTGAACTCCACAAAGGGTCTGTCCGCATCGATTCGGAATTAAATAAGGGAACAACGGTAACCGTCGAAGCTCCTATAAATTTAAACGAATAATTTCTTAGTTAAATTTAACCGCTTATTGAGCTCAGTCAGAATTTGTTCCAATAATGTTAACCCAAAAACTGAATTAAAAAATCAAAAAATTTATTTATAAAATACTATCTCGGTTGGCAGGCGTAATATATATTCGTCTATATCCTTTTATTTTTTTGATTCTATTTATTAAAGGATTTTCCTTATCTTTTATAACTGCTATTACTTTTTTTTTTTTAGATAATAATTTTATCAGTAAATCGCAATATTTTTCCGATACTAATTCAACAAATCCTATTTCATCGACCAGATATGCAGTCTTCTCGTTTTTGGTTTTTATCAACCGCAATATAATTTCAGAACCGAACGAATCGAAAGCTTCTTTTATTGGAATCATTTTTCCAAAAACGTTATCCGCGCATTTTCTCCATTCTACTAATTTTCCGTTCTTAACATAACCGATTGTTATGCCTGTCGCGGTTTTTTTTGTTTTGATTCCAAATATTTTAAGTCTATTCGCTCTTATTATTTTTTGAGTCAGCGTGGTTTTTCCGGATTTTACCGGTCCCTGAATTAATAATTTCATCTTCGCATAAAATCGATTTCAATTTAGTTTTACATTGGATTTCAGCGTATTTTTCAATTTTATTTCTCAACAAATTATAATTTTTGACAATGCTTTTCGCTCGGCCGGTCAATTTCGCTCCGCCTCTTTCAAATCCGCCTTTTTTTCGTTTTATAATATCCTCGTTTATATTTTTTTCCAAATTCTTTATTATTTTTAACGCCTTTGAATACGACATATTCATATCTTTTGAAGCGCCGCTTATTGAGCCGCATTCATCGATTTTTTCAAGAAGCCATATTATGCCGTTTCCCAAAAACTGCATCCCGCTATCGTCGAGTATTTTAAAACTGATTTTAATTTTCATTCGCCAATTCAATAAAACATAAGCCGCATTCGCGGAAAAGCTATTAATCTTATCAAAAATATTTTTGCTGAAATTGCAAGAATATTTTTGATAAGACACTAACCGGATTTCATCTGCAATAACCCTAAAATTGCAATAGGCATTTTTAAGATTATTGCAGTTTTTACTATAATCAGAAAATGATTTGAAAAACTGCCAAAATCCCAACAACTGCCTCGCCTTTAAAAAAGACGCTGCATTTTTTTGCGCAATTGAAAAATTGCTGGGAATTCATATTTTTCTTTACTTTCAGCAATTTTTTTAAATCCAACTACAGTTTTTGGGATTATTATACTTTTCTCAATAAAACTAAATCCCTGAATAATTCTAAAATCTTTTTCATTCTTAACAATATTCTGAACACAACGCGGTTTTTTATGCGGTTTAAATCGTTTAAGATTTCAAATTTTTCATTATTCAATCTTACAATCTCATTTTCATAAAATGATGATTTATCTATTAAATTATTTTTTTCGCGGTTCAAATCGCTTATTTCTTTATCCTTGTTTTCCAACTGCGGAAACAATGTGTTTTTGTAATATTTTATCTCTTCTGTTTTTTGCAAAGTCTCGCCGCATAAAACTGAAATAAAAGTATCGACGTTATTTAATTTTCTCGGATTATCGCAAAAATCCGACAGTTCTTGAACAGCGGAATAATTGTTGAATCTTTCTTTTAATAATTTCTGAGCGTTAGCTCCTTTTTCAGCGCATATTTCCGGACGCAGATTTATTTCGTTTAATACTTTTAATAATTCGTCGGAGTCAAGCGGATCTATAACCCAGCCCGCGTCGTATTCTTTTATAAATTCAGCGAGATACATTCCTTTTGAATATATTACCGGCAAACCCGACCATATATATTCAAGGGTTCGGGTAGTAGTCGCAAGTTCTCTTTCAGGATTGGGCAAATATAATTCAACGGCAACCGACGACTGAATATATTTTTGCAATAGAGCATCATGTTCTATCAACCCGTTTAATTTTACGCTCTCAAATCTTTTCAATTCGTTCAAAGAACGCGAAGTTTCAGCGTATAAAAAATTGCCGCAATAAATTTCAAATTCTCCGCCATTTTTAGCAAGATAACCGGCGATATTTGACAAAGAATCTCCGTAATTCTGCCAATTCCAGAGAACCCCGCTAAAAATATACGTCGGCGGCGACGGATATTTCTTATGTTCGGGAATATTGTCCGTATAACTTATAGGCGACAGTATTACTGATTTCTCGTTTATATCTATTCCGGACATTAACAATAAAGAATATAAATAATATTTTTGTCTTTGATTTGAAACGCAAAATAAATCGGATTTATTAAAAGTATGAATTTTTTTCGCCAAAAAATCAAAGTCGTTTTCCATCTTGTCATAAATATTTTCAAGAGTAATCATACCCGGCATATCGAGTACGACCGGAATAGTTTTAAATTTTTTTGCGTCGTAAGATATTGCAAGCATCCAAGGGCTAAAAATTATAATATCCGGACGGACTTTCGATATGATTTTATCGTAGCAGTAATTATGTCCATATTTTTTAAACTCTTCCGGAACGCTGATTTTTCCAATGGTTTCAATGCGCGAAATACTGTCGTTTAAAAAAGACATAATAACGTTATGGTTATGCGATTTTAATCCGTCCGCAAGATTTTGAACCCTAACGCCGCGCCCGCCGGTGGGCAAGCCTTTCAAAGAGGTTAATTCCGTTGTGATTATTAAAATATTCGCCATTTTGCTTTTTTATTTTAAAGAAAATTTATATGAACTTTAGGTTTTCGTATATTCCATAAAATAGTGTTAAACGAATCGCATCTGCACAAAAACGGACAATCCTTGAAATTGATGTTTTCATAAATTTTTTTTCTGAACGCGCCAGTCCATATTTGTTTTAACGTTTGAATTTTTAAATTTCCAAGACAATATTTTTTTACTCCGCGCAGATGGCAGCATAAATACATTTTTTTATCGGCGGCGATTACTGCCGCAAAATGATGTCCATAACATTCTTGGTAATTTCTTAAATTCTTTTCAAGTTGAATCGTGTCGTATTTATGTTTAGAATACAATACTTTATAATTCGAAGTTGAAAATCTCATTGCTTCTCGTATTTTGTTAAATACTACTTTCGAATAATTTTGTTTATAATTAATTTTCTCCGCCTTAAATGAGTTTAACAGCGGTCTGTATTGGGAATAATCGACTCCCAGCTCCTTTCCTAATTTAGCAAATTTTACTATATCCCGAATCGAATCCTCAAAAGTGAGAAAACCTATTCCAACAGTTGTCGAAGAAATTATTCTTTTTTTTAAAGAGGTTATCGCTTTTATATTTTCGCATACTTTATAAAAAAAATCAGAACCGAGACCGTGAGTTTTTTTATATATTTCAGGACTCGCCGCGTCTAAACTGATTCTTATCCAAACGGCATTTTTTAGTATTATCTCTGAAATCTCTTTTTTTAGAAGTATCCCGTTTGTTATTATCCCAACGTCCAATCCTAATTCTTTTGCCGCCGCTATAGAATCTGCTATGTTTGAATTTAATAACGGTTCTCCGCCCCCTGTAAAAGTCACCGCTTTTCCGCCAAAATTTTTAATTTGATTTAGAATTTTTACGACGAATTTTTTATCAAGCGAACCGCAATTATTCTTTCTGTTTAGAAAACCGAAACAATATGGACATTCGCTGTTGCATTTATTGGTTAAATCTAATTCGTAGGTTATTGGCTTTGTGTTTCCGGTTTCGAGCCATTCATAAATGCGTTCGGGATGATTTAGAATCTTCGCCGAATCGAATTGTCTAACGTCCGTTTGAGTTGGTGGTTTCATAATTTTAAACTGCCCGACCGGATGAACCGGAAAAATTTCCTCTCATCAAAAATATCCTAGTTTTTTCAGCAAGAATATTTTTGATAAGACTAAGACGCTAACGTCTCATCTATTACAATTATATTAATAAAAACGCCTTTGTCAAATTTTATTTGAAAATTATATTTGATTTTTATTGGATTTAAATTAAAATAGATTGGTTATTTAAATTATTTAACTCTTAATTATTATGAAAATATTTATTTTGTCGGCCGTTTTGTTCTTCAGTTTTAATATTTTTTCTTTACATTCTTATACCTTAAATAATATCTCGGCTTACGTCAACGATGAAATAATTTCTTTGATCGATATAAATAAAATGACCTTAAATTATATTGCTCAGGGCGTCGACGTCAACAATCCAACTCTGTTAAAAAAAATTTTAATCGGTTTGATAGAAGACAAGCTTTTTTCTCAAATAACTAAAAAATATAAAATCGATATTGACGAAGACGATCTTAAAAATATAGCTTTGAATAAAATCGAGGAAGATAAATCTTCTTTCCCTAACAACGAAGAATTCATAAAATATCTTGCAAAAGAAAATCTCACTGAAGAAACCTATTTTCAAAAATTAATGGAACAGCTATCGAAATCCGAAGACTTGAAAAAAAAACTTATTTCTGATAAATTTGTCAATTCGCAAGTCGGCGGAAATATTATTGTAACAAATGAAGACGCCTTTTTGAAATACGACTATTCTATTATCCTTACGGATAAACCCGAAAAAACTATGGAAGCTCTGCTTAAACTGAGACGCGGGGAATCGTTTGAAAGTCTTACCGACAAATACTTTTCGGAGAAAATTAAAACTGAAAAAGGAAGAATCGGAATTAAGGATATCGGAGAAAGCGTTTTATCAATCGAATTTATGCTTTATAGATTGAAAGACGGCGAAATTTCAGGAATGTTTCCGCTTACAACTGATAACGGCGCGGATATGCTCGGTTATGCCATTGTCAAATTAAACAAAAAAATATACGTCGACGAAAAATCTATTAAAAACGAATTAGCTCAAAAAGATTTTACGGCTAATTACGGCGGTTTGGGTCCGATCAACAAAGAAGTGATTGACGCTAAATATAAGATTTATAAAGAAAAAAAAGAAAGACGCCTTTTTGGCATTAAAGTCACTCTTTTGAAATCAGATATTATGAAAAAAATTTGGGACTCGGGTTTTATTAAAATTAATTGATTATATATTTTTAAATTTTGGGGCTGTAGCTCAGCTGGGAGAGCGCCACGTTCGCAATGTGGAAGTCGAGGGTTCGATTCCCTTCAGCTCCACCATTTAAAATATATCATAAGCCGATAAACCGGAAAAGCTATTTTCTAACCGCGAATATTACTAATATTACGTATCTGTTTTCACTTCCAAATCTCAAAAAATCCGTTTTTTGTTTTTATTTTTTATTCGCGGCAATTCGCGAAAATTCGCGGGAAAAATTTCTCCCGCTAATCTACGCTAATCTAAGCGAATAATTCAAAACCATCTTTAAATATTATATTTATAATTTCAAATTTCTTTATTCGGTCTATTCGGTTTATTCGTAGTAAACTTTTTTTAACTGCGAATCTAATTTTTAGATTTGACTTTTTAATAAATTAATTATATATTCGATTTTGATTTAATTTATTTGTGGGAGAATTTAATGGACTACAGTAAAACAGTTAATTTGCCTAAAACCGATTTTCCTATGCGGGCTAATCTAACTTCAAGAGAACAGGAAATTTTAAAGAATTGGGAAAACAGTAAAATTTATAATAAGATTATAGAAAAAAACAAAAACTCCGGAAAACAATTTATTCTCCACGACGGACCTCCGTATGCTAACGGAAAAATTCATATCGGTCACGCTCTGAATAAAATATTAAAAGACATAGTTGTCAAACAAAAAAGTATGCTTGGGTTTTATTCTCCCTTCGTTCCAGGCTGGGATTGTCACGGTATGCCTATCGAACATAAAGTTATTGAGAACCTCGGTTCCAAACATAAACAAATGGAAAAAATCGATATCCGAAAAGAATGTAAAAAATACGCTCTTGAGCATATTTCCATTCAAAGAGAAGATTTTAAAAGATTAGGTTGCCTTGGAGAATGGGAAAATCCTTATTTGACGTTAAACCCGGTTTATGAAGCCGCTATTATTGAAATGTTCGGAGACCTTGCCGATAAAGGTTATATCTACAAAGGAATGAAACCGGTTCATTGGTGTTATAATTGTGAAACTGCGCTTGCAGACGCCGAAGTCGAATATGATAATCATCAATCTCCTTCTATTTTCGTAAAATTCAAAATTAAAGATAATCTCAATATTGATTTGCCCGATAATACCTTTTTTGTTATATGGACTACTACGCCATGGACTTTGCCGGCAAACGTCGGAATAGCCGTTCATCCGGATTTCACTTATAATTTGTTTAAAATCAATAACGAATATTTTATTGCCGTGGAAGAATTAACTAAATCGGTAGCCGGTAAAATTTTAAATTCTTCTTCTCCCGAAGAAAAATTTGAAATAATAAAAAAATTCAAAGGAATTCAGTTAAAAAATATTCTGTGTTCGCATCCTTTTTTGGATAGAACCTCAAAAGTAATCACAGGAAATTTCGTGACGCTTGATACCGGTTCCGGATGCGTCCACATCGCGCCGGGACACGGCGAAGACGATTATATCGCCGGAAAAGAACACGGTCTGCCTACAATTTCTCCGGTTGATAATTCCGGCAGATTTACTTCGGAATTTGAATTAATGAAAGGAGAAAATGTTTTCAAAGCTAATCCTAAAGTCATTGATTTATTGAAATCCAAATCCGCCCTCATAGGCGAACCCGAAAATATTGAACATTCGTATCCGCATTGCTGGAGATGTAAAAAACCTATAATTTTCAGAGCCACTTATCAGTGGTTTTTAAATATTGAACATTTGAATTTAAGACAAAATTTATTGAATGCCATCCAGAATGACGTTAATTGGGTGCCTAACTGGGGTCAGGATAGAATAAAAGCTATGGTAACTTTAAGACCCGATTGGTGCCTCTCAAGACAAAGAATATGGGGCGTTCCCATTCCTGTTATGTATTGTTCCGACTGCAATACGCCTCTTATTGATAAAACCAATATTGAATTCTTTAAAAAACTGGTAGAAAAACACGGCGTTGACTGCTGGTTCACAATGAAACCAAATGATTTGCTTCCTGAAGGAGCTAAATGTTCTAAATGCGGCGGTAAAAATTTCACTAAAGAAACAGACATTCTTGACGTCTGGTTTGATTCCGGAGCTTCTCATATTGCGGTTCTTGAAAAAAGAGATTATCTTTCTTCTCCCGCTGATTTGTATCTTGAAGGAAGCGATCAACACAGAGGATGGTTTCAGTTATCGCTCATACCTTCAATCGCGACAAGAAACAGAGCTCCGTTCAAAACTGTTCTTACTCACGGTTTTGTTGTGGACGGAAACGGCAAAAAAATGTCCAAATCAGAAGGCAATGTTATAGCTCCGCAAGAAATTATTTCAAAATACGGCGCTGACATTCTTCGTTTATGGACGGCATACGAAGATTATAGAAACGATGTGAGCATTGGTAAAAATATAGTTGACAGACTTGTAGAAGCTTACAAGAAAATAAGAAATACTTTAAGATTTTTATTAAGCAATCTTAACGATTTTAATTTTCAAAAAGATAAAATCGAATATTCCAAACTTGCGGATATTGACAAATGGATGCTCGCAGAATTATTCGAGCTTTCAAATAAAATCAATCTCGCTTATGAAGAATTCAGATTTCATTCTATCTATCATTTAATTTACGGTTTCTGCATTAAAGAATTAAGCTCGTTTTATCTTGATGTTTTGAAAGAACGTCTATATTTGTCAGGTCCGGATTCTTTACAACGAAGGTCGGCTCAAACTGTTTTATTTGAAATACTTCGCGCTTTGACTCATTTTATTGCTCCGATTCTCTCTTATACGGCGGAAGAAACCGCGAAATTTTATCCCGATATAACTGACAATAAGGATTCTATCTTTTTGAGCCAATGGCCGGTTCTCGATAAACAATTTGACAATTCCGAGGTTATTAATAATTGGAAAGAAATAATAAATTTCAGGGAAGACGCGACTAAAGCTCAGGAAATAGCCCGAAATTCTAAATCTATAAATCAGTCTTTAGAATCTAAAATCATTGTTTATATAAAATCTGAAAAAAACTTTAATTTATTTTCAAAACTCAAAGATGAAATTAGAGCGGCTTTGATATGTTCCGAACTCGAAATAAATCTTTTTGACGAAGACAGTAAAATTGATTATGATTATGACGGACAGTTTGCGGCTGTAAAAATCGAAAAATTAGAACACAAAAAATGTTTAAGATGTTGGAAAATAAAACCGGATTTAGACTCTAATCCGAATTTTCCGGGTATTTGCGGTAGTTGCGGCGAAATAGTCTCCAAATATTATGGCTCTTTAATTTAAATTTTTATAAGGTTATTGATTTGAAATTATCCATCGTTGTCGCTGTTTATAATGAGGAAAAAACAATTGAACTCGTGTTAGATAAACTTCATAATCTAAATATTCCAATCGAAAAGGAAATATTGGTTATAGACGACGGTTCTACTGATAATACGAGTAATATTGTAAAAATTATTTTTGATTCTAAAAAATACGAATCTTTCAAAATTTATTTTAAAATTCCGGCTAATCTCGGAAAAGCTTCGGCTTTAAGAATCGGTTTTGCATTATGTTCCGGCGATATTATTGTTACTCAGGACGCAGATTTGGAACTTGAACCTTCAAATATTTCTTTATTGTTAGAACCTATATTGTCTAATAAAACAGAAGTAGTGTTCGGTTCAAGATTTTATCATAAATATCCCGATTCTATGAAATTTGAATTTAAACTTATTAATAAAATATTAACTTTTCTCGTTAACATTTTGTTTTTTTCAAAGATTACTGACGAAGCGACCGCTTACAAAATGTTTAAACGATCCGTTTTAAAAAACATTACTTTGACAAGTTCGGCTTTTGAATATTGTCCTGAGATAACGGCTAAATTATTAAACAGAAATTATCAGATAATTGAAATTCCTGTGTCTTATACGCCGCGTCTTCAGGTAAAAGATAAAAAAATTAAGTGGTATGACGGCTTTGAGGCTATTTTCACCCTTATTAAATTCAGATTCGCAGAATTTTGTTAATATTCCGATTTTATATTTAAGGAGTTATTATTATGGATTTAAAATTGGGCAAATCTATCAATGAAATGAAAATCGGCGACAATATTGTTATGGATTTTCTCGTGGAAGATAAACATATTAAACAATTTGCCGAAGCTACTGGAGATTTTAATCCAGTTCACGTTAACGATGATTACGCTTCTTCTACTATTTTCAAAAAACGTATTGTTCACGGAGTATTATTGAGCGGTATTGTTTCCGGTATGCTTGGTATGAATTTACCGGGTTTGGGAACTATAGCAAGAGAAATGTATTCAAAATTCCTTAAACCGGTCTATATCGGCGATAAATTGACAGTAACATCTACAGTGACTGAATTAAAAGAAAAACTGAATTTATGTAAAATTGAATTTGTTGTGAAAAACCAAGACAGTCTTGTTGTTGGTAAAGGTTATGCCGTAGTTATTCCTCCAATCAAGAATTGATTGTGGATAAGTTGTTGAAAACTATAAATTTTTCTCAAAATAAAATACAATAAAGAAATTTAGGAAAATCAGGAAAATTATTTAAATCTTTTATTATCAATGCGTTAATTATAAAAAAAGAGATTTTTAAGGTTTCCGCTTTTATATGCGCGCATCCGTTGAATTATGTTGATAACTTGTGGAAAAGATGGAATATATTATGAACAGTAAGCTTGATGTTTTATTGAATGATTTAAAAAAAAAAATTAGTCTGGGCGATTTTGAATTATGGTTTAAATCATCCCATTTTGATTTATCCGAGATTGGCGACAACGGTATTCTTTCTATAATCTGTCCCGCTGTCTATGTCAAAGAAAATCTTAAAAATAAATTTCTTGATGTTATAAAAGATTCCGCCGAAATTATTTTCGGCAAAGAAATTTGGATTGAATTCAAAGTTGACCATAAACTTCATTCGTTTAAAACTAACACTACCGCTGATTCTGACGATAGTTTGTTTGAACTCGAACTTAAACCTCCGGAAGATAATGACTCGGATTCAAAAAAAAACAAATCCGCCGAGGAAAACCAGATTACAATTTTTAAAGAAATTAATCTGAATCCTAAAAATACTTTTGAAAATTTCGTTGTCGGAGACAGTAATCAGTTTGCAAGGGCGGCCGCCTGGGCGGTAGCCACTAATCCAGGCAAACAGTTTAATCCCTTATTTATATACGGAGGGTCTGGGCTCGGGAAAACCCATCTTATGCAAGCAATCGGACACTACGTTATAAAAGCTCAACCGCGGCTTAAAGTTTTATATATAACCTCTGAAGAATTCACGAATAAATTCATAAACGCTCTGACTCAAAAAAAACTTCCGCTCTTTAGAGAAAAATTTATACAAATAGATTTGCTGCTAATTGACGATATTCAGTTTTTAGTCGGCAAAGAACAAACTCAAGAGGTTTTTTTTCATACGTTCAATTCGCTGCACAGCTCAGGCAGGCAACTCGTAATTTCATCCGACAAACCTCCTAAAGAACTTTCTTCTTTTGAAGACAGATTGAGAAACAGAATGGAATGGGGGCTTCAGGCGGATATACAGCCTCCAAAATTTGAAACGCGACTCGCTATTTTAAAACAATTAAACGAGTTTATGAGCGCTAACGTCAATCAGGATGTTCTTGAATTTATAGCCGGTAATTTCACGTCTGATATTCGCGAGCTTGAAGGAGCTTTTAATAAAGTCTACGCTTTCTCTAAAGCGTATCAGGATATTAGTATTGATATTTGCAAATCAACGCTTTTTAAAGATATTATTGAAGATAAAAAAATTGTTAAAAATATTTCCATTCAAAAAATTATTAAAATCGTAGCTAAATATTATAACATCGACCCCGAACTTCTCACTTCCACTAAACGCGACCAGCATATTGCTTTCATCAGACAGCTCGCGATGTATTTATGCAAAGAAATATGCGATTATCCCTATAAATATATCGGCGGCGAATTTGAAAAAGATCATTCTACAGTTATTCATTCTTATAAAAAAATTCAGGAAATGATTGGTACCGACCACTTGCTTCTTGAATCTATTAACACAATAAAAAAAAACATTTTAAATTTTAATGATTTATAGTATAATAGTGAAGTTGATTGTTTGTTGATAATATGTTGATAACTTTTAACGCTGTCAAGTTTAAGATTCGATTTGAATATTAATTCTTTAATATTTGATAATTATGTTATAAAATATTAACATTTTATCAACCTGTTTTTTTTTTTAAAGCTGTGAATTATAAAGAAATAAGAATGTTATAAACAAATTCAATAGGATTATTAATAAAATTATATATAAATTATTTAAATAAAGTTATTGTATTTATATTTGGAGGTTGAAAATGAAAATAATCATCAAACGCGAGAATATTGTGGAGAGGCTTGCTTATCTGGAAAGTATAATTAGCGAGAAAAGCGTAAAAGAAATTTTATCGCATATTTTGTTTGAAGCCGAAGGCGGAACCGTTACCTTGTCTGTAACAAATCTTGAAACTGCTTTAAAATGCAGCATAGAAGCAAATGTTATCGAAGCCGGCAATATCTCTATTCTTGCAAATAAGTTTTCTGATATTGTCAGAAATCTTCCTAAAGAAGCGGAAATAACCATCCAGTCGACTCAAGAAAATAAAGTCGTAATAACTTCAAAGAAATTCAAGACCGACACGCAAGGTTTTAATAAAGACCAGTTTCCGACTTTGCATGAACCTGAATTTTATAATACGATAACTTTACCGCAGCCTTTATTAAAAGAATTGCTCCGCAAAACAATGTATGCGACTTTAAAATCCGATAATAACAAACCTTTTTTAAACGGCGTGTTTGTTAAAATAAAAGGAGAATTTATTACTACTGTGGGTTCCGACGGATATAGACTTGGATTGGTGGAACGCAAATTGAATTCCTCTTGCCCTGAAGAAATAGCCGTAATAATTCCTAATAGAACGGTTAATGATTTGTTTAAGGTTTTAAATTCTAATTCCGGCGAGGTTACAATCGCTCCCTCCAAAAAAGAAATATTATTTAAGATGGACGATATAATATTTTTATCGAGAATAATTGAAGAAAAATTTCCTAAATTCGATCAGGTAATCCCTAAAGAATGCAATCACAGGATAAAACTAAATATTAAAGAACTCGAAGGCGGAATTAATCTGATACGTCCGATGACCGAAGAAAAAAGCCGCAGGATTAATTTTGAGTTTTCAAACGGACTGCTTGAATTAAAAGCCAATTCGGAAGTGGGCGCTGCCGAATATCAGATACCGATAGAGTTCGCGGGAGAAAAAATAGAGATTCCGTTTAATATTGATTATATTTGCGAGTTCTTGAAATCGCTTGAATCCGAAAATATTACTATGGATATTATTAATACAAAAAGTCAGGTTTTGTTTAAACCTGACAATGATGAAAATCATTTATATATTACTATGCCTATGCGGATAAAATAAAAACAGATTCGTTATATTCGTAAGAATCGCGGTTAAAAAAATATTACCGCGAATAACACGAATAGACCGAATAAAGAAATATACAAAAATTCTTAAAACTATTTAAGAATTATTTGAAATACTTAAAAATTAGGATTTATAAAAGTAATTAGAAAGTTTAAGATACTTTTTAAAAATGGTTTTGATTTATTCGCGTAGATTGGCGTAGATTCGCGGGAAGAATTTTTTAAAATCGGATTTGTTTATGAAAGATATCTCTGATAAAATTGAGGAAATCATTCAAAAAAAGAATTTGGAAATTATAGGTTTTTACTCGCTGCCGGGCGAATCTCAAAAAGTGTGCTCCGCTGTCGGCGGATTTCTTAAACTCTATCAATTCTGTAAAAATTCCGACAAACGCGTTTTTTTGTATTGCGGTCCGGATTTTATTGCGAATTTGATTTATATAGCTCTCCCCACAAAAATAATTTTTAAATTAAAAGATAGAACCGAATGTAATTTGAACGATTATATGACGAGCATTGAAATTAAAGAGCTGATGCAGATGTTCCCTCTCGCTAAAGTCGCGGCTTATTATAAAAGTAAAATAAAAATATTAGCTTCTGCCGACTGCGTGTTCGACGATACGTCGAATAATTTGATAGATTGTATAAACGGGATTGACGCAAAACAGATTATCGTTTCCCCGGATTACAATATCGGGTATTACGCTAAAACTAATTGTCCCGAAAAAGAGATAATCGTCCCTCACGGATTCTGCCCTCCTTTATACGGAGTAACCTCGGATAATATCCAAATTGTAAAACTTAAACATCCGGAATCTAAAATAATAATGCATCCTGAAACTAATTATCATCTGCATAAATTCGCCGATTTGATTATGGGTTACGATCAGGCTTACGAATATTTTTTTAAAAGCCCGGATAAATCCTCATATATTTTAGTTTATAACCATTTTTTTTCTTTTAAATTAAGATACGATTTCCCTAATCTTAATTTTTACAAACCGGACGTTAATCTTAAATGCCCGGAAGTGAAAGATATTTCACCGGAACTGATTTTAGACGCCCTTGATAATCTTCAATTTAACGTTGAAATACCCGAAGAATATAGAATTATTATCGAAAAAAAATTGAAAAAATTTATATTAACAAATTGAGGAGTATGGACAAATGAAAAATTTTGAAACCCTTTTGACCGATTATTCAAACCGTAAATGCGCCGTTGAAAAAACGTTGGGAATAAAAGGAAAATTTGTTCCTAAAGATAAGGCGGTTAAACTTCTTGAAACTGTTATCAAATCAAAAGACCTTGTATGTCTTGAAGGGAATAATCAGAAACAGGCGGACTTTCTTGCAAAATCATTTTGCTCGGTTAATCCAAAAAAAATCAATAATATTCATCTTGTTCAATCTTCGTTTGTGCTTCCTGAACATATCGAATTGTTTAACAAGGGAATAGCGAATAAAGTGGATTTCGCTTTTTCCGGTCCTCAGGCAAAACAATTGTTTGAAGCTGTAAATTCCAGAAAAGCCAAAGTAGGCGCTATCCATACTTATCTTGAATTATATGGAAGATATTTTTTGGATTTGACTCCGAGAGTTTGTCTTGTTGTCGCTGATTATTGCGATAAGCAGGGAAATTTATACACCGGATTTAATACGGAAGATACGCCTACGATTGTTGAAGCCGCTAAATTCAAAAACGGAATTGTAATCGTTCAAGTAAAAAAAGTAAAAGGCAAGATTGATAGAGTGGATATTCCTGCGGATTGGGTGGATTATATAATTGAAACCGGCGAGGATTACCACAATCAGGCGCTGTTTACAAGAGATCCGGCGTTTGTTACGGATCAGCAGATTTTAATGGCTATGATGATAGTTAAAGGAATTTATGCGGAATATAAACTTAAAACGTTGAATCACGGATTGGGTTATCCTACTGCCGCGATAGAATTGATTTTGCCTACATATGGAAAAAAATTGGGGATTAAGGGAAAATACTGCTCTCACTGGATACTTAACCCGCATCCGACTTTAATACCCGCTATTGAAGCCGGCATTGTAAAAAATATTTATACTTTCGGCGGCGAAATCGGAATGGAAAAATACGCTAAAGCAAGAAAAGATATTTTCCCGTTCGGTTCCGACGGCAATATGCGCTCAAACAGATGCTACGCTCATATAGCCGGACTTTACGCTATTGACGCTTTCACAGGCGCTACCCTTCAGATTGACAGGTTTGGAAACAGTTCAACCGCTATCAAAGGCAGAATTGCAGGTTTTGGCGGAGCGCCAAACCTCGGAGGCACTCCTCCCGGTAGAAGACATTTAACGGAAGCTTTTATGAAAAGCGGTTCTATGATGAATAATTATTTTGCGGGAAAAAAACTCGTTGTTCAAGTAACTCCAACCGTAAGCGCTAAAAAAGCTATTCCTGTTTTTGTTGAAGAACTTGACGCTGTTTCTCTATGTAAAGAAGGTTTTTTTGAAAAGCCGCCCGTTATGATTTCATATGATCAAGTAACGCATATCGTTACAGAAAAAGGAATCGCTTATCTTGACAGATGCGAAGATTTAAATGAAAGAATGAATGCCATAAAATCAGTAGCAGGCGACACGCCTGTGGGCAGAAAAGAAAATAAACGCATAACTCAATCTTTGAGACGCGCCGGCAAAGTTAAATATGTTTCTGATTTGGATATAAATCCGAAAGAAGCGACCCGAAAATTATTGGCGGCTCGCGATTTGAAAGACTTGATAAAAATTTCAGGCGGTTTATACGAACCGCCGAAATATATGCTTGAAGGCAAATCAAGCGGAGAATAAAAGATTAATTCCATGATGGCGAATCAAATCTGAAGCGAAGTTTTTTAAAACATTACCGCTGTTTTAGTATCTTATCAATAAATTTCTTGCATTTACGGCAAGAATATTTTTTGAAGCGCTTTAACCCAAATGCATTATTTGGGTTTGAAACCTATATAAATTAAAGTGTCTTATTAAAGCGCTTTTTTTAATCTTCAACTTTTAAAAAGTTGAAGAAATTGTGAAACGATTAAGAAATTGTGAAACGATTTTCGAGTATTATATTAACCTGAAAACTGCATTAGAATTTTGAAAAAGCGCTGGAAATAAGGAAAAACATTGATTTTGAGCGCTTTTTCAAAAGAATTAATTTTTAGTTGGCAGTTTTCAGATTTTTAGAAGTTTTAACAAGCGCGTATATATGTTTTGAAAAACTTCACTTTTTTTATTGCATTATTCGGGATTAAGCCGTATTTCCGGAAAAGGATTAAGAGCTGATTATATGGTTATCTTTTTCCGATGAAATTCGGCTAATATAGTAAAAGTTTTTATAAGAAGAGTTTTTTTTAGAACTTTAAATATAATAGTTTTGTTGAGAAGGGAATTCGGCTAGGTCAAAGAACCTGTTCCTAAGTTTCTTCCAGCAAAGCGGCTTAGGGTTAATGAATAGCATCTATGATAAAAGATAAAAAAGCGGATATAAAAACCGCAAATGATATAGAAAAAAAAGTAGAAAATTCTGTTGGAATAATTGAAAAAAAATTTGTAACTTTTGACAAAGAAGAACAATCTCTTTTGCTCGATTGCGGAGAAATTCTTTTTCCTTATACGCTTGCATATGAAACTTACGGCAAACTAAATGCGTTAAAAGATAACGTTATACTTATCTGTCATGCGTTAACCGGAGATTCACATGCCGCGGGATTTTATAAAATTGACGATAGAAAACCCGGCTGGTGGGATATGATGATTGGACCGGGGAAAGCCTTTGATACGGAAAAATATTTTGTTATTTGTGTAAATGTTTTAGGCGGATGTATGGGCAGCGAAGGTCCGTCGAGCGTAAATTTTAAAACGGGGAAAAGATATTGTTTGACATTTCCTCAAATCACGATAAAAGATATTGTTAAATCTCAGCGTATGCTTCTAAACTATCTTGGCATTGAAAAGGTTTTATGCGTAACCGGCGGTTCAATGGGCGGAATGCAGGCGCTTCAATGGATGATCGATTACCCTGAGTCAACACAAACAGCGATACTGTTTGCGACCACCGCCCGCATGTCGGCTGAAAATATCGCTTTCCATTCAATCGGTAGAAAAGCTATTTTATCGGATCCGAATTGGAATAACGGAGATTATTACGATTCCAAGCCGCCTGACGCGGGACTCGCGGTAGCAAGGATGCTTGCTCATATTACTTATTTGAGCGGAGAAATTTTAAAACAAAAATTCGATAGAAAACTTCAAGACAAAAAGAATTATAGTTTCGGTTTTGACACTGATTTTCAGGTTGAAAGTTATCTTCTTCATCAGGGAGAGCGATTTGTTCAGCGGTTTGACGCGAATTCTTATCTTTATATAACTAAAGCCATGGATTATTTTGATTTGTCGGCTGAAGTTTCGGGCAAACTCATACCGGCTTTTAAAAAAGTTAAAACAAAGACAGTGGTAGTGTCTTTTACAAGCGACTGGCTGTTTCCTACGCCTATGTCAAAAGCTATAGTAAACGCTTTAAAAAGTCAAAATGTTGATGTTACTTTTTGCGAAATTGAAACAAATAGAGGACACGACGCTTTTCTTCTTGAAAAAGAAAAATTAACTCAATTAGTGAAAGGATTTTTATCTAATGTTTGATATAATGGAAGATTATTCAAAACGAGAAATAATACTTGAGAGTTCTGAACGTATTATATGTAATTTAATAAAACCTAATTCAAGAGTTCTCGATTTGGGTTGTGGCGAAGGAATTTTACTTCAAAAATTAAAAAAAGACAAAAATATTAAGGGCGTTGGTATTGAGATTAATGAAAAAAATGTTTTAACTTGCATCACAAAAGGATTATCTGTTTGTCAGGGAAATATCGATGAAGGATTAACTGATTATGCGGATAAATCATTTGATTATATTATAATGAACAATACGCTTCAACAAATATATAAACCTGAATATGTAATAAATGAAATGAGAAGAGTTGGAAAAACTATAATATTTGGTATGGCAAGTTTTACTTTTTGGAAAATTAGATTAACGCTTTTATTTAACGGAAAATTACCAAAAACTTCTTTTTACCAATATGAATGGTATAATACTCCAAACATAAGAGTTATTTCCGCCCGAGATTTTTTCTTTTTTTGTAAAAAAAATAACATTGAAATTCTAAATTTTTATGGGAATATTTGGAATATATTTTTTCAAATGCCTTTAGCTATAACTAACCTTTTATCTAAATACTGCGTTTTTGTTTGTAAATAAAATTCAATGGAATATTTTGGTAATAAATCTCTATTAAATGATTGGTTTGTTATAAATGATTTTCAATTAAATAATATTTCAATTAAATATTATTCATTACAAGATAATTATAAACTTGATGAATTTTGTCAAGTGTTTTATGAAAAATTTAAAAGAAATCCATATTTTGTCAATAAATGGTATTCAACCGAAAAATGTTATAAATTTTTGTTAGAAGAATTTTCGTTAAACAAACTGAATAAGTTTGATGTTTTAGAATTAGGTTCTGGACTTGGTTTAACCGGTGTTTTTATTCATCACTATTTTAAGAATATTTTTTCGTTGGATTATGAATTTTTGTCTTGTTGTTTGAGTAATAAAACATCCAAATTAAATTCAATAAATAATATTTTTAATCTCTGCTGCGATTGGAAATATCTTCCATTTAAAAATAGATTTAAAATAATTATTGGTTTGGATATTATATATGAAATCGAGAATATTCAACCAATCATAAATTGTTTAAATTCTGTTTTAGATACAAACGGTTTTTTTTATCTTGCTAATTTCAATAATATTGCTTTATCAGATTTTGTACGTTGTTTGTCTTTAAATCCTGATTTTGCGATTCTTTTAAAAAAAAAAGTTAGACATCATAATAAACAAATTTGTATTTATAAAATTTTGAAAAAGCCTTAATTGCATTTGTTATGTTTCATGTGAAACAA
Organism: bacterium; assembly: GCA_036733285.1. Classification (GTDB taxonomy): domain Bacteria; phylum JAGOBX01; class JAGOBX01; order JAGOBX01; family JAGOBX01; genus JAGOBX01. The sequence continues at coordinate 24,217 of DAINAU010000012.1, forward strand.
TCAGATTAAAACTAACGCCTACAAATCCATTAGATAAAATAATTAGTTTTAAACTACCAATGTATTTCCTTAAAAAATTCTCGGAGGGAATATTCTCCCGGTAATCTCCGCTAATCAACGCGAATAAAATAAATAATTTTAAAAAAGCAAATTTTAAAAATATTGTTAATTTGTGTTATATTCGGAGTAAAATAAAACTCCGAATGCGACGAATTTTACGAATCAAATTTCAATATCAAAACATATTAAATTGTTTTTAATAATTGTTATAAATATAACAGTAAATAATATAATTACATATTGTGTTTTAGAAGTAATATTTTAATAATTATTCTTAACCAACAACTATTTAAAATTTTTGTTAAAAAGCTTTTTAATATTTTATCCGTGTAAATTCGAGAAATTAGTGTTTAAAATTTCTCTCGTTAATCTTCATTAATCAAGTGGAATAAATCAAATATATAATAAACACAATGTTAATTACTATTATATATTATACTATATTATAATTAAAATAATTATTTCCTATCTACTTATAAACTATTTAAAATTTCAATAATAAATAATTTTTTCTTTTATCCGTGTTATTCCGTGAAATCCGTGTAAAAATTCTTTATTCAGGGTCAATTAAGTGTTATTTATGGTAAAATCAACCAAGAATCTAACGAATTCAACGAATCTAATTTCAATAATGAATCTAAAAAAGTCAAATTGAGTTACTAATTTCCTAACCAACACCTCCTTACCAAGAAAAGTAATTTACATTTCTATTAGAAATACTCTGTATTTTACCAGTGTAAATCCGTGAAATCCGTTTAAAAAATTTTTTAATAGCGGAGATTCGCGTAAATTCGTGGGAAAAAATTCCTCCCGCTAATCTCCGCGAATCAACGCGAATAAATCCAAAAAATATAAAGATAATATCTTTATAAAAATATGCCAGAAAACCCACAAGCTCTGCTTGTGGGATGAATGGCATCAAAAAAGAAGCAGGGGTTTTTAGGGGACAGCAGGTCCCCTAATATCATTTGCCGTCTAAGCCAACCTGTTGTATAATACGCCGCAGGCGGTGAAAGAAGATGGGAATAAAAACAGGTTGGCATTCAAGGTATGATTTGAAGTATCATTTCGTGTGGTGTCCGAAATATCGTAAATTTTTTTTGAAAGGTAATATTGAAAAATATTTGCGAGGACTCATCAATGAAATAGCCGAGCGATACGATTTCGAACTTGTTGAATTGGCTGTGATGCCAGATCATATTCATATGTTTGTATCAGCAACTCCAAATGATTCGCCTTCGAAGCTGATACAAACAGTGAAAAGCATAACAGCCAAGAAGCTGTTCGAAAAATTTCCAGGAATAAAGCGCTACCTTTGGGGTGGCGCTTTATGGGCGCGAGGCTATTTCGTGATGAGTTCGGGAACGAGAACCACAGACGAAATGATACGGCACTACATTCGAGATCAGCATGTAGAGGCAAATGAACAACCGAATTTATTCGGTTGGCAGAAGCCGCCGAGCTCTGCTCGGCGGTAGTTCACATATCTATATGATTCGTGTTATAAAGTTTTATATTATTTTTATAACTGTGGAAATCCGAGTAATTGGGTTTAAAAATAACTCATTGAAAACAAAAAAGTTAATAAGATATTTTCAAAAACCCCTTGACAACAAATAAAAAATGTGATACATTTAGGAAAACAAGGAAAAAGAAAACAAACAAGAACTTCCTTGTTGGGTTGATTGATTTTCGGCTTTTGCCGAATAAAATTTACTGGAATGTTATCTCATAATTTTATAAAATGCTTTGTTTATTATATTGTAGTATCAAAAAAATACTATATACTGTTTAAGCAAAAATATTTTAATACTAGTAATAGCTTTTCCGGTTTATCCAAGTTATGAGATAAGTTATTTGAAATTTAAAAATATTTGTGTTTTAAATTTTATAATTTAGAATTATAAAAAAGAAATTTAAATTTTATTACAAAACAAAATATTCGGGATTAGTATCTTGTCAATAAATTTCTTTCTGATAAACTTACCCGGAGGTGGTAACTATGAGGGTTCAATTTCTTGTTTAACAAGATAGGTTGGCTCTGTAAAAACTCGAATAGGTGATAAAAGAATTTTTTGTAATCAAACTAAAGTTTAAATTAAAATTATTAGAATTGGTAGGCAGGAATTAAATAACCAAATTTTGTAAAATTAAAAAATTAAACTTATATCAGAAAGAAAAAACTTGACAAAAATATTTTTTTTTTTATAATTCCAACGTTAATTATTAAAAATTTAAAACAAAGATTCATTTATACAAATAAAATCGGAGGTGATGATTGATAAAATTTTTGTAATGAATTTTAGTTAAGATGTTAAACTTAACTATTTTAAAATTCGGAAAACCGAATTTAATTTAGACAAACTTACTCAAAGTAAGGAGGAAATTTCAATGAGAAAGTTAATTTTACTTATGTTAGTTATTTTAATTGCTTTACCGGCTTATGCAGGCCTTGATTTTAAAGACCTGAAACTAAACGGTCATTACAGATTAAGAGGTTATAGTATTAACAATGCGGATAATGATGCATCTGTTGGAGATATCAACCGTTACTTCAGACAGAGAATTTGGTTGGGAACCGAAGGAAATGTTGCGGAAAACGTATTTTTCAGCGCTACAGCAGAACACGAAAAAGAATGGGGAAAAGATAATATGGACGCTGTTCCCGGTTCAAAAGGTGATTTTTCATTAGTTTATGGTTACGTTAAATTATCAAAATTATTTGCTAAAGATTTGACATTAACCGTAGGTCGTCAGCCATATCAATTGAACAAAAACAATTTTGTAATATGGGATAACGCTAATGGTCTTGACGGTATGACATTATGTTACAAAACTGGCAATTGGGATTTGGATGCGTTGTATTTGAAAGTTGATGAAGTAATTGGCGGAGATGATATTGATGACCAAGAATTTTATGGAGTAGTTGCAAATTATAAAGGTTTTGAAGGACATAAAATTCAGGGTTATATATTATTAGATAGAGATGCTTCCGGCGTTGCCGGCGGAGACGAATCAGATTTAAAACAATATGTTGGTATCAGAGCAGAAGGTAATATTAAATCAGTTCCGGGATTATCATATATTGGCGAATACATTAACTTGAGCGGAGATAATGGACAGATTAACGAAACAGATTATAAGAGTTCTTTATTATACGCTTATGCAGGTTATGAATTCAAAGATATGAAAAACTTCAAAATATTAGCTGATTATCTTTGGGCTACAGGCGACGAAGATCCTGCTGATGACGAACAAGAAGCATTTCAGGCTTCATCAGTTGCTGGAAATCAGATGTTAGAAGGAAACATTAACTTTGATTTCGGTATGGACGCTGCAAAATGCGCAGGCGTAACATATTCAAATATTAAAGCATTAGGAATCGGAGCTTCAGTAAAACCGACAGAAAAATTGACGCTTGGCGCAAAATATTCTATGCTTGAAGAAGACGAAGGCAAAGATATAGGAAACAACTTTGATATTTATGCGTCTTATAAAATGAGCGACAAATATTCTTTATGCGCAGGATATTCAATGTTTGATTGCGATGACGAATACAAAACTCCAGCTCCAGACGATAAAACTGACGTTTTAGCGGCTGAATTAAGAATTAACTTCTAATTTGGTTATTTGTAAAAAACCAGAGACTTGCGGATTTGAGCAAAGATAATTAGCATAGAAATTTGCAAGTAGATTTTTGGGGATTTGTTAAACTTGAAAAAGTTGGCAAATCCCCTTTTTTATTTTACCGCGAATAAATCGAATAGACCGAATAAAATATTTTTCACACTGATTTCACGGATTTACACGGATAAGAGAAAATAAAAAATCTTTATAATATAAAATCGTCTATAGGTGGCATAGGAAAATAATTAATAAAATAGGAATCAAAAACATAATAAATATAACTTAAATACTTGAAAACCGGATTTATAAAAGTAATTAGAAATTTTAAGATAATATTTAAAAATGGTTTTGATATATTCGCGTAGATTAGCGTAAATTAGCGGGAGAAATTTTTCCCCGCGAATTTTCGCGAATTGCCTCGAATAAAGAATAACCCGAAAAAAATATTTATAATAGAAATTATTAATAATTTCATTAGCGGTTTGAAAATAGATAAATTATCAGTAGTCTTTTTAGATTACGGCGATTAAAACGAGATTCGTTAGAATCGTCAGATTCGTTCGCGGGAGGAATTTTTTACACGAATTTCACGGATTAACACGAATAAAAATAATTAAGAAAAACGAATTGTGAATAGTGAATTAGTTCTAAAGTTTAAAAGTTTTGAAACTAACAACGGCTGACTGATATTTTTTTCGCTTTAGTATTTTATAAAGTACACATAAGTTCCCTGTAAAAAAATAAACAGAAGACGGAGGTGAAAATATAAAAAGTTCGTAGCGCTTGGAATAGCTCTTTAAATATTAATATAAAATAATTTGGCGGTCAGAAAATAAATAAAAAATATTGTTTTTTTTTATTAGTTTTATATTTTAAATTTACGAAACGTCCGTTAAAGAATTAAAAAAAATATTTTATTATCAGATGTTAATTACAAAATAAATTGGATATGAAAAAAAACATTAAGAAAATTATTGAAAAAATAAATAACGAGCCGGACATACTTCTGCCCGGTTTGATAGTAATCGTAGGTTTGTTAAGCGGATTTGCCGCCGTGCTTTTCAAGCATTCAATACATTTATTGGAACATTTTTTATATTTTAGCCCGGCGTTTCAATTGAATAATAATATACATTTTATAATAATTCCGGCGTTATGCGCTCTGTTTGCCGGAATTTTACTCGTTTATATTTTTCCGCAATCAAAAGGAAGCGGAGTGCCGCAATTAAAAACCGCATTGTATTACAAATACGGAATTTTTCCGTCCAAAGAGATATTCGGAAAATTTATCGCGTGCGTTTTATGCATAGGGGGCGGGCTGGCAGTAGGAGCGGAAGGACCGACAATATTTATTTGCGCAATAATCGGATCATGGCTTGGACAGACATTTTCTTTAAAACGGGCGAATATAAAAAAACTCGTAATCAGCGGTTCAGCCGGAGGATTAGCCGCCGCGTTCAACACGCCTATAACTGGGATAATGTTTGCGCTTGAAGAACTGCTTGGAAATTTTTCGACGCAGATAATAGGAACAACGATTATTTCCTGCGTTCTCGCATCAACGCTGCAAAGACTACTTCTTGGAAATCATCCGTCGTTTATAGTGGCGAAATACCAGCTTGTTCAGCCGCTGGAATTATTTTTTTATCTCGGACTTGGAATAATCTGCGGAGTTTTATCTTGGATATTTATCAAACTTTTATTATTTTCAACCAATAATTTTTCAAAAATAAAAGTTATTCCAAAAATTTTCATACCGGCGATAGGAGGATTGGCAATCGGGATAGGAGCGTTTTTTTTACCCGCATCGATAACCGGATTTAATTATGTTCCGGAAATCTCTCATAAGGTTCAGGAAAACAATATCATAGTCAATATAAAAAAAAATATAAAATCAGGGCTTTCCTCAAATAATTCCGTATTTACAGATGACGACTCAAAAATATTGAATCCGCCGATTGAAAAAGAAACATCCGAGACAGAGTCAAATAAAATAATAAACAAACCAGTCGGACCCGCGCTTGCATTATACCGGCAAATTGAAGACGTAATGGCTAATAATATAGCGGGAAAAACTTTATTATATATTTTGATTTTTAAATTTTTTGCCGTAATAATTTGTCATGGAGCCGGTATTCCCGGCGGAATATTTATGCCGGTAATTTTTTTAGGAGCCATAATCGGCGGCGGCGTGGGTTATGCGATAAATATATTTTATCCGTTCATAACAGGCGATATGGGAGCATACGCTTTAGTGGGAATGGGCGCTTTTTTCGCGGGAATAATGAAATCTCCGATAACCTCGATTTTATTGGTTTTTGAAATGACTCATAATTACGAGATAATTTTACCTTTAATGCTTGCGAATATGACGAGTTATTCGGTTTCAAAATATTTATTCAAACCTTCAATATACGACGCGTTGCTGAATAATCAAGGAATTTATCTGCCTTCAGAAAGCGTAGATTTAAAGACGTCCACAGTAGGCGAAGCTATGACTGCGCCTGTAAAGGTGATGAACGGAGATATTACGATATCGGACGCGCTCCCGATGTTCACTTTTTATCAATATTATAGTTATCCCGTAGTTGATGAAAATGGAAGAATTCTCGGTATGTTAAAACGATATATGTTAAAACGGGATATCGTAAAAACTTCTCCAAACATGAAAGTTTCAGAACTGGTAAAAAGCAAACCTATACCAATGCTTTATCAAAACGATTCGCTTGACATAGCCATAAAATTTCTTGGAAGTTACGAAACTTCCGTATTACCGGTTATGGGAAATAGAAGCGATAACAAGGTTGCGGGAATAATAACCCACACAGACATTATTAAATTTTATTCAAAAGAAAACGAAACAAAAAATAAAATCAAGCTTGTAAATACAATTGACAATATATTAGAAACGGGAAAAAAATAACGGGGATATGATAATATTCAGATTAAATATTAGCGGGCAATTCGGAACGGGTCATTTGTTCAGATGTTTATCATTATACAAAAATATAAGAATTCCTACAGCCGAAAAAACGCTGATGATAAAGAGCGGTCAGAAATATTTGAAAAAATTTGTCGAACGGCTTGAAAAAATAAATTATGTAAAGTTTTCTAAAAGTTCGGAAGAAAATCTTCTGTTAAAAAAAATTCTTAAAAAAAAAGAATCCGGAAAAAATGCGATAATTCTTGACATCAAAAACACAACGGTAAACTATATTAAACGGATAAGAAGATTCGGTTTGAAAATAATTACTTTTGACGATTTGGGAAAAGGCGGGGATTATGCGGATTTGCTTATAGACGCCAATATACATAAAACCGGAGATAATAGAAAATTATACGGCGAAAAATATATTTTATTAAATCCGGTTTATCAAAAATTTCATTTAAAACCTAAAAAAATTAATAAACAAATCAAAAAAATAGTATTATTTTTCGGCGGAACTGATCCCGCTGGGATTGCGGAACATATTATAAAAAATATTGAATATTTGAAATTCAAAGATTGTGAAATAACTGTTATTACTCCTTACAAAACCAATATTGAAAATAAGAACGCGGAAAACTTAATGAAATACAAAAACATTATGATATTGAATGTAAATCTTGCTCCGGAAAAACTTGCGGAACTATATTTTAATTCGGATTTAGCGATTATAAGCGGAGGAATAACGTTATACGAAATTATGTGTTTGGGAACTCCATGTATAGTCATTAATCAAAGCGGCGAGCAATATAGAAATTCAAAATTTTATAATAAATGTTTTATTAATGCGGCGGTTTTCGACAAGAACGCATCGATAGATATACTAAACGAAAAATATTATGAGATATGCGATTATAAAAAAAGAATGAAATTAAGCCGCGCGTCAAAAGCGATGATTGACGGGTTGGGCTTAAAGAGAATCACGGATGCAGCTCTTGAATTTTTTAAATAAAAAAAAATCTTGACAAAACAAAAGTTTTTTTTTAATTTACAATCCTGTTTTTATTTTAGAATTATTTAAGGGGAGTTTTACAATGATTTATAAAGGATATTGTTTTGAATGCGAATACGAGGGAAAATTTAAAAATAAAAGATTTTGTCCAAAATGCAAAAGCGAAGACATAGAAATATACGAGGATGATGAAATAGAAGACGAAATAGAAGACGACGATTTTTACGACGGCGAGGATGAAAATTTTTATCAAGATGGAAACGATGAAAATGACGATGAATAAAATATGGAAAAATTTTTGTTGCATATTTTTTTTACGATTTTAAAATATATAAAATAAAAAATTTTTTTAGGAGGAATTTATATATGTTAAAAAAAGTTTTAATTGCATTGATGAGTTTATTATTAATCTGCTCGGTTGCGTTTGCGGGCGAAGAAGCTGCGGCTCCGGCTGCTGACGAACAAGGCGCGGTTAAAGCGGCGCCGAAAAATGTTGAAGAAGCGGCTCCGGCTGCCGACGATGTAAAAAAAGATTCAAAACCGAAATTTGCCAACAATGTTAAAATTGTCTCTTTAGAAGCGGACAAATTAATAGTTAAAAGAGGTTTTGGAAAAAAAGCAAAGGAAGAAACTTATGTTGTTTCCGCCGAGACGAAATATTATAAAGACAAAAAATCTGTAAAGACCGAAGAAATCGCGGCTACTTTTGCAAAAGACACAAAAATTAATATTCGTTATGTAAAAGACGGAGATAAACTCATAGCTAAAAATGTTTATTTGTTCACTAAAGGCAAAAAAACAAAAAAAAGCGCTGAAACTCCAGCGCCGACTACAGCGCCAGCTCCGGCAGCAGAATAAGTTATCGTAAAAACACAGAGCAAATCTGTTTGATAAATTAAAAAAAATTAATAACACAGCCGATTTTAACAAGTTGGCTGTGTTATTTTTTTTTAAAGCAGTTTTTTCCCAAACCCGAAACCGGATTAGAATCTTATCAAAGAAAGTTTTATATTTAAGGCAAAAAAATATTGAGTTTACTTTAACCCGAAAACTGCATAAGGATTTTGAAAAATTGATCAGACAGCATAGAATACTTGTTTCAGACAATTTTTCAAAATCTTAAAAATATATGATTTACGGCTAAAGCCGTAAATTTAAAAAGTTTTCGGGTTTTTAGAAGTTTTAACATAAATTGCGATTTTAAATCGCAATAATACATCTATGTTTTGAAAAACTTCACGACACACTGAAAATATTTTTTTTGTTGAAATTCAACCCTTGTCAGGGTTGGTAATTTTTTGTTTTTTGGCGCCGCAGGTTTTCCTGCGGTTATGTAAAATTCAACCGCTTTCGCGGTTGTAAAATCTCCGCAATTATTTTTATGTATTACATAACGCGGTTTCGCCGCAATTGTAGAATTACCTGATATACGAATTCGCGAATTGAGGATACGCGGGAAACGTTACAATTTTCTGGTATCTTTTACTATAGTTACGTAACGAAACTAAATAAAATATAAAGCGTATCACTGATTACGGCGTTTGAAACAGATTCTTTAGATTCGCGGTTAAATTTTACCACGAATAAAGAAATAAATAAAAAATATTGATTTTTACCGATACGGCGTTTAAAATAGACTCTTTAGATTCGTTAGATTTGCGGTTAAAAAAAATTTTACAACGAATAAACCGAATAGACCGAATAAAGAAATATAAAATAATTTTCTTTTCGGATGAAATTCAATTTGGGAGCAAGTATAATTGATTCCATTATATTTAATTTATTGCGTCGTTTGTTTAGTAATCTGGTGGTGTTATTCAGGGTATTATATTTTTTTATGGTTTATGTCTTTAAACGCCGTAAAACCCTCCGAAAAAATTCCCGCAGATTTGCCGGACGTTACCATATTAATTCCTTTTTATAATGAAAGCGCTATAATAAAAAACAAAGTAAAAAATTTAGCGTCGCTCGATTATCCCAAAGATAAACTTGATATTATTTTTTTAGACGGCTGTTCCACCGACGACACGTGCATAATTCTTTCTCAATCAATTTCTGAATATCCTCAAATGCGGCTCGTTAAGACGGGACAATCCGGAAAATTAAATCAAATTAATTATATTTTGCCCGCGATAAAAACAAAATTAATTATGAACACGGACGCCGACGCGGAAATAAAAAAAGAGGGACTGTTGGAGATAGCGAAAGAATTCGAGACGTATTCAAACGCCGGAGTAGTCGGCGCGATGGTAGTTCCACAAGACTGTTGTTTAGAAGAGACTCAGTATTGGCTGACTCAAAACCAAATGCGCGTATTAGAAAGCGAAGCTTATTCATCGTCGATAGTTATCGCGCCCTGTTATGTTTTTTTGAACGGACTTATAGAAAAATTTCCGGACGATGTAATAGCCGACGATATATATATCGCGTTTGAAGCCACGTTACGCGGAAAAAAAGTCGTATATTCTAAAACCGCCATAGCGTTTGAATTAAGGGCTCCAAAAACGGCCAAACAACTGATGATTCATAAATTTAGAAAAACCAACGCATATTTTACCGAGGCGCTTAGATTTTTGTATCATCTTCCAAAACTTGACGTATTCTGGAGGATAATTTATTTGACCAGAGTATTTCAAATTATTTTACAGCCGTGGTTTCTTTTATTATTTTTAACGCTGACGGTTTCTTTTATATCGTTTAAAAAATATGAAATTATAGCGGTTATCTGGGCGTTTCAATTTTTTTCGCTGATTGCGACTCATACAATTATCAGAAATATAGAGATACCTATTTATAAAGAAATAAATGCCGGAGGCAATATTTTTCAACGCATTAAAATGTTTGTTATGCTCACGTCTCTTTTGCTTATAGCCGGATTAGCGTATCCTTTTTATATTCAATCGGGAAATTATAAAAAGGTGAATTAATTAAATGAAAATTCTTTTATTGAGTCCTCCGTTTGTGAAAGAATATATGCGGAACGCAAGATGCGATTTTGTATCGTTATCCGCTACGCAGTGGTTTCCGTTATGGCTCGGATATTGCGGTTGTTATCTTGAGAAATCAAACCGCTCGGTTAAAATAATCGACGCTCCGGCATACGGTTTAAGTCATAATCAAACGGAATCAATCATCGAAGAATATAAGCCGGACGCGATACTCGTTTATTCCGGAAATAAAAGCGAGGATAACGATATAGTTTTTGCGGAAAGAATTTATAACAAGTTACAGGTTCCGGTTATTTTTGCAGGACCTTTTTTTTCAATCAATCCAAAAAGAACGCTTGCTAAAAGCAATGTCTTAAAATATGGAATATACGGAGAGTTTGAAAAACCTTTTTCTGAATTTATAGAAAGCGGCGAACCCGCAACGATAAAAAATTTTGTATGGAAAGACGAAAGCGGCGAAATAATTATTAACGAACAAAGACCATATCTTGATTCTAAAACGCTTGACGAATTTCCGTTTGTGAGCGATTTTTTTTATAGGAATCTTGATTATAAATATTATAGAACTCCTTCCGAACCGCATCCTTTCACGGATATTATGAGCGGACGCGGTTGTGTTTGGGGTCAATGTTCGTATTGTTTATGGGTTCATTGTTTTATAAAAGGAAAAACATATAATACGCGGAGCATAGAAAATGTCATTGAAGAATTTAATTTTGTGGAAAAAAAAATCGGGTCAATAAAGTCGATAATGATTCAAGACGACACTTTTACGGCTGACCGAGCATTTTCATTTTCAGAAAAAAAAATTAAAAGCGGGAATAAACTTAAATGGTCGTGCTACAGCAGACCTAATCTTGATTATGAAACGTTAAAAATAATGAAAAGAGCGGGTTGTCTCAATGTTCATACTGGATTTGAATCAGGGAATAAACAGATATTAAAAAAAATAAAAAAAGGCGTTACCAAAGAGCAAATGTATAAGTTTGCCGAATCGGCGCGGAAAGCGGGTCTGCGTATTCATGCTGATTTTGCAATAGGTTTTCCCGGCGAAACCGAAGAGACTGTTAAAGAAACCATAAAATTTGCGCTTGAAATAAAACCTTATACGGCTCAATTTCAAGTTATGATACCTTTTCCAGGAACTCCTTTTTATAACGAGCTTGAAAGCGCCGGATATCTTAAAAACGGACTGCCGGATTATCCCGATTTGTCTTCAGAATCTATCGAATGCCAATCAAAGAAAGCGTATCGTTCTTTTTATTTCAGTTTTCATTTTTTTAAAAATGTAATTGCGCATCCATTTGATTTATTGTTTGGTAGATTGAAAACATATATTCGGGCTGTTCCTTCGGTATTCTGGAAAAAAATGGAGATACGATGAATTATGAATAAAAAAAAAGAGAGCAAAATTAATTTGTCATCGCCGGAACAAAACGGCGAGGTTTTAAATTTTATAAGAAACGAATTAAAATCAAAAGCCGATGAAAGGATTAAAAAAAGCGGCGAAAGGTTTTTTAAAGAATCCGTAAAAATATACGGATGGAAAACCTCGGAAGTAAAAAAATTATGCAAAGAAATTTTTAAAAAGATTCAGGGTCAGACCAAATCCGGAATCTTTAAAATATGCGAAGATTTGTGGCAGTCCGGTTTTATGGAAGAATCTTTCATCGCTTGCGAATTAGCGTATTCGTTACGGAAAACGAATCAACCCGCCGATTTTAAAACATTTGAAAAATGGGTTAAATATTACGTTTCAAATTGGGCGGCATGCGATACTTTATGCAATCATACGATAGGAGAATTCGTTGAAACTTATCCTGAATTTATTTCGGATTTAAAAAAATGGACGCAGTCTGAAAACCGGTGGGTAAGAAGGGCGTCGGCGGTTACCTTGATAATTCCAGCGAAAAAAGGATTATTTTTAAACGATATATTTGAAATAGCCGATATGCTTTTGACTGATTCAGACGATATGGTTCAAAAAGGTTACGGCTGGATGTTGAAATCCTCGAGTCAGGCGCATTTGAAAAAAGTATTTGATTACGCGATGAAAAATAAAAAGAATATGCCGAGAACGGCTTTAAGATATTGCATAGAGAAAATGCCGGAAGATATGAAATCTAAATGTATGGAAAAATAGTGAAATGAAAAATTTTTTAAATTTAAAAATATATTTTTTAATTTTTTTTATAATTATGAACGCTAAAAATCCAGTATCCGCGGTTAAAATTACTTTTATCGTAAAACCATTAAGTATGCCGGACAATAATAAAATAAGCATTGCAGGCAGTCATCATCTAATAGGAAACTGGAAACCAGGTTTAGTCGAATTAGAAAAACAAACCAACGGCGAATGGAAAAAGACGATAGAATTTGAACGAGGCGAATCAATCGAATATAAAATAACTCGAGGAAGCTGGGAGACCGAAGCGCTTGACGCCGATAATTTGATACGCAGAAATTTCGAACTGAGGATAGAATCGGATTCAGTAGTTTATATTGAAATACCTAAATGGAAAGATGAAATACAAAACGCTAAAAGAAAAATACAGGGACAGATTACGGGAAAAGTAGTAACGCATAAGAATATGAGCGGACCCGGTATTTTACCGCGCGACGTTCTTGTTTGGCTTCCGGAAAGTTATGATAAAAACCCGGAAAAACGTTATCCGGTAATGTATATGCACGACGGTCAACAAATATTTGATCCAGCGACTTCCACTCACGGAATTGACTGGCAAATCGATGAAACAGCGACAGATTTCATAAAACGCGATAAAATGGAAGAAATCATAGTTGTAGGAAATAATTGCACGGACAACCGCAACAAAGAATATTCCGACGGCAAAGAAGGGAAAGCATATCAAAATTTTATGGTAAATATATTGAAACCTTTTATTGATTCGAATTATAGAACTCTAAAATCAAGAGAACATACGAGCGTAATGGGCTCGTCGATGGGAGGGCTGGCGTCGTTTCTTTTGATTTGGCGGCATCCTGAGATTTATTCAATGGCGGGATGTTTTTCTCCGGCGTTTTTTCTTGATTGGTATGAATTAAAAGAATCCGATTTATCAAAATATCCTTTGAAAATATATATTGACAACGGCGGAATAGGTTTGGAACGGAGACTGCAGCCGGGTTGCGATTTGATGTTGAAAACATTAATGGAAAAAGGGTTTGAACTTGGAAAGAATCTTATTTGGTTTCAAGATTTGGAAGCCGGTCATTCCGAAGAGCAATGGGCTAAACGCGCCTGGGCGCCTATTCTTTGGAAATATGGCAAAGGAAAACAGGAATGGATTAAAGAATTGAAACGGCATCCGGTTCCTTTTTATAATAATCGGAACGATGAAATAAAAGAAATTGTCGCGTTTGAAAAAAAAATCGCTGTCGGAATTTCAGCGAGAACAACAAAAAATATTTCAGACGGCGTAATAACAGATTTATGGAAAAGATTAAAAGAAAAACTAATTCAGGCGAATAATATTGATTTAACGCGCGCAGATATTGAATTTACGGGAATTGTTTTTCCAGTCGACGAAAACTATAACATAGAATATTTTGCCGGAATAATTATAAACGAATCGAATTTCAATGTTCCGGAGAATATGGTTTTAAAGGAAATAGCGGCAGGGAAATATTTAAAATATAAAACCTCAGCGGATAGAAAAAAAATAAACGAGGCTTTTGAATATTTATACGAGTGGCATTTGCCGATAATAGGCGTCAAACCATTAAATAATCAGAGCGTAGAAATTTATGAAAAAGTTCCGACGGATACAGCGGCCGATAATGACGTTATCATTTATATTCCATTGGAAAAGTAGGGCGGGTCTTACAAGTTATTGTCTTGCTTTTGGAGTAAGAATATTTTTGATAAGACACTAATGCGGCTTACGCTTAGGGGCTGCTCAATAATTAATTGGAATATTTAATTCTTAATGTTAACATTATTAATAAACTGAAAATAAAAATAAAATAGAGAAAATAAGATAAAAGCCTGATAATAATGAAGCATAAAAGATTTGACAAAAAGAAATTTTAATGTTACCATTACGAATTAACGGAATTTTAATTCGTAATGGTAACAAAAAAATGAGAGAAATTAAATATAGCGCAAAAAATTTATATGAACTATTTATAAGAAAAAAGATTATAACAATTGATGATATAAAAAATGGATTGGGTGTAACTGTGAAAATGACAATATTTAGAAAATTAAAAGAATTAAGTTATATCACAAGTTATTCGCATGCAGGAAAATATTACACATTAAATGAAATAGCAAAATACAATGAAAATGGAATATGGCTGTAAATTGTAATCGAAAACTGCCACAAGATTGTAATTGAAAAGTGACACAAGC
>DAINAU010000013.1:0-35461 GCA_036733285.1 bacterium
GAACAATTTTTCAAAATCCTTATGCGGTTTTCGGGTTAAAACGCCCCAATACAAGGAAAAAATAAATGTCCTCGCATCTTGAAATATACGACCTTAGTTTACGTAAGACCGGCGAAGAGCTTTGCGGCGATAAAGTTAAAACTTATTCTAACAGCGAAAAAACCATAATAGTTTTATCCGACGGACTTGGAAGCGGAGTAAAAGCAAATATACTCGCCACTATGACTTCTGAAATAATCGTAAAAATGCTTAGCGAAGATATTCCCCTTGAAGAAGTTATAAATACTATCATATCAACTTTGCCGATGTGTAAAATTAGAAAAATAGCTTACGCCACTTTTACAATACTTGAAATCAACAATAAAACTTATAGATATAAAGTCGTAAATTTTGACAATCCAAAAGTTTTCGTTTTTAAAAAAAACAAATTGATAACGGTCGAAAGAGAAGCAAAACAATTTTTTGACAAAAAAATAAATGTGTTTGAAAATAATCTGGAAGAAGGCGATTTTATCGGAATGATAAGCGACGGCGTTATGTATGCCGGTCTTGGGTCTGCTTTTAATTTTGGGTGGGGTTGGGAAAGCATTTCTCAATTCATCTTCGACATTTTAAATAAAAATTCCGGAGCTTCCATTTCCGCGCAAGAAATAATTTATCAAGCGATAGCCCGCACCCATAAATTATACGGAGGAGTTATAGGCGACGACGCAACTTTTGCAGGAGTAATGTTAAGGAAAAAAAATTCCATAATGATTTTCACGGGACCGCCTTTAAATCAAAATGACGATGATAAAATAGTCAAACGTCTCCTTGATTTTAACGGCAGAAAAATTATTTGCGGCGGAACTACCGGCAATATTGCAGCCAGGTATTTGAACGCCGAGCCTGAAGTAATTATCTCAACAATGACCAGGGAAACGCCGCCTATTGCCAAATTAGATAAAATTGATTTGGTGACCGAAGGAATTCTCACTATGACTAAAACTCTCGATTATCTCCGAGAATTTAAAACCGATCTGCTAAGTTTATCAAAACAAGGAAACAACGGAGCCGTTATGCTCGCTAAAGAAATAATCTCAGCCGACTCCATTCAATTTATCGTAGGACAAAAAATTAATGAATATTATCAGAATCCCGGACTGCCTTCGCAAATATCTATTAGAAAAAATCTTATCAAAGAATTCGCTCAGTTTCTGCTTGAAATAAAAAAAGACGTTTCAATAGAATATTGCTGAATAACGATTCGTCTTTTACGAAAGATTTGAAATTCGACTCTTATCAGGATTTAATCTTTATTTCTCATCATATTCTGTTTCATAAAGTTCTGAATATAAATCTGGGATTTATCTATATCCAGCGATTTCTGATAGTTTTGTATCGCGAAATTTTCTTTTTCTATTTTCAAATATGATTCCGCCGTAATATTTAAAATCTCCGTGTCGTTATTAAAAAACCTTTTATTTTTTTCGAATAACCTTACGGTTTCCTTATATTTTTTATTTTTATATAATTCGATAATTTTTTGTTTGGAACCGTTTATATAATTTGAATCGAATTCATCTTTAACAGATAAACTTCTAATTCTGCTTACATTTGATATCGTGTCGGCGGTTCCGCCATATTTAAAATCAACCTCCTTGCCGCTATAAGTCATCAAAGAATTCAATTCAGAAACCGTTTTTTTTTGTTTGGATTTTTTTAGGATTTTTTTAGGTTCTAAATTATACGCAATATCTGAAACGTCTTTATTCTTTTCCGATATAAGCATTATATCCGGTTGAAACGGAATCTCAGTCGGCTTTTCAAAAGTAAAATCATCTATATTTGTTTTAGACTGTTTAACGGGCTCGTCAGCGTCAAATTTAAAATTTTCCGCGCTTCTAATCGCATCTGATTTAGAAAGTCCGACAGTTTCTTTTAACGATTGCGGTTGAGGATATAATGTCTTGTCTGTTTCTTGCCGCATTGATTCGCCTTTTGTTGTAATAAATTCTTCAGCGTTTGAAACCTTGTCAAGTCTGTCATTTAAAGCAATCTCAAAACTCCCGATTGTTTTAGGCGCGTTTTTTTTAACGGCAATTTCTTTCTCGTTTTTTTCTGATGACAGCGGCGCGGCGGAAAATTTTTTTTCTTCCAGTTTTGAATTTTCAGCCGCCGAAAAATCTTTTTGAATTAGAGACGTCGTATTATGATTCGATTTTAAATCCAAACCTTCTTTGCCGGTTTCATTATAAACCGCGACTAATACTACGGCAAGAATTATAAACGCTGCCGCGTATTTGTAAAGATTTTGAAATCTTAAAAAATAATTTTTACGTTCTCGTTCTCGTTTTAATTTTTTAAATTTTTCAGTTTGAAGATAAATTTTCGATTTCAATGCGTCGTTAAATTTTTCCGTATCGCGAATTCCGTATTTTTTTTGCGGAGCCGAATCAAAAACTTTTTTTAAGACCGAATCTATTTTTTTTTGCGATTCGTAATATTCTCTGCAAACCTGACATTTTTCAAGGTGGAGTTTTATCTCTTTGGCTGCGGCTTCGTCCAAAATATTTTCAATATAATCAGATATTAAATTTTTTGTTTTATCGCATTCCATAATGTTATAAATAATTTATATCTATAATTTCTTTTAATTTATCTCTACTGTTTGCAAGCCGCGATTTAACGGTTCCGATATTAACCTCTAATTCAACGGCGATTTCTTCGTAAGAAAGCTTATCGTAATATCTAAGTAAAACTATTTCCCTGTAAATATCAGGAAGTCTCAATACCGAATCAAAAATATGATTTTCAAGTTCGCGCATTTCAATTTGTTCCTGAATATTTGTTTTATTATCCCTTAATACGTCGGCAATTTTAAAATTCTCGCCAATCTCGGTTTCAATAGAATCCTCTTTGTTTTTTTTTTGTTTTCTCCAGTAATGTCTCAATTCATTCAAAGTAATAGAAAACAGCCACGTATAAAACAGCGATTTAAACTCAAATTTTCCTATATTTTCAAAAGCTTTTAAAAAAGCGTTTTGAAGAATATCTTCAGCCGTTGACGCATCTTTAAGTTTTGACGCGATAAAATTAAACAACTTCTCTTTAAAAGGTTCTATTAAAACCATAAAAGAATCGGCGTCGCCTTTTTTTATGTTTTCTATTAATATTCTTTCTTTGTCTGAACTGACGCAGTTCACTAATTTATCCTGATATTTTAGATTAAATAATTAACAAAAAGTTCACGCTCAATTTAAATATTTTGATATAGCGGGATTATTGATTTCGGTTTTGTTTAAAGTTTTAATAAATCTGTTAAACTCTATTCTGTCGCCAGATTTAACAAGGACTGCGACCTTAAAAATTTTATTTGAAAGATTAGACGGATTTAACCGAATTGCTTTATCAATAAAATCAAGGGCGTAAGGATATTTCGTCAGGGCGTAATAAACAGCCGCAATATTATAACAAATTTCTTCGTTATTTTTATCAATTGACATAGCTTCTTCAAGTTTTATTAATGCGATTTCATAATTTTTATTTTTATATTCGATGGCGGCGGTTTTAATCAGTTCTTTCACATATTCGGATTTTGATTCTGATAACGCGGTTTCAATGGGTTTTTCTTCGATTTTTTTTGACTCGATAACTTGAACTTCTTCGCCGGACATTTTCTTCATCTTCTCAATTTTTTCAAGCAATTCGTATTTGTCTTTTATTAAGGTATCGACTTCGATATCTTTCCGTTTAACTTGCGCCGTCAAATCCGCGATTTGTTTTCTTAACGCCGCACTTTCAAAATAATAATTAGAAAATTTGGTTTCAATTTCTTTGAGACTTAAATTTAATTTCTCATTTTTTTCGGATAATTCAGAAATAAACTTGTCTCTGGAAATAATCAGTTTATTGGAATTGCTTAATTCAAACTTCAACTCGTCTATTTTAGAATCTTTATTTTTAAGAAGCTCGGCTGTTTTAGCAAGCTCGGAATTGTTTTGTCTTAATTCATTTTCTTTAGCGTCTAAAGATTCTTGAAGATTTTTGTTTATTGAAATATTTTGAGAAAATTCATTTTCCTTGATTTTCAAAGCTTCAATTTTTTTATTTAACGCTCCGTTTTGAACGGATAATTCGGTATTCTGCGATAGATATTCTTTCATCTTAGCGTCGGCTTTTTCTTTTTCAAGTTT
Source organism: bacterium (assembly GCA_036733285.1). Classification (GTDB taxonomy): domain Bacteria; phylum JAGOBX01; class JAGOBX01; order JAGOBX01; family JAGOBX01; genus JAGOBX01. The sequence continues at coordinate 4,176 of DAINAU010000013.1, forward strand.
CAATTCTTTCAATTCTTTATGAATAGAAAACAAATTTCGTTTTAAAGAATTAATATCGCCTATTTTAATTTTTGCCGCGTCGCCGTATTGATTTAATTCGATAGTTTCAGCTTCGTATTTTTTTTGTTTGGTTTGTAAATCCGCAAGTAATTCGGTTTTTTGTTTAAGCGATTCTTCCATTTCATTTTTAATTTTATTAAGCTGGTCTATTGTCCTGTCTTTTTCTTCTATTAAAGAAGTTAATCTTTCATTGTTAAGATTCGTTTTTTGAATATCGGATTTTAATTCATTCCTGATTTCTTCCGCTATTTCGTTTTTTAAAATTTCATCGGGTTTGGTTAAAGAATATCTCGCCGGCATAAACCATTTTTTTTCGTCGGGATTCAAAGGGTTCACCAATCGCGTTCTTACAAAAAATTCATTTGCAGCAATGGAAACAATCGCTTCAGGAATCGAAGTTTTTCCCGCTGTAAGAATATTTTTAAACTCTATATCTTCGCTTATTTCAAATTCTATATCAAAATTAACTGGATTATCAAAAAAATACAGTTTAATCTTTTTTAATTCCGGAGCGTATTCCAGCAGCGCGGCTTTTTTTATATTTCCTTCGCATTCATATCCGGCTTTAAAACTGAAATGCGTCCCGTATTTAACTTCGTCTCTTATAAATCTTCCGACTCTCCAATAATACCGGCCGGGTCTAACGAAATATTCCGCTTTGGTATTATATGTTTGTTCCTGAAAAATTACCGGATTGAATTCTACATTTTCAGAAACCTGAATTATATAGCTGACGCTTCTTCTGAATTTCGCGTCGCGTTCGTCGGGCTCCCACGAAAAAGTTATATGATGATTTTTTATAGCGGCTTCGTTTTCAGGATAAACAAGACTGACGTCCGCTTGAACCCGCAAAACGCCGAGAAAAAAAAGAATTATTAAAACAACTAATAAATTTTGACTTTTCATAATTCGATTTCCCGTTAAAAAATTTTAAATTGAATATTTTTATTAGACGCCCGCGCAAAAAAAGTTTAATAATTCCAGAGTTTCAATTTATTGACCGGACAATAATTCAATTTGAATTAATTTTACATTTTAATCGGATAAAATGCAATAAATTTAAAACTGATTAATTAAATCATAAATTTTTTTATATACTTTATCCCATGAATAATTTGCAACGTCGTTATAAGCGTTTTTTTTAATTGAATTATAACGTTCGTTATCATTTATATAAATCTCGATTTTATCCGCTAAATCGCGGCTGTTTAATTTTTCATAGATTAAACCCGTAATATTATTTTTTATTACCGAAGACGGTCCTACCGAATCAGAAACAATCGCAGGAATGCCGCTTGCCATCGCTTCCAATGTAACTATGCCGAAAGGTTCGGGCCAGATGGAAGGAATAATGCAAATATCGGCAGTTTTATATAGTTCGGGCAATTTTTCCTGAGTAACCCAATTCACAATTTTTATGTTTTTATCTTTAACGTCAAACCAAGGTTCGGCTGTTACGGTCAGAGTAATATTAGAATATTTTTTGATCAATATTTTATACGCATCATAAAGAATTTGATAACCTTTCGCGGGATCGGACGCTCTGCCTACCATTAAAAGATTTATAGTTTTTTTTGTTTTTAAAACTTCGAGTTTATTCGAAGAATAATTAAATGATTGCAAATTTATACCGCTTGGAACTATATGAGTATTTTTATTTAATGCCATTAATTTTTGTTTTATAAAATCATTATAACATATAATTGCGGAAGCGTTAGAAAAAGATTCGACTACTTTATTTTTATATGAAGGCAGAAAAGCCAAACTCCCGAAATATTCCTGAATAAAAACTTTTGCTCTGGTTTTTACCAGCCATTCGATTGCGCAGAAAGAACATTCCAGCCAATTTATGAAATCGCCTTCAAGATAATTTTTCTCGCAAAGTTTATTGTTTTTAAAAAAAACTCCGTGCTGTCGCAAACACAACCCTTCATACGCGTAAAATCTGATGATATACTTATAAGTTTGAAATTCCGAAATCACCGCAGGTTTCATAAACCATCCATCGCCAAAAAAAATTAAATCGGGTTTAAATTCATTGATTTCTTTTTTTAATTTTTTCGTAAAAGTAATACAATTAAAATCAATCGGATCCGATTTTATTTTCACAACGTCGAGTTCCAATGTCTCGGAATTTTTTCCTCTGGTAAATCCATAATCCATTTCAGGAACAAATAATTTAACGATAAAATCCTCGTTCAAACGCGCCATAATTTCTTTTATATCAGTGCGCGCTCCGCCGTCAGGCGGCCAATTGAAAAGAAAATCTACGACTGCTATTTTTTTTTTCATTTTTGCCAACTCTAAAATTTAATAAAAAATCGCCGCTATTCGGCTGCTTTTCTAAATAGTTAACACGGTTTTATTTCTTGTGTTTTTTTATAAACCCCGCAATTAATTGCTGGGTTTATAAAAAAAATCGTTATTTGTTAACCGTTTTAACTGTCTTTTATAAACAGACCCGAAAGTTACAAAAAATCATTATAGTATTTCGTTGCAAATTTATCAATATAAAAACTTGATTTTGAAATTAATTATGAGTATAATATTATAAGACCATATTTGCAACAGAGGATATTCTATGAAAAAAGTTTTGTTGTTTATGCTTCCTTGGGCCGATATCAGGTGGCCTTATCTCGGGTTGGGTTATATTGCTTCCGCATTAACTAAAAATGATATTCCCTCTAAAGTCTTTGACCTTAATCTAATCTTGTTTAATCAATTTGACAATAAAACCCGGGAACTATGGCAGGAATGGAACCGCCCGTTATTTTATCTGGGTTCTAAAGGCAATCAAAAACTAAAAAATATTTTTGAGCCTGTAATAAAAAAATCTTTAAAAAAATTTTTTTCTGAAAACCCGCAGGTTAGTATTTGCGGATTTTCCGTCTGCGATACGAATTTATTTTTGTCATTATTTACGGCGCAAATTATTAAAGAAATCTATCCTGATAAAAAAATTATTTTCGGAGGTCCTTCTTTTTTTAACACTCTGTCTCTTAAAAAATTGATTGAACAATCAAAACAATTTGTCGATGGATTCATAATTGGAGAAGGAGAAACTGTTTTTGCGCAAGTAGTGAAATATTTTTTTGAAAAACAAAGTTTGCCGGAAAATATTTCCGGTTTTATAAAAAGCGGTATTAATAATCAATTATTCTCTAATGCCGAATGGATTAAAGATATTAATACTATTAATCATCCGACTTATGACGAGTTTGAATTTGAGCTTTATCCGCAAAAAAGATTTTCTCTGCTTATGGGACGCGGATGTATTTATAGTTGCAAGATTTGTAATGATTCAGTCCGCTGGGGAAAATACAGATTTAGAAACGAAGACAATATAATTGAAGAAATTGAATATCTGAAAAACCGCTATAATGTTACAGATTATTATTTCAACGATTCTTTAATTAACGCGAATCTTGAAATACTGAAAAATTTCTGCGAAAAAGTTATTGAAAAAAAATGGGATTTACGATTTGACGGGTTGGCAAGATTCCGGAAAGGCATGGATAACGATTTATTTGTTCTTATGAAAAAAGCCGGATTCTGGCGCCTTGAATTCGGTCTTGAATCAGGGTCGTCTAAAACGCTTGACAAAATCAATAAAAAATTAGATTTAAACGCGGCGGCGCAAATTCTTAAATCCGCTAAAAATAACGGCATTTGGACAGCGGTGAATTTGATTGTCGGTCTTCCGGGAGAAACAGACGAAGATTTTCAAGAAACTATTAATTTTTTAAGAATTAATGCCGATAATATTAATTGCGTGGAATCTCTGCATACCTGTTTATTATTGCCCGGAAGTAAAATCAGAGAAAATCCTGAGAGTTTCGGAATCTATAAATATGACGAATACGATGTGAATATCTGGACCGACGGAATAACAGATTTTAAAGAACGCGAAAACCGTTTGAAAAAGCTTTTATCCGAACTTCAGAAATTAGGAATTTCCACAGGATATGATTTGTCGAAAAAAAATCTTGGCAAATCAATGAATTTAATTGAAAAGATTAAAAATTATTTATTTAGTTAAACCAAGATTTTATAACGATAAAAAACTATTGATTAAATGATTTTTACGTTCCCGTATCAGACAGACAAAGAGTTCTTTTTAAAAGTTTTGGAAATGAAACCGCAGCCATCGCCATTCATGATACCTTGAAAAAACTAAAAATATAGATTTGAGTTAATTTCACATTTTCATTTTTTTCTTTTTAAACGCGGTTTCATCATCTGTTCTGCCTGAATTTGATGACATTGACACGCAATTCTGACAGCAGCTTCTCGATGGCTGTCTTGTGGAAATTTCCCACCGCAATTTTTTGTAACAGTCTCGTTCCCAGACAGTTTTAAAATCATCGGTAATCAAATTCCTCCAATTTTCCTGATTTGACCAGAATTCGCAGGGTTTGAAAGAACCGTCCGGATTTACTACGAGCATATACCACGGATAAGGACACAGCGGGGGATATTCGTTTTTTTTAATTTTATTTTTCTCGATCCTATTTTGATTTGGTTCTAATGTGAACTTATCCGGAATGCGTTCGATTTTTACGCCGGTTCTAATAGAATCCAAAATAACTTTGTCATAAAATTCATTGTATTCTTTTTTATATTCCCAAAGACTTTCATTTTTCATACTTTCAACTTCTTCATAGACTACAACGTGAAAAAAACCTACGCTTTCGCCGCCGATTTCCTTTACAAAATCCATATAACCGTCATAATTATCAATTGTTGTTTTCATTAAAACAAAATTAAACGTAAGCCGCGGAAAATCCGAGTTAAATTTTCTTTTATATTCTTTAATTAAATTAATATTATCAATCAAAGTTTTAAACGACAGGTTTTGTTTGATGCTTTTATAAATTTCAGGTTTATGGCTGTCCATTGATATCAGCAGGCGATGAATTTTATTTAAAACGATTTTTTCCGCAAGATGCGGCTTAAGATGATTGAGATTTGTCAACATCCAGCATAGCGGAATATGATAGGAAGGCAACATATCTAATATCCTATCAAACTCCGGATTCAATAATACTTCTGAACAAGGCGAAAATACCAGTTCGCATGTATAAGGAAAAATATTATCCGCAATTTTCTTGAAATTCTCAATAGACATAACTTCTTTTTTGGGACGCTCGTATGTTTCAATGGCTTTCCAGTGACACATTTTGCATCCCGCGTCGCAAGTGGTATGCAAATCCATAAACACAGTTAAAAATTTTTTATCGGTATAATTAAACTTAATATATTTATATCCGTTTGGAAAAAATCGTTTAATTTTAAAAACTAAAGATTCGGGCGTCAAATTTTTAAGTTGACGCAACCGTAAAAAATTTATTAATTTGTTTTTCATATCAGTTAAATTCATTTTTTTAGCTTATTAAATATTGATAAACTTTTCGCCAATAATTTCCCTGCGATTTTTTCTGTTTCAGACATCTGTTTTATCCGGCTCTCAAACATCTCCACATCCAGCAGATTATCGCATAAAACCGAGCAAGGAAAATTGTTAAGCCGTATTTTTTCAGACGATAAATTTATAGTCAAAGCGCGGAATTTTTTTTGTTCTGTTCCATTCCATATCTCGGCAAAAGATTGCGTTTTAATGTTGCCGCGCGGAGTCATAATTCGGCAGCAGGAGCTAACGCCGCCATCCTGATTAATCTGCGCCCAGCTCCAACCGACTGAACAATTGAAATTTGACATTTTTAATTTATCGTATTCTAATTCTTTCTTATTTTCCGGATTTTTTAAAACTGACAATAATTGCTCCGTCCGTCTGAAAAAATCTTCAAATTCAATAATATTGACTCTGCCTGAATCAACATATATATTTTTTATTTTGAAAAGGGCTTGATATAATTTTTCAGCTTCTTCCAAGTTTAAACGCAGATGATCGGCAAATCCCATTGTGGAATGAATATGACTGAATCTTACTGCGAAACATCCGGTATCTTCGGCAATTTTTACCATAGTTTCAAGTTCATTATAATTCAATTTGAAAATTATGTTGTTATATATAATTCTATGCGAATCATTATTTTTAATTTTATTAATATGCTCGAATGTCCGCATGCATAATTTAAAAACTTCAGGTTTGGTTCGAGGATGAATTGCGGCGTAACTTTCTTCGGAGCCGGCTAGGATTGACGCCGTAATAGAATTAATTTTATTGTTTAAAATAAATTCGGTAAATTTTGCATCGTCTGCAAAACGAATGAAATTAGTGTTTAAATCGCATTGTTTATCAGGGAATTTATTGACAAACAAAATAATTTTTTCTATGTCGGGATATATAGTCGGTTCGCCGCCTCCGGTTAAAAAAACCGTATTTGTTCCGTTTTGCAGACAATATTCTAATGCGGGTTTTAAAATATCATATTCAAGTTCGGCAAAACCGGCTCTTTCTTCAGCCGCTCTTAATTGCGAATGCGACCAGCAGCAGACGCACGAGGTATTGCAGCGGGAAGTCGGGCAAATGGATAAACGGAACGGCGCGTTGAGAGCGATAGTTTTTGTCTGCAAACCGATAAAATCTTTTAAATTTTTAAAATTATTTTTTTTAGGTTCTGATAAAGCGGATTTTTTTTTTTGATAAACAATATTATCAAAAAATTTTTTGAATACTTCCGCTAAATTATTTTTTATTTCCGATGCGTCAAATTTATTATGCCAATATATGTTGTCCATTATGTTATCGCACACGGTATCGCACCGCAGTTTCATATTCGCTTCAGTTTTTTTATAGAAACGGTCGCGCCTGAAATCATTATATTTTTTTGAGCGCCATATTTCTGTAAAAGTATTTTTATAAATGTTTCCCATAGGATATTCATCGGTTTTAAAACAAAAATTCACATTGCCGTCGGCGGTGATTCTTGAAAAAACCCATCCGCAATAACACGGAATTTTTTTAGTAATCTCTCCGTCATAATTACCCGAAACAGAAGTTTCCGATTGTAACCTTCGTTCAAAATTATCAAATTCAAACATTGTTTTTCCGGTTTGTTCAAGCTTTTTTATCAAATCCTTATTTTGATTTAATAATATCTTCAATTCTTTTTTTTGAGAGCTATTGAGAAGTAAGGTTTCCGTGCGGTCGGGAACCGCATCCATAACTTGAAACAAAATATGATCGACTCCAACGCTTTCGCAAAATTCAAGCATTTCTTTTATTTCAAGATAATTTTCATTTGAAATCACAAAAACTGCGCGGACAACCGGAAGACGTTTTTTTTGTTTAAGTTTGCAAAGCAACCGTAAATTTTTTTCCATTTCCGAAAAAATATTTTTCGGCTGACCCGGATGCAGTTTAAGATAAGTGTCGGAGTTGGCGGTCCAGAAACTTGCGGTTAAATAATTTATAGGCAAAACAGTTAATTCTTTAATTAACGGTTCGGTCATTAGAGTAAAATTTGTGGTTAACTCCAATTCAAAATCAAGTTTTTTAACATAGCGGATTAAATCAAGAAAACGAGGGTGTTTAGAGGGTTCGCCGCCGCCTGAAAAATGAATGTGTTTAACTCCCAATTTTTTCAATTCATCAAGGACGGATATTATTTTTTCATACGGAATGGTCTGCCGCTGCCAGTTAGCGCCGGCAATTTTATCTTTTAACAGAGGAGACCGCGCCCAGCAATATAAACAAGTATTATTACATTGATTTGTAATATCAATCTGAACATTTACTGGTCCGGTAAAAGCTTGTTCTCTGGTTAAAATGCCCGAATATATTTTAAATAAATTTATATCTATCATAATTTAATTTTTGTTGAATAAAATTTTTAAATAATTATCCGCAAGTTTCATCTTTTCATTGAATTCAAGATTTTCAGGATAATGAACGCAAAAATTTATACAATTGCAATTTTTAAAATATTCTTCGTGTTTGTTATAAGATTGACAGGAATGAAATCTGAATTGATTCCATTTTTCGGAATGCCATATATCTTTAATTGAATCTTTAAATATATTTCCCATAGGAAAATGCCAGCAAGGACAACAAGGAATGACGTTCCCGTCAACTTTTACCCGCGCATATAACCATCCGTAAAAACAAGGAACTGCGTTTACGGGAAGCTGTCGTAGAGAATGATAATTATTTTGTCTGTCAGGGTTATTTAACTTATTGATTCTATCGGTTATCTGATGATAAAAATAATCAAAATTAAATTTAATATTGCAAGAATTTTTAATAGAAATAATATCTGCGGCTAAATCATCTAATTCATTTTTATTCAAATCATAAATCATTCTTTTATCAGATAAATCCGCATATTGAAATTCTACAAAATCGGCGCTTAACTTTTCCGCAATATCAATCATACCTGAAATATTTTTATAATTTTTATTAAAAATAACATTAATAATATTTAATTGAGATTTTTTATTCAGTTGATTTTTTTTATCGGAAAAATATTTTAAATTTTCGAGAAGTTTAGTAAATGCGCCCGCTGGTTGATTTGGATGTATCTCAGTGTATTCTTCGGATGAAGCAGCCCAGATATTTACCCACAAATTATCAATATTAGAATCGAGCAGACGGTCGATTTTATTTTTATCAAGAAGCGTTCCGTTAGTGTAAAGGTGGCATATTATTTTTTTGCTTTTTACATATTCTACCATATTCAAAATTTCAGGATGCGCGAAAGGTTCGCCGTCTCCTAAAACAACTATTTTTTTTACGCCTGATACAAAAAAGAAATCTACAAGTTCTTTAAATTTATTAAATTCGATTTTTTTCGATTTCCACTCAATAGAAGGTTGAGTTTGCGTCGGCGAATTAAACCAGCATACAAGGCAATTAAGATTGCACGCGTTTGTAATATCTATCTGAACGGTTTTAGGACCTGCAAATGCTTTCTCCTTAGAAAAATAACCTTTTAAATAGTTATAATTATTATTAATCCAGATTAGAGAATCGATTTTTCCGATACATTTTAAAAAATATTTCGAATTTCCCGAAAAAAAAGGCGTTTTTTTTGAAATGAAAAAAAATATTTTTTTTAAAAGATTAAAAAAAATATTAGAATATTTTCGATTGATGAAAAGCAATAAAAAAACATTCAAATGAAATTTAATACCGCGTAATTCTTCAGGTAAAAATTTATAAAGTTTAATTATTGAATTTTTGAATAAATCAATTATATGCAGACGTTTTGCGAGACGCATCGTATCGCCGAATCCTGAAATATCGATATTTCTTATTTCTAATTTTTTTTTATTATTTTTTGATTGGATATATCCCAATTGCGAAAGAACTACCGCTGTAATGCATAGATAATTGTAAGAGGAGTCGTCAGAAAGGTTTAATTCTTTTTTTAATAATTTATGTATTTGTCCGACGGATAAAGTTCCGCTCGAATAAAAATAAAACCTTTTAACAAATTTAATGTATTCGGCGATACGGTATCCTCTTTTTAACAAACTGAATTCGGGCATAATAAAAGTATAGACTGAAGCGATAATACCCTTCGCGCAAAGAAGAATTTCCCGGTATGATAATTCTTTTGTTTGTCGGACTGGGACGTCGTCAAGCAGAGAATCTGGAATAAAATTTACTCTATGGTGGTAATAATCCGTCCATTTGCGCGCGTTGACAATTCCAAGATTTTTTGCGTCGTCGAATAATTTTGTTCCGGGATGCGGAGCGCATAATTGACCGATATACAACGGAACAGGCAAAGGATGAAAAAAATTAATCCAGCCGCATCCTTCTAATATTTTATCAATAAAAACCGCTTGATTATAATAAGTGTTAAGCGTATCTCCCGGATTAAGAGCCATATAAGTGAACATCGGCGATAATCCGTGTTTTTTTAAAATAACCGCGGCTTTCATTGTAATATCGAGGTTTTCATCTTTATTAATTGCTTTGTGAGAATTAGGGTCGGCAGTTTCAATCCCCATCTCCATTCCTATACATCCGGATTTTTTTATTAAAGGAATCAAATCCTCGCAATTCGCAATATGCGAAGCCCGCGTCAAACCGAGCCACTCAATTTTTAATCCGCGCGTAATAATTTCATTACACAAATCTCCGATATAATCTTTTTTTAAAAAAAGGTTGTCGTCCCAGAAATGAATTTTCGATATATTCAAACGTTTAATTATTTCTTCTATTTCATCAACCACGTTTTTTACGGAACGCCATCTTAGTTTGCGTTTCCAGTGATACGGCGAAACGCAGTAGCTGCACGCGTAAGGACATCCGCGCGAACCCATAACAGGCATACGTCTCCCGCCGGTCAGATGCATCTGCGTATCGTAGTTTTCCATAGGCATTAAATTCCATTCCGGAAACGGCAGCGTATCAAGATTTTCTATGAAGTCTCTATCGCCGGTATAATAAAATTCTCCGTTTCTATTATACGTTATTCCTTTGACCGAACTCAAGTCTCCGCCCGTTTCAATACGCTTCAACAATTCAGTTAAAGTGATTTCGCCTTCAAACTTAACGACATAATCGGCATATTTTAATGATTCTTCCGGATAAATCGAAGGATGAACTCCGCCGGCGATAATAATGAGATTTTCTCCTAATTTCTTTCTAGCGGCCGTCATTATCTCAAACGCATAATCAGCCATAGCTGTCCAGTAAGAAATCATTAGTATATCGGGACAAAAATTCGATATATGTTTTTCCGCGTCTGATACGCGAATATTTCCGGATTCCATATCGAGAAATTTTAATTCATATTCGGGAAATTCCCGTCGTATTACGGCAAGCAGGTATCCTATGCCAAGCGGCATAATTTTTTTATGTTTAAAATTCGCCTCAAGCGGCGGCTGTATAAATAAAATTTTTTTCAAAAATAAAACTCCGGCATAAATTTATTTTTTGAAATTATATATTTTAAAAATATTTTTCACAAGGAAAATAATTAAAAAGCCGGATTGGCGATAATATCTTTCCAATTTATTAATGCGTACCCTTTGGTTTTATAATCATCAATCGCCAACGGAAAATTTTTTTCATTGGAATCGGCAAATTCAATCCTGTCGTTAAAATAAGTTAAACAAGAAAATTTGATTTGTTTTGCGGGGCAATCTACCAACACTCCGTTTTTCCCTTTTAAAATTTTATTTATCATCGCGGATTGCGCGTATAATTCATTGTTTTTCATATCCGAATAAGGCAATATTACAAATTTAAAATTTATCGCGCAGATTATAAAAATTATTAACGCGCCTGCTATTATCAAGGTTTTCGGCGGTTTTTCTTTAATTGAAGAATAAAAACAGTTTATTAAAATCAAAAATGCCGGAATGAATATTATTTTTAATTTAATATTATTGCGCGCGTCCCACTGACTGAAAAAAGCCGCGTTAAAAATCAAATATATAATCAGGAATTTTTCAAATCCTTTTGCCTGCGGCTTATATTTCGCATACGCGGCGCAGATTATGAAAAATAATATTATTGGCAAAAAGTTATATTTTACAGTGAAAACCTCTAAAAACGCAGCGACAAAAAAATATGCGTTTTTAATTGCGCCGCTTTCAACATAAACCCCTGTTTTGTTTCCGTAAGCGAACAAGTATTTTAATATTTGCAATACGCTTGTTTTTTCCAAAACCGAGATTGAATAGACAAGCGATAAAAATAACGATAAAAAAATAATTATCAAAATTAATATTTTTTTAAGTCTATTTCTTTTTGAAAAAAAACTGAAGTAAAACAAAACGGAGCCAAAAAAAATGAGATTTGTAAGGTGGGTTAAATAAGTTATAAATAGAAACGCAGAAAGAAATATATAACTTGATAATTTTTCTTTCCGGATTTCATTTATCTCTATATGATAAATATAACAAAAAACCAGACATATAATTAAAGAATTCAGAGAATACACTTCGAGCGAGAGAAAAAATTGAGAGGCGGCGTTTGAAAAAGCGAATAATAAAGTCGATACGGCGGCGCATAAATCTCCGGATATTTTCCTGATAAAAAAAGCGAATAAAACCAAAGATAATAACGATATGATTATATTGACCGACTGTAATAAGATTAAATTATGATATAAATTTTTTGCGGACGCCAATCCCGAAACGCAGGTCATAATTATATGCCACAAAAAATGAACCGGAACCGATTCGTCCGATAACAACCGTAAAAAATTATCCGCCGATGCAAACGACAAAATATTATAATGCATCGCGTCGGCGTTGAACTTTTTCGAGGGAAAAAGAAAATAAATAAAAGCGGCGGTTAAAAGCGAAAAAATAAAAAAATACTTCGATATTTTTTTTTTCATAACATATTAACCTGAAAACCGCGTTAGAATTTTGAAAAAGCGCTGGAAGCAAGGAAAAACATTGATTTTGCGCGCTTTTTCAAAAACATTAATTTTCACTTGGCAGTTTTCAGGTTTTTTGAAGTTTTAACAAGCGTGTTTATATGTTTTGAAAAACTTCACTTTTTTTTGCATTATCCGGAATTAACTCAAAAACCGCGCTATGATTATTTGACCTATTCTCGTAAAAACTGCAAGAACCCAATTACATTAATTGGGATTGAAAATTAATTATCAATATAATCTTTAAGCAGCCGCGCCCTTGTTCTGTGCCGGAGTTTTCTCAGAGCTTTTGCCTCTATCTGTCTGATTCGTTCACGCGTTACATTAAACATATTGCCGACTTCTTCAAGGGTTCGCTCATAACCGTCTTCGATGCCGAACCTTAATTTTATAACCTTTTCTTCGCGCGGCGACAACGTGGATAAAACTTTTATAAGCTGTTCCTGAAGCAAAGTCTGCGTCGTCGACTGCACCGGCGACACTACGCATTTATCCTCTATAAAATCCCCAAGATGACTTTCTTCTTCTTCGCCTATCGGCGTTTCAAGCGAAATCGGGTCCTGCGCAATCTTCAATATTGAATTCACTTTTGACGAAGTCCATTCAAGATAACTCGCTATTTCTTCCGGAGTGGGCTCTCTATTTAATTTTTGAACAAGCAGTCTTGAAGTTTTTATGACTTTATTTATTTGTTCAACCATGTGAACCGGTATTCTGATTGTTCTCGACTGGTCCGCAATGGCTCTTGTTATGGATTGTCTTATCCACCACGTCGCGTAAGTCGAAAACTTATAACCCTTCTTATGTTCGAATTTTTCCACAGCCTTCATCAAACCGACATTGCCTTCCTGAATCAAATCAAGAAAATTCAATCCTCTGTTTGTGTATTTTTTAGCTATGCTGACCACAAGTCTTAGATTGGCGGAAACCATTTCATTCTTGGCTTCTTTGATAATATCTTCGCCCTTAGTAATTTCCTTAGAAATATAATCCATCGAATCAATCGACACTTTCATTATGTCGCGTATTTTTTCAAACTCCTCGTTGAATTTTTTTATATTATTTATAACGTTCAGCGAAACTTCTTTTGTTTTTCTGACGCTTTTTAAATAAACGGCGGCAGGTTTCGCGTCTTTTATAATGCCGGTTTCCAGTTTCAATAATTCTTCCGGAGTTTTTTTATAAGAATGTTGCGTCGTTTTATAAAAATCGTTCATTTCTTTATAAAAATCAACGTAACTTTTAATCTTATCGGTAATTTTTCCTATCTGCATTCTATTCATTTCATTATCAACAAGCGTATCGTTTATTTTCGTAAGATAAACTCTTATTTTTATAATAGCTTCCTCTTTAAGTTTTTTGTTGGTAATCGAAGGAAGCGAATCTTCTATCTTTATCGATTCTCTGCGAAACCGCTGTAGTTTAAGTATTGCGGCTTTAATTCTGTCTTTCCATTTTTTTATGTCGCGTTTGCTTAATTTCTCGGTTTTTCTGACCTTGACAAGGGTTTTTAAATTTGTCTGACTGCTCAATACGGATTTTCCAATTTCAATAAAATTATCCGCCGCAAGATATGTCGATAATATTACGTCATTAATTAATTTGTGTCCGCTTTCAATAGTTTTCGCAAGCTCTATTTCATTATTGGGCGACAATAAATCTATTTTCCCTATCTCGCGCAAATAACTGCGAATCGAATCTTCGCCCGTCATTTCTTCCTCTTCGTCTTCTTCGGCGAGTTTTTTCAAACGTTCAATCTCTTTTTCGGTCTCGGTTAAATCCTCGATAACCTCGATTTTATGCTTTGCAAGGATTATAAACAAATCGTCTATTTTTTCCGGATTTGAAGCGATATCCGGCAGCATAGCGTTTAAATCGTCGTAAGTGATGGTGTTTCCTTTTGTTTTCGCAAACTTTATCAAATCTCTTATGCCCTGCATTTTTAGCATATTGACGTCTTCAATCTGCGGCTTTTCTTTCTTAACCATTTATTAAGCGCTCCTTTAAAAACATTTTCTAACTAAAATAATTTTAATTAACGGCAACCTGTTTTAAATTCCTCTTATTTTCAAGATGTTTCTGGATTAATATAGGATCGCATTCGCCGTCGTTCATTACAATACTTTTAATTTTTTGAAACGTCTCGTTTGAATCTGCCTTGCCCATTTTTATATTATACTGATTTATATAATCATTAGTTACAGTGTCGGTATTTTCCGGCATATACTCGGGCAATCCGTTTTGATTGGGAGAATCAACCGCCAAACTTGTAATAAGAGTTTGAATCTCTTTTTCATTCGCAAAATAATCGAGTAAAAAACCAGGCGACGAATTTCCCGTTTCAAATATTGCTCCAAAAATAAGATTAAGCGGTTCCGTTAAATCCGAGACTACTATTGTTGATTTGAACTTTTCTATTATCTCAGGATTTCCGTTATCTATCAATAATTTAAGTATTTTCATCTCCAATTCCGAAAACCCGTCTTTCAAAACAAAATTATTAGAGCTTATAGTTTCCGCATCTTCATTTTCTCTATTTCCAATTTCTGATTTTGATAATTTAATCTGTTTTTTAACTTCGAGAAATAAAGCGTCAAAATCAACGTTCAAATTCTCGGACAACCGTTTTGTCAATTCCGATATCGACACAATATCTTTTATATGCCTGAATAAATTTATCATCTCCGATATTATCTTTTTTTTTCCGGCAAGGGAATTCGCATTGTGTTCGGCTCTTAATTTTTTCAAACCGAACTCAAAAAAAGAAAGCGGTTTTGATAATTTTTTAAGGAAATATTCCGAACCTTTTAAAAGCAGAATTTCCGCGGGATCCATATCGTCTTCGATAACGTATATTTCAGGAAAAATATCCTGTTCCAAAAGTTTTTCCATACTTCTCCACATCGCTGAAACGCCCGCGGCGTCGCCGTCGTAGACCATCACTATATTTTTCGTGAATCTCGACAACAACTTTATTTGAGCCGGAGTCAGCGCAGTTCCCAAAGTCGCGGCTACGTTTTTAATCCCGAATTGATAACAGGTTATCAAATCCATATATCCTTCGAGAATATAGACTTTATCGGCTTCGGTAATATATTTTTTCGAGAGATTCAATCCGTAAAGCATTCCGCCTTTATGATAAATCGGAGTTTCGGGAGAATTAATATATTTGAAATCAGAATCTCCGTTTATCACTCTGCCGCCAAAAGCAATAGGTTTTCCCGTAATGTCAAATATGGGAAATATTACCCTGTTTCTGAATCTGTCGTAAGTCTCGCCGGTTTCCTTTCTGATTATAAGACCCGATTCAATAAGTTTTTCATCTTTATATCCTTTCCGGTTCAATTCGTATTTTAAAGAATTCCAGCTATCGAGCGCATATCCGAGTCCAAACAAAACTATAGTATCGTCGCTCAGACTTCTCTCCAAAAAATATTTATACGCGTTTCTGTTTTTTTTCAATTCCGATTTATAAAATTCCAGAGCCGAAGAATTTATCGAATATAATTCTTCTTTTTCGCCGGTTTCATATTTATCGTTGAATGTAATCGGTATCCCGTATTTTTCGGATAATCCTTTTATAGCTTCAAAATATGTCAATCCGTTTATGCGCTGATAAAATTCTATAATTGTTCCGCCTGCGCCGCATCCGAAACAATGAAATATCTGTTTTGCCGGACTGACAAAAAAAGAAGGCGTTTTTTCTTTATGAAACGGACAGTTGGCCCTGAAATTAGTTCCGGTCCTTTTTAACGGAACATATTCCTGAATCAAACGGGCAATATCCGTATTCGCCAATATCTTATCTCTATTGTTTTCCTGATAATTCAATATATCAAACTCTCTTTAATAATCTCGTATTCGAACAAAATTTTTTGTTGCAATACGATTTTTATACTACTTAAATATTTTCCGGTTTATATTCTAATCAGTCTCGCTTTTATTGTTCCATAACCGTAAAACACGCTGTCAAATTCAAATGAAACTACAAGCGCGGAACTTTCAAGATACTCTTTTACAGCTTCTTTTATTATGCCTTTTCCTTTGCCGTGAATAATTTTTATCTCGTCGACTCCGTTCATTATAGAATAATTAATAAATTTTTCCAATTCAAACAATGCGTCTTCAGCGCAACTGCCGTGCAAATCAATAGTATCATTCATTATAATAAAAAAAAATAATGCCGTGATTTTTTATTAACCGGGAGGCCACTTAAAAGGTCTGCCGCCAAGCAAATGCAGATGTATGTGAAATACTTCCTGTCCCGCATCTTTATTACAATTAAAGACAAGGCGGTATCCGGATTCCGAAAGTCCGTATTCCCCGGCTAAATGTTTTGCGGTTTTAATCATTTCTCCGGCAAGTATATAATTGCTGTCGTCAATATCATTAATTGTTTCTATATGAGTCTTTGGAATTATTAAAATATGAACCGGAGCCGCGGGATTAATATCTTTAAAAGCGATTATTCTATCGTTTTCAAACAAAATTTTGGTCTGAATTTCGCCCTTTACTATTTTACAAAATATACATTCCATAATAATCTCTCCCGCGTTTGTTATTTTATTATTGACAAAGTTTTCATATTTGACAATAAAAATCTGTTGTTCTCATTCGTTAAAGTGTATTCGACTATGCGTTCGTCGTTTATTGTTTTTGTTCCGAGTTTCAATTCTTTCACAAGACAAACCGTAAAAGCTATCCTTTGCGAGGTTTCTTCTATCAGATTAAAATCTTTATATGAAACTTTTATAGAATCGACCGAATTAAACAATTCGGTAAGGACCTCTTTTTTTTCAAGCGTATTGGCGGATTGAATCGAATATAATCCGGTTATTCCCTCTATATTTTTAGAATTATAATAATTTATATAAGAATTAAGAAAATTCGATACGGCTTTTGTGGGTTCAGTATTGACGGCTTTTTTATCGGATTCCTGTTTTTTTGCCGAATCCGAACAATTTGAAAAAACGAACAATAAAATAAAAACCAGCAAATTCCATCTTTTTAATATTTCCAAAAAACTTTGTTTTTGAAATTCTTTAAATATATCCGTTTCTCTCATATAAAAAATATACGCCTTTTACAAACTATTTTTACATATTATTTATATTATTAGCAGAAAAAAATCATTTTGTCAAGGCTTAGATGAAAAAAAATTAAAAATTTTTAAAAAAAAGAGGTTTTTCGCTCGGATTTCGTCATTTTTTTAAATTGTAATCGGAAAACTGCCATAAGATTGTAAGAAAAGCAACACAAGTTATAAGAAAATTATTGTATAATTAAAACATGAAAAAGTATCTATGAGAAAAGTCAAGAATAAAAAAAAAAAAAGTTATAATTCCAAATTTTTCAAATTGATAACGCTATATCAAAAAACTGTTTTTGTTCCAATTCATAGGGTTTAAGTTTTTTATTTTTATAAATGCTCCGCCGCAGGGGTTGGTTTTTTTTCGTAAACAATTATTTTAACTTGGATATCTTTTTTCAAAATAACAGGAATATTTTTATTTTCACCGTCAAATATTTTAGTCGCCAAATTATATACAAAATCGTAACCTTATACTAATCCGCTTTCAAAATTATGAAAAAAATTATAGAACGGCGGATTAGTATTAAACCGAACCATTTCGGTTTAGTAATTTTGACAGCGGTTCGGTATTATTAGTTTTTTAAAGTAAAAATCCGCAAAAAATCCACCCATTAAAAATCATTTAAAAAGTTCTAAAGTTTTTTTAAATCTGCCGATATATCTATTATTATTAAAAACGATTGCATAAAAATGAATTCTGTTTAATATTGGAGACTTGTTATTAAAAATTCATTTGAAATTCAAATTGCAGAAATAAAAAATAAAATTGCCGAATTGGGACATATTACGCCAGGTTCGATAAGCGAACAATATAATGTTTGCGGCTCGCCTAATTGTAAATGCAAAGATGAAAAAAATCCTCAAAAACACGGACATTATTATTATTTGAGTTTTACTTTCAAAGGAAAAAGCCGCGCGGAATTCATATCTTCAGATGAAATAAAAAAATACCGCGAGTATATAAAAAATCATAAAACATTTAAAGAATTATGTCAGGAACTGATTGAAAAGAATCTTGAATTATTAAAAAGCGAAAAAAATTAAAAAAGAGCGGACGAAAAAACGGACATTAAGGCAGCGGCAGAAAAACTCCGGACAAAATTGATAATACAAATATTTGGGATATAAAACATTGCCCGGATTGTCACGCTAAACTCAGCCGAATTATTGTACAATTTTATAACTTGTATTTCATTTTCCGAGTATCAAAAAAGATTATTACCTTAAAAGCAAAAATAAGATAATAAAGTAAATTAATGTAATACTCGTATTTATGAAAGTTTTATTATTAAACCCTCCGGGAATTTATATTTACGATAGGGAGTGTTATTGTAATAAAATTTCAAAAACCGGATTAAGCGCATATCCGCTTGATTTATTGGCAATTTCCGGAATTTTAAAAAAGAATAATATTAATTTTGATTTTTTGGACGCTAACGCCGAAAGAAAATCGGAATATTTTGTATTAAAAAAAATTTTTAGAGAGAATTATTCTCGCTTAATCCTTTTAATTTCTTCCGTGTCGATTTCTGAAGATTTGCGTTTAATAAGTATTTTAAAAAACAAATATAATTATAAAGGTAAAATTTTAGTAAGCGGCGATATAGTTTTTGCAGGCGATTCTCTGAAAAAACCGTTACAGGATTTTATAGACTGTTTTATAAAAGATTTTACAAGTCCTTCTATTGTAGAATATTTAAAAGAACCCGAATCATTTTCCGGCGCAATCGAGAGATACAATGAACCTTTTTTTAATTATTATATCCCTGCTTATGAGAAAATCAATCCCGACAATTATCAATTTCCTTTAGGCGAAGATAAATATTATTTTTCAGTTTTATCAAATTTCGGCTGTCCATATACCTGTAGTTTTTGTTTATTTTCAAACATAAAATTCAAAGAGAGAGATAATCTTGATTTTGAAGAAGAAATAAAATTTATTTCGCTGAATTACGATATTCGCGAAATATATCTCGCGGATCAAAATTTCGCTTCAGATAATAGCGATTATAAAACCAAATGCGAAATCCTTAAAAAATATAAAATGAAATGGATATGTTTTTCACGAATAGATAGTCTAAATAAAAGTAAAATCCGATTTTTAAAAGAAAGCGGATGCCGCGCTCTGATGTTTGGAGTAGAGTCTGTTTCAGCGACTACAAGAGAAAAATACAAAAAACAATTTGATAACGATATCGTCTGTGAAAATATTAATTATTTAAAGGAAAATAAAATAAAATCTTTAGCTACTTATATAATAGGACTGCCGGGAGATTCGGTCGATAACGTTTTGAAAACCATTGAATACGCCTGTAAAATTGATACTGATTACGCTTCGTTTAACGTTGCTTCGCCCAAATTTTCGACTGTATTTGAAAATGATATTATTAATATTACGCAACCTTTTTCTCAATACGGAAATGATTATGTTTTGAAAAGCAATTTTAAAAAAGATGAAATAAAACAATTATTAAAAACTGCGATACGCAAATATTATTTTAGAGCCGGTTATGTCAAAAAATTTTTTAAAACTTTAAATAGTTTTTACAAAATCAGAAAATTCACTATTATTCTTTTTAATCTTATAAAAAAAATATTTTATTAACAAATGGCTAAAAGTAATAGGTTTAAAAAATTTCATTCGTTAAAATTAATTATTGCGGTATTCAACGCCGTATCTTGAAGAAAAATTCGTTTGATATTGGAATTTAATTTGACATAACCGTTTGTTTTGTTTTTATATAACAGCATATACAATCCGCGCGAAACGTCGCCTAAATCGGTATAAAAATAATCGGACCACCATACATTTTTATTAATCGGATTGAAAGTATTAATCGAAATATTAACGTTATTCGAATCTTTGTAAAACAGTTTATTGTATTTGATATAATAAGCCGGCGGAGAGTTGTCGGCATTCAAAAATTCAGAATTCGAATATATGATTTTATCATTTTCTCTAATTAAAAAATTTAATTGTCCCGGCGTCAGCGGCGAATCATATTCCAAATCTTCGTAAAATTCTAAATCGGAATAATTTATCGTATGCTGGCAGCTATCAGGCGTTGTCAGAACCGCTTCGCCCGCGGATTTTGAATAAAAATAAAACTTTAATTTTTTTTCGGAAACCGAATATAAATTATCATAAATAAAAAAAACAAAATTATTTCGGATTTTGTTTTTCAAATAATTTTCAATTTCGCAATTAGTATAAAATTCAGGACGGAGGTTCTGTTTTGATAAAATTAATATCGGCGGCTCGAAATAATAAACAAAATATTTTTTATTTCTTAAAAGCGAAACGCACTTTGCAAAAAAAATATCCGCTAATTTTTCTTTGTCCTCGTATTTTGAAAAAATAAATAAAAGGTCGTTTAAATTCATCGCTAAAAAATCTTCGTCAATTTTTTTTATATGAATCAATCGAATCGTATCCCTTGGCGCAAGATATTCCTGAAATGTCAAAGAAGACATTACTGAAGAATCGGACGGAATGTTTTCTTTAATAAATTTTCTTGCGTTTCGGACTTGATTAAAATCTTTTGCCGTCAAAAATTTGCCGAATTCTTTTATTACAACGATATTATTCCAAACGCCGGAAAATATTGAAATCAATAATATTAAAACAATTATATATCCGCCGCGTTTAACGATTTTTTTATGAAGCGAATATATCAGACATAAAAAATAAAATACCGTTAATAAGGTAATATAATGCATATGTTCGTAAAAAACCTGACGATTTGTTACGTTTAAAAATAAGCAAGTCGTTAAAAAAGCGTAGACAAAAAATTTTGGAACATAAAACGCCGCAAGTCCGGAAAGTAAAATTAAATTTACGACGGAAACATAATGATTTGACAATGTTGAAAACATCAAATCAATATCAAGTCCTTTAAAAAAACCGAAAAACTGAAATTCGTTTTTAATTGATAGATAAATAATAATTTGAAGCGCGGCGGTAAGGCAGATATGCTTAAATAATTTTTTGAAATCCCAGATAACATAAAATAAAAGCAGAAAAAGAGCTTGTTCTTCTCTTAAAAAAATTATTAAAAGCGAGACCGCAAACATTTTGCGGTATTTATTTTTTATTAAAAAGTAAAACCAAACCGGCAGTAAAAAAATCAAAAAACGGATTCTCGCCTCGCTGAACAATTTCAAATAAATTATCGGATTCAGGATATAGAGAAAAGTTAAATAAACGCCAAAATTAGGAAATAGTCTGTTAAAAATTATGAATAATAATATTATGCCGCCGGAATAAAAAAAATACTTTAAAAAAACTATTGTAACTATAGGTTCAAACGGAAACATATAAATAAGCGAATCTATGAAATAATAATAGCTGAAATGAACGTAGATATGTTTCCATTCGAGAAAAGACTCGTATGTGGAGTTGTTAAAAAATATATTTCTGTTTATATTAATCATTTTAGCGCCGTCGTTATTGCGCCCCGTGTATATCAGCGAATCCAATTGACAAAAATAGTATAACGCGGAAAAGACGGTTAATAATAAAAACAAAAATATATATTTTCTCATCGGCTTATAATATATCAGGATTTTATGCTCAAATCTGACACTTTCAATATTAAAAACTGCGGTATGATTTTTTCAGAATTTACTCGTCGATAATTATTTCTGAAATATGCGCGCCTACGCCTTCAACTTTCACTCTGATTCTTTTATAAAATAAAAAATTTGTGATTTTGCAGTCGTAAATAGGAGTTAGAATAATGTTGTAATTTTCTTTTTCGCAGGCGTCATAAACCGCCGCGGCTTTTGCCGCATTGATAAAATTATCGTTTTTAAACCAATCGTAAAGAGGTTTTAAAAGAGATAAAAAAATTGGCGTGGGCGATATTGTGGTAATCACGCCGGCATTATCAAATACCGATTGAGAGTTTTTATCCAAATCGAGAGAGTAAATATTATCGGCAATATTTATTGAAGCGGGATACCTAAAAATCCAGAACCATTTTGATATTGCGAATTTGCCTTCAATTTTTTCTCCTTTTTTAATCTTGTATTTTACTTTAACGGGTTCCGATCGAATTGAAAAACCGTCTGAATGTTTTAACAAATGCCGGGTCGTGGAAGAGCAATTCGACAAAATAATCAAAGAAAAAAACAAAATTAGTAATTTATATTTCAACATAAATTTCCTTTTTGTAATTAAAAATTTTAATTAAAAAACGCTTCTCGGAAAAAATCGAATCTCGCGAAAAGCCGCCGTTAAAATGACGTTATAAATCATTTCCGATAAAATTCAAATTTTAATAATCCCAAAAACTTCAATCGGATTTTGGCAGTTTTTCGAATCATTTCCCTGTTTATTGTTAATACTGCAAGAACCGTAAAAATGCCTAATGCATTTTTGGTTAATTATACTTTAACTTTTTTACTTTACAATATTTTATTTTACAAAATAAAATCCGGTCAATACGAGAGCGGCTCCAAAACATTTTCTTAATGTTAACGGTTCGTGAAGAATTATTGCCGCTAAAACTATTGATACTATGGGAAATGCGGACACAACAATAACTGTCTTAGACGCTTCCCAATATTTTTGAGCGGCATAATACGTAATCTGTCCTAAAAACGCTCCTAAAAATCCTTCTATAAATAAAATGGCAGAGGTTTTAAAATTGCCGTTGATTAAAGACGGATACGCGGTTAGTCTTCCGGACGCTATGCTGTATATTATGAAAGAAGTCAATACTCCGATGCTTCTCAATTCAAAAGCTCTCAACGGATTTAAATCCTTGACGCCCAATTTTACCAGTATCGGACATACTCCCCAGATAAGCATAGTAGTTATAGCCAGCATTATTCCTTTATGCAAATTGAACATATACATCTCCTAAAAAATACAGTTCTGATTTTTGATTTTTAAAATTTCTCAAAAAAATTATATGTTTTTGAACTTATTTCATTATAGAATCAAGTATTTGAAAAACTTCGCTACGTTGTTAAAATGCTTTACCCCAAAAACTGCTTTAGAAAATGTTTTATACAATTATTCAGGGTTTACTGCATTTCAGGTTGAAAAAGATTATAACAAACATTTTCTTTTGTCAAATAAAACATAAAAAACTTGTAATTTTAATATGTATGATTTATTCTTTTAATTACAGTGTCTTAGCGCTTTTTTTTAATTTTCAACTTTTAAAAAGTTGAGGAAATCGTGAAACGATTTTCGAATATTATATTTATATAAATCCGAATTTCAGGAAAAGGATTATGAATAAATTTTACTTTTATCCTTTTCCGATAAAATTCGGATTAGTATTAACAGGTTTAATTTTATGGGTTATTTATTTCTTAAAGATTTGACTGTGGATTTTAATGGAAATCCTGCTTTTAAATTGAATATTACTGGTTTAAATATTGAAAAAGGCGATTATGTATCGGTAATTGGTCAAAACGGTTCCGGTAAAAGCACTTTTTTAAAAACAATCGCGGGATTAACTGAAAACTATAAAGGAGATATTTTTTTTGAAAATATCGACATACGAAAAATCGCTAAAAACATACAGGCGAAGAAAATAGCGTATGTTCCGCAGTTCAACTGCGGATTGCAGTTCTACGATTTTACCGTATTCGATTATGTTATGACAGGACGTTTTCCTTTCATTAACCGGTTCGCCGGTTATACTTCAAACGATAAAGAAATTGTCAGGGATATCCTATCATATCTCCAGCTTGAAAAATACGCAGACAGAAAAATGATTACGTTGAGCGGAGGCGAACTTCAAAAAACCGCAATAGGCGCCGCGCTGGCTCAGCAAAGCGATATCTTGTTATTGGACGAAGTGAGTTCTTATCTTGATTATAAACATAAACTTGAACTTGACGAAATAGTAATTCGATTAATAAAACGCAACGAAACAATTATTTCCGTAACTCATAATATTAACGACGAGACTGTCGCTTATGGAAAAATTCTCGCTTTTAAAAAAGGGAATGTGATTTTTTACGGAAAATCAACGGATTTTTTTTCTGAAAACTGGCTTGAAAAAGTCTACGACGTAAAGTTTTACGTATCAAACATAGATTCGATTGACAAAAAAATTTTTTCCGCTTATAAATTATCAGAAGTCCGTTATCCAAATGTCACCAAAAAAATTGATAATTTATAGACGGGGACTCCGTATTCTTTTCATATTCGATTTTTATAACCACAAGCGCTTCAATATCGACCGGAATAATAAGTTTGGACGCTTTTAAATATTCTTCGAATGTTTGTTTGAGTTTTTTGTTTTTAGCCACGTCGCCGTCCGCGTATTTGATTTTTTTCAATTGACCGTTTTTTTCAAAATTAAGTTCAATATCTCCGAACAATTTCTGTTTTTCCATTGATTGAATGATTTTTTGTTTGAAACCGGCAAAAGTTTTTTTTAATTTTAAATTCAACGCGTCCTGCGATTTTTTTTCGAGCAATTTAAGATATTCCGGATTAACTTTATAATTCTTATAAGACAGTTTTAATCCTACGTTGACTTTTCCTTCGGCGCCGCCTTGTTGATTTTCAACGTTATCCGATAAAACTTTTGAGCTTGCGTTTTTAAGATTGTAAGAAACATTGATTTTATTTGCGGCCGCTTCGGCGGTTTTATTTTGCGTTTCTATATTTATATTTTTAGAAGTCGAAACCGGAACCTCTCCGTTCTGATTCTCGATTTTTTTCGCGAAAAGATTTGTATTGGATTTTCCGCCTGAAGTTTTATAAGAAGGAACTTCGGATTTTCCAGTATTATAACCCGCCGTTGATTCTGGCGCGAGTTTTGACGCTATATTTGTTTTTTTCCCCGATATTAATCCGGTTCCGCCGGATTTATTATTCCCGATTTTATCAAGTTCTTTAGCGACGGAAATTCCCGAATCGGAATTTGAAGGTTTATTCGACGCCGCTGATGTTTTAACAGAAACGGAAGGCGAACCCTGAGAAATAGCGTTGCCGGAAAATTCGGTTTTGGCGGTTTTGAAATTTGTTTTTTTTTGCGGTTCCGAAGATTTTGTTCCCGGTTTGCCCGGCATCGGAATGCTTAAATCCAACGGAACGTTATCGGTTGATTTTGAAGAACCGGAAAACGCGGCGTTTGCTTTTGAATTAGTTTGAGAAACATTTAATCCCGTTTTAACTGAGGCAATACTGGCGCCGGCGTTTGATTTTGCATACGACCTGTTTCCGGCAGCAGAGTTATTGTAAGAATTATCGTCTGGAAGCTTGGCGATTTCTATTGATGATTTTGAAGACGTTTGCGTTTGCGGCGAACTTGTTTTTATTTCATTTGATTTTGCGCCGGATAAAATTCCGGTTTTTTGAATTGAATATTTAGACGCAGTTTGGATTCCGGAGTCTAAATTCTTTTTATATCCTTGTCCGCCGGCATTTCCGGCAGATCCTTTTTTTTCAGATAATTGCGAGGTTTTATTGAATAGATTTATTTGTTCGTCTTTGACGTTATATTCTTTAATGGTATTAGCGTTTTGGATAATCTGATTACTGGTTTTATTAGTTGAAACGCTCGAACTTTGAATTCCTCTGTTATCGTAGTTCATAGCTAAATCTTTTATTTTGATATTGGTTTGATTTGATTTTGAACCGGAGCTTTTTGTTTCTTTAACAGTCTGTTCAATTTTGGATTCGTAATCGAATTTCCGGTGTTCCGTATTGCCTCCGGTCTGGCGCAAGGTCGGAGCGGTTTCTTTTTTTGAAATCTGTAAAGCCGTTTTTTCAGCCGTCTCATAATTTGTTTTTTTTAGAATTTCAGAATTTCCGGCATTTGAATTATTTATGTTTTTAATTTCGGATTTTTTAACCTTGAGATTATAATTCTGTTTTGTAAGTTTAGAATTATCGGCAAAATCAAGGGTCTCAGGCGTTGAAGAAATTGAAAAAGAATATGTCTCCCGGGTTTTATTGGATTCGGACGATTCTTTTAAATTACCGGACGATTCTGATATTAAAGCCGATTTTGAAGTTTGGATTTTAGGATTCGCTCGCGAATATTCTTGAGCCGGCGTTTTATTTATTTCGCCGGATTCTTTTGAATTAGTTCTGTTTTTAGAAAATATGGAAAGATTTGGATTCGACGATTGAGAGTTTTTGATATTAGCCGCAGGAGCCGGCGTCGTTTTCAAACTTTGTTTTGAAAAATTTTCTTTTGACGGCGAATATTCTAAATTTGATTGCGCTACCGCGAATTTATCGTTTTGATTTTCACTGTGTTCAGATTCTTTGATTCTGGTTTGAGAAACGACAAAACTTCGCGTTTTATCCGGAGTTTTTATAAATTTTTCAAGTTGCTGAACGTTTTCGGTTTTTGTAATATTATCGTTTTTTTCAAATAAATCGGATTTTTTTTCAAATAAAGACGTTTCAATGTTTTTTGCCCGGCTTGTTACTGGTTTTTCCGCTTCTATTCTGGCGTATTGTTTTTCAAGGGTCTCGGAAACGGCGGTACGTTCGAGCCGTTTATCATTAATGTTTAGAGTTTCGGTTTTTTTTGAAGTCGACGATTCGAATACTTTCTTTTCAGTTTCTGAAAATTTAAATTTTCCAACTGAAATTTCTTTTGATTTTTCAATTTCGTCAAGACGTTTTGTTATTTCTGATTTTTCAATTTTTTCCTGACCGGTTTTTTTAAACATATCAATACTTTTTTCGGGTTCTCTCGCGTTGACGTTCCGGTCGGGAACAACAATCCGGTTTTGAGTTTTTGAAATCTTTTCTTCGGCAGAAACGGTTTTTTCGGATTTTTTATCGGCGAATTTCTCGGTTTTTTTTTCTTCGATTTTAATTTTCGGAGGTTCGATTTTTTTTTCTTTTGGTTGAGGATTTGGGGGTTCGGTCCGTTTTACGAATTGTTCCGGTTCTTCTAAAAGTCTGAATTGCAAATCCGTTTCATCTTTTGATTTGATTATATCGTTGAATCTATAGATATTCCCAAATAAAAAAAATATAACTATGTGACAGATGACGGAAAGCCAGACGTATTTTTTAAGATTGGTTTGTTCAGAATCAATCTCTAATTTTTTTTTATTACTCATACTTTATTTTATCGGTTTTCGTAGCGGCGAACGATATATCCTTGACTCCGGATTCTTTTGCGATATCGATAACTTGAATTATTATTTCGTAATTCACTTTTTTATCGGCTTTAACTGTTATTTGAGGTTTGCCGCCGTTTTGAATATTGGAATAAATTTGATTTTTCAAACCCGTTTTATCCACCTTGTCGCTGTTTAAATAGATAATATTATTTTCGTCTATATACACGGTCATATCCTGAGTCTGAATGGTTTTAGAATTTTTGGCTTCCGGCATTTTAACTCGCATTCCCGGATGCACGACGAGCGTGGAAGAAACCATAAAAAAAATGACGAGAATAAACATTACGTCTATAAGAGACGTTATATTCAAATCTCTCATAGACTTTAATTTTGTAGTCCTTTTTTTCCGGCTCATTTTTTTTCTCCGGAATTCTGTTTTTCTGATTTTGAACAAATGTAATTGATTAGTTTAGTGGAAATCTGTTCCATATCCCAGTTTATGCTTTCTATTCGAATCATAAAATAATTATACGCGGCTATGGCTGGTATTCCGACTATCAGACCCGCGGCTGTGGTGTATAACGCTTCTGCGATTCCGTTGGCAAGCTGAGCGGGATTGCTTAAACTTATATTGGATATGACAAAAAAAGCTTTTATCATTCCGGTTACGGTTCCGAGCAAACCGAGCAATGGTTCGACTGTGGCTATGATTCCTAAAAAACCTATATGCCGTTCAAGTTTTGGTATTTCCGTTATAATAGCTTCATCGGCGGCTATTTCGAGTTTTTCCCGATTATCTCCGTAATTGTCGAGTATTGCCGAAGCTATTCGCGCAATGCATGTTTTTTCAGCCGCGCATATTCCGTAGGCTTCGGAAATATTTCCTTGTTCGATATGCGGTTTAAGTTTTGACATGAAAGCTTTTAAATCGCCTTTTTTTCTTCTGATAACGATTATTCGTTCGATTATTATTGCAAGACCGATTACCGATAAGGCGAATATCGGTATCATAACCGCTCCGCCTTTAATCATAAAATTACTTATTGACGCGAATAAATTAGCGATGAAATTCATTAAGTTTCTCCATAATTATAAATAAGAGTATTTTTAAATAATATAGTTTCAAAAAAAAATTTTATTAAAAATATATTGATTTATAAAACCATTTAAAATATATTTAAAAATAATTATTAGTCAATATTTTATTAATTTACCGGAGAGATTAAATTGGAAATCAGAGAATTTCAAGACAAGATAAAACGCCTTTATTTTTCGAGAGACAGCCAGAGAGGCAGGGACGCGACATTTTTATGGCTTGTGGAGGAAATGGGCGAATTGTCAAAAGCTCTCCGCAGAAACGATTCTGAAAATATTAAGGAAGAACTCGCCGATGTTGTGGCATGGTCCGCAAGTCTTGCAAATATTCTTAACCTCGATTTAGAAACAATCTTATATGAAAAATATAAAGAGAAATGTTTTTATTGCGGCGAATCGCCCTGCGTTTGCAAAAAAAAATAACGCTAACAAGGACAATTGAATTTTAATTTGAGATTTTTAAAGCCGAGTATATTCATAGTTTTCAATAAATAAACTATTATTAAACCGAATGAAACCGTTATGACGGCTATCTTTAAAAAAAAGTTTAAGACGATAATCGCCGACGCATATTTAAGAACCGATAATGAAACTATTATAATAACCGAGTAAACAAATAATATCCGCATTATTGGTTTTGATAAAACGAATATTTGAAATTTTCTGACTCTGAAAAAATAATAACACATAACTCCAAATTCGATTAAACAAATTGTTATAGCCGCTCCGGTATGCCGGAAAAAATAAATTAACGTTCCGCCGAGAATACAATTTATTATAGCGGTAATCACGCTTGGTCTCAGCATTTCATCCGCGCGGCCTATTGATATGAGAATATTGCAGCTTAATATTCCGCTTAATCCGATGGATATGAAATTCAGAGAAAGCATTCTTAATATATTTACTGAATCGGCGCCTTTGTTTTGGAAAAATAGAAACAAAATGTCTTCAGCGAAAAATTGACAGAAAAAGAAAACGGGAATAGCCGCAATTAATGTGAAAAAAATATTTTCTTTAGCGCGAATCGAACCTTCTATAATTCCTTTTTTGAAATCTTTGGCTATCTGCGGCTGATAAACAACCGCTATTTTCGATTGAATAATAGTATAAGCAATACACAATTTATCAGCAAGCGAATAAATTCCCACTGATATATCGCCTCCTAAAAAACCGAGCATTATGGAGGATGTTTGAGCGTATAGTATAGAGAAAATATTCGACGCGAAAAAATTTATTCCGTTCCTTAATTTTCGTAAAACCGCGGTAAAAAAAAACATATTCGGTTTTATTTTAAAAATAACGGAAGCGTATAATATCGCCGCGCCTGAAGCAAAAACTTTTGGTCCGAAGAATATTACAGGTATCAATATATAATCTTCCGGTTTTTTAACAAAGTAAAAAAGCAGAAAAACGACTAAAATATTAGCCAGAAAATTTAAAATCATATAATCTTTCATTCGTTCGACGCCTTGAAACAGAAATGAAATGTCGAGACAGTTAAAAACTAAAATTATCAGGGATAAGAAATATAATTGCTTTTCATTATTGAATTTAGGAATGACGGCGTATAATATTAAAGCTATCAGCAGGCATAAAAAAAGGAGGAATATTTTTGAAAACAGAATATTTGAATATTCAAAATTCAATTTTCTGCCGGAAGCGGCTTTAGCGATATCCGGAGCTCCGGTTTGGGCGAACCCGTAATTAATTATGACCGACAATAAATTCATTATCGACTGGAAAAAAATTACCGCTCCGAATTTTTCCATACCTATTTTATCTACGATATATGGCATGGTTATTATTGGAATAACAAGCAAACCAAACTGAATAATGGTCAAATGTATTCCGGCTTTTAGTTTTGAATCGCGTTTGATATTATTATTCATATATCTTAAACCCGGATTAAATGCGTTAAATGTAAAGTGAAGTTTTTCAAAACATATATGCTCGCTTGTTAAAACTTCTAAAAATATTATCCCGATAATCTGGAAAAGCTATTATCAGTTCGCTTGCGAACCCATATTCAATGTGAATCCGGGTATGGATTTTATATTTGGATATACTTTTAAGGATTGGTCCATAAAACTAAAACAGGTCATATCAAATACGTTTTTTACTTCCGGACTCAGCCCTGCAAGAAATAATTCGCCGGATAAATTCTTTAGTTTTTTATATGTCGATAGTATCACTCTCACTCCGGAACTCGCCATATACGCGGTGTTTGAAAAATCGAACGCGATTTTTTTAACGCCGGAATTTAATTGTTCTATTATTTTTGATTCGATTTCCGGCGACGTAATTCCGTCAAGCCGTTTTGGCAGAACTGCTATAACAGAAGTTTCGTTTAATTTTGTGATTTCCATTTGCAAGAATCCTCCGTTTAATTTTTTTGTTTGGTTATTCAGCCGATATGATAAAACCGTTAAAAAGACTATGTGAATTCATAGAAATCAAGATTAATTCCGCAATTAATTGCGGGGTTAATTTAAAGAATCAATAAATTTTAACCGTTTTATTATATCCGCTGATAAATCGCTTTTTTTTCGCGTCTAATAACGCAGATTGATTTTAACTCAAAAACTGCATAAGAATTTTAAAAAATTGTTCAGAAAGCATAGAATACTTGTTTCAGACAATTTTTCAAAATCTTAAAAACATATGATTTA
>DAINAU010000014.1:0-35181 GCA_036733285.1 bacterium
ACGAAAAGGTAAAACCGTTAGCAAGTTTTTTATATTTTTAATTGGACACTAGTGGGATGAAAAGCATATAAATCTGACAAGAATAACGGCTCCAGCCGATTTTGTGTTGAAAAATATAATCGATACCGCCGTTCTTCAAAAATCAGTCGACTGCGGTATCGGCAACTTAATCGATTTGGGAACCGGCAACGGAATTCCCGGTTTGTTCATTTCAATTTTAAACCCTGATTTGGAAATAACTCTAATTGATTCAATAAAAAAAAAAATAGATTTTGTCGATTATATTATTTCAGAACTAAACCTGAAAAATTGTTCCGCTGTTTGCGGTAGAATAGAAACAGTATCTTTAAAAAATAATCTCCTTTTGACAAATAAAGCTTCTTTGCTAAATAACGCTCCTTTAAAAAAAACATATTATGAAAAATTTGACGCGGCGTTAGGAAGAGCTCTCGCCGAGCTCGGTCAATTTATCGAATTAAGCGTTCCCTTCGTTAAAACCGGCGGTTATATAATCTGTCAAAAAAGTCATAAATACGAGGAAGAATTAAAATCAGCGGAAAAGATAATAAAATTATGTCAACTAAAATTGATTGACATATCCGAATATCAAATCGAAGATAATTACCGAATAATCGTAAAATTTAAAAAAGAGGCGGATACTCCGAAATTATTTCCCAGAGGCGTTGGAAAATACAAAACAAAACTTCCCGGCTGATTTAATGATTTCGATAAAATGAGCCGCATAAGCCGCTAATATATTTTTACCGGAATATTTAAGCTCAAGGATTTTTTTTGACGGAAAAAGAAGCGTCATAACGTATCCTAATCTTTCATTTTTTTTCATCAGATAATAATTAAAAGCATACTGGCAATAATTTATTTCCAAAACATTTGCCGAAAAAAGGCGGACGATTATTTTTTTTTTATACGGGATTTGAAATTTATTTTTCCATTCCAAATCGAGCGGAAGATTGTAATCCATACATGATAAAACAAATCTGAATTCATCAATCAAATTCAATGATTGAATTTCGGCGAAAATTTCATCGGGATTTACAAGTTTTTTTTTTATGAATGCGAAAGCGTCTAAAATCCATTTGATATTTTTGAATCCATGATGAACCGCGTTATGAAACAAACAGTAAATAAAATCTGCGTTGTCGCTTAAAAAATTATATTGAACCCCGTCTATTTCTTTTTTTACCGAGTTTTTTTTTAAGTTCATATTTGAAAACAATCCGCGCCGCCAGCCGATTCTGTTGGAATTTATCAATTCTGAATGTATATCGATTTTTATTTTTCCGTTAGTATAAGTTTCTTCATATTTTGAACCGCGTCCGTAACCTAAATCTCCGATTATTTTTAAAATTTTTTCTTTATGCCAATCGTCGAATACGACCAAATCAATATCGCTTAAAATTCTGTATCCGAAATCGTCGCTGTATAATTTGAATATATAAGCGGAGCCTTTCAGTAAAACCGGAGGCTCGATTTTGTATTTAACGCATTCCAAAGAAATCTTTTTAAGTTCGCCTAAAATATAAATGTTCCTGAAATAATTTGTCTTATGCAATTTTACTAATTTTCCGGAATTTGAAAGATCGGCGGCGTTTTTAAAAAAATAAATTACAGGCAGTAAAAACGACAGATTATTTCCTTCGTCGATTTGTTGATTCAAATTGTTTAAAGAAAAGCTATCCGGCGCGCCGGAATTATTTAGTAATGATAGAAGTGTCGGACAATCTGTCATAAGTCGAAAATAAAATACGCTCCTTTGCTTTTTCAATATTTTCTTTTTCTATTTTCAATGCTTCCTGTTTAAGTTCGTATTCTTTAATATCTCCCTCTATCGGTCCCATTTTTTCGCCGAACACTTGAAGATATTTCTCAATCCCGAATTTCTGAATGTATTTTTTTCTCGCCGAAACAAGTTTTAAAAACCAGTCCTTGCCGCCGTAAAACTTCGCGTCGTCGATAATATCTCTTCCCTCTATTTTCTTATCGTCGAATTTTTTAAACTTATAAGATTCATCCACAAGCGAAGTCGGGAAAATAAAAAAAAACAAGTAGACTATAAACAACAAACCCAAATTATTTCTGACTATAACAAAATATTCTTTTTTTAAAAATTTGTTGATATACCCCGGTTCAATATCCGTTTCTTCCAGTTCGACCATTGTTATATACCCTTCATTTTTCAATTTTTTCCGCAGAAAAAAATACAGCGCATAAAAGACGGAAAGATTTAATAAAGACGCAAGGCAGATAAAAATCAGACTGATTGAAAAACTTTTTATCGTAACAGTCTGGTCGTTAAAAACAATAAGATAACTAAAAAAAATAATAAGCGAAGCAATCAGTATTAAAATATGCGGGGCAATAATAATTCTTAACGAATTACGGTAATGAATGAAACCGTCTATAGACGAATTAAAAAATTTTTTTATCTGAATTGCGGAAGCCGATAAGATTAATACTAAAAAGAAAAAGTATAACCCGTATAATAAATATATTATCATCTGTAGAGGTTAGAATTGGCGGCTTCTCTTAGCAAATCTACAACGTTGTCGGACGTTATCCCGTATTTCAAGATATAATCGCCGCCTTTTTTTGTTATTTTTAAAATATTGTCGCCATAAAAATATTTTATATCTTCGCTAATATTCATATAAATTTTTGTCGCCGGATACGCGGCTAAAATCGTCCGGTTATAAACCGGATTTTCATTTTTAAAATTTATCAATTGATTTTGAAGTATCTGATAAAGAGCAAGCGGTTTTTCAAAGTTTAATGAACTCAAATTTATTTCTCCAAAATCAAATTCAGAATTATAAGGCCAAATATTTTCCTGCAAATCAATTTTGTATTTATATATTGTTTTAGTTCCAAGCATAGCGTTATACATAACCACATAATCGGATTCGAGTTCGGCCGAAACAATAATATCGCGCGTCGATTGATTGGGTCCGTCGTCGACGTCCATATTTTCAAATTCAAACGAACCGTCAGAAAAAGTTTTACATTCCCCTATTTTCAAAAAAGAGGCGTCGTTTCCATATAAGTCGAGAAATCCAACTTCTTTCTCATAAAACGAAATTTTTATATAAGGAACCGGCAGATTTTTAGCTATAAAATCTCCAGTGATTTTCCCCTTCAGTTTTATTTTCTTATCCATATAAAAACTTTTCGGGCGTTGATTTGTTTTTATGTTAAACGTTAACTTTTTTAAATTTTCCTCGGTAAAAATTAATTTTTCATCCCCGATTTTTTGACGCTGATTAATGATTTCGAGAATAAAATAAAAATCGTCGTCAACTGAAGCCGGTATTTTTATTTCCTGTTTTTTTGACAAATCCCATATTATCATTCCCGAAGAATTTGTTTTGCCGGTTTCTATAATTCCGCCAGTTTTATATTTCAAAGCTACAACAGCTTCGTTCAGCGGAGTTTTTCCATCGGAACAAAGAAGTCTGATTTTTACCGGTTTTGATTGCGCCGTTTCAATTACAAGCGACCTGTTGTCATAATTTGATATTTCAAAAGTATCAGATCCGCCTATGGAAATCTCGTTTGAAAACAATTGAAATTTATAAACTCCGGATTTTAAAGTATAAAACAAATCAGTATGAATAAAACTCGGTTCGACATTTTCAGAATAAATTTCCGCAAACCGGTTATTGAGATTTTTAAATAATTTCAAAAATAATTTATTTTGAAGTTTGGGCGTATCTTTTACTACAATCGATAATTTTATGTTATTAAAATTTACCGATTTAAGTTCTTTAAAAATATTAATATATTTCGGGAGATTAAATAAAGGTTCGCTTACCGGAGGCAGAATGTTTAAATAAGGGACTGTAATCTTCTCGGAATTTCTGATTAAATTCAATATTTCTACCGCAGCATTTTTTTTTAATTCTTCTATATTCGATTTAAACTCTTTTTCTTTGGGCAAAATAAACGAATTAACTTTGAATGAATGGGAGGTTTTATGGTTGATTATAGTTTCATCGCCGGCAAAAAGAGCGGAATTTAAAACGGCGATTATTATAAAAAAAAATATTATTATTTTAAAATTTATTTTCATTTAAATATATAATATAAAAAATTCGTATAAAATCAAGTTAATTTTAAAACCATTTATTTTTTTCTGACCGCAAAATTAGCGGCTATAATTCCGAGAATAAGACCGATGACTATTCCGGCGTTAGACGATTGTCTTGAATTCGGATAAATCGGTTTTCTCGGGATATCCGCTTTGCAAATATTTATTTCTATATCTGATTCCTTTAATTTATCAAGATAATATTCGTATTTTTTCATATTAAGAAAATATGTCTTGTATTCCGCGTCAAGCGATTTTATATTGATTTCAAGAACCGTCTTATTTTTTTCTTCTGATTGCGTTTTTATAATTTCCGTTCTGTAAAATTCCGAATACCCTTTATAATAATCGTATAGTTTTTTCAATCGCGAGTTAACTCCTAAAAAAATATTTTTTTTCAGTATGTCCGTATCTATACACACTCCCTCTAAAATTCCATTTAAAAGTCTTGTCATTTTCTCAGGTTCGGAAGCTGTCATTTCAACCCTTGTTACTAAACTGCAAATAGTATCGACTCCCGAATCGTAATAATTTTCAAATAAAGAATTTGATATCGATATTCTTGCCGAAATCCGATTCAAGATTCTATCGATTTCATTTTCCGAATCTCCGGATTTAATCACATTATTTTTTGTTGCCGAATAAAGCAAAACATTATTCGACTTGATTGTTTCGCTAATAAAATCCTCAAACTGATTCAGAAATATTTTGCGTTCTGTCTGGGAAAACGGAAAATTATTTATTTTCGTATTAATATGAAAAGAAGTCGTATATAATTTGGTCTGCATCGAAGTATATGCTAACGAACAAATCCATACGATTAAAGCCGTCCCAATACAAATCCCTAAAGCAAAAAAATTAATACTCCGAAACTTTTTATAAAATTTCATTTTCAATTCGCTCATATCTTTTGCGTTTTCATAAATCTCGGTTCCGCAATAAGGACATTTCTGACATTCGGCAAATCTGTTTTCAAAATAATTCTGACATTCAGGACATTGAAGATATGATTTCATTTTTTTTCGCTCCCGTAATAAATTTAATTTTCAAAATAATTCCGGCAAACACTCCAAATATCGCTAAAAATACATTCAATAAAAAAAGATTGATAAAAAATCCCATAACGCACGAAGCTATTAAAAAATATTTAAATCCTTTAGCCGCTCCCGTAAAAACCGGCTCTTTGCTTAACTTTTCAATATTTGACGCGAGTCTCCAAAAAAATAAAACAAACAAAAAATTAACAGTTAATCCGGCGATTCCTGTTTCGCCGAGAATTAAAAAAAATTGAGATTTAATATATCCCGCTCCTGTAAGTCCAAGTCCGAAAACAGGATATTCTCTCCAATACTTAGAAATTGCCTCGTATTTAACTATTTTGGAAGCTGGAGATTCGTTCAGACAAATATAAATATCTCTTTCGCCAGAATAATCCGCGAGTTTGAATCGAGTTTCTCCCACGAATGTTTTTGAAATGTATCCGTTGATATTTTTAGTTTTAGAGCATACGGTTAAAAATAATGCGGCAAAAAAAATTAAAACTATAACATTAAAAGTTTTTCTCTGCAAAAAAATAATAAACAATAAAATTAAAAGAAAAGTAATTAAAACCGCTCTATTAAACAAAAATATTGAACACAATTCAAGCAATACAAGCAGGATTAAATATAATGATTTTACCGGATTTTTTTTTTCTTCAGACATAACTCCGAAAAAAAAGCAGAACAATAAAACATAAAACAACCCGAACTCATTTGTCGATAGTCCGTCATAATCCGGATAACTCAACGGAAACAGAAATCTGTTGCCGTAGATAAATATCGAGGACAACGAGTAACAGCAGTATAAAAAAGTAAAAAATCCAAGCAGTTTTATAAAAATAGAAATTTGTCCGCAAGTTTTAAAAGAACGAAATGTGAAAACTGAAGCGAGATATAAAGTCAAAAAAAGAAAAATTCTAAAAAACGGCAAAAAAAGATTATCCACTTGTTGAATCAATACGCCGCGGTGGGTCGAGAGCAACTGAACGCAGATAATCAAAAAAAAGTATAAAGTAAATTCTTTGAATTTTCC
The DNA here is from genome assembly GCA_036733285.1 of bacterium. Lineage (GTDB taxonomy): Bacteria > JAGOBX01 > JAGOBX01 > JAGOBX01 > JAGOBX01 > JAGOBX01. Next base: position 6,179 of record DAINAU010000014.1, read on the forward strand.
GAAACAAATTCGGGCATTACTTTTTTTTAATGCATTTTGAGCGAAAAAATATATTATGGAAATTATAAGTAAAATATCAAATAAATCTATCAATAATTTTGTTCTGCCGCATCTACCGCAATTAATAAAATATCCGGTAATTACAGCGATAATAGACAAAAACGGGAAAACTAAGCTTTTAATTAAATTCATAATTTTCACCCGCAGTTTTGTTTAAACTTACAAACTTTAAACTTTTTTCATTTCACTGTCAAGCCATTTTAGCGCTTTTGATTCGGTTTCTTCTATCGCTATTTCAACTGAGCATTTCGCTATTTCAAGCAGTTGAGTTGATTGCCGGCGGATATTATACATTTCTGAAATATTTTTTTGAATTTCATTTTGTATTTTAATATCAATTTTTGGTATCGGAATTTTAATTATTTCTTCTTGATTTATTGCTGTTAAAATTGTTCCGCTGCAACCTTTTTTTAATAATAATTGATACGGTGCGCTTTTTAACAAAATCAATAATGTCTCTGAATTTATTATATCCGAATTTATAATATAAAAACCTGTCGAGCATAAAACATTATTATATTCTTGCGTTATTAATGCAATACTTGATAATGAGCCTTCTATCGATGAAACAATTAAGTCACCATTCTTTGCAATACGCCGAGCTCTTGTCGGTAAATCTTTTCCAAATGCTTTTGTATATCCGTTTATTTCTCCGTTTGAATTAATATTTGAAAGTTCAATATATTTATATTCTATATTACCTTTCGGTAGAAAATTTTTATTTTTCAATTTAATTATTTCTCTAAAATCAGAATATCCATTTTTATATTTTTTAATTGCGCTGATTATTTCTTCATATTTCGGTTGAAAATATTCCGCGTCTATGCGTTCTGCCTGCGCCGCTTCAGAATAATTTTTTATCGAATATTTTTTGTGTTTCGGTTTCCAATTTTTTAATCCGAGTTCGTTTAAAATCATATTTTCAGAATCAAGATATAATTTTTTACTTTTTAAAATTATATTGTATGCAGAATCAATAACTTGTTTTATTCTTGTTTGAAATTCAATTTTAAGAAATGGAATATTTGCTAATCTCAATTTATCTAATGAAATACCTTGTTGAACCATACCTGAAGAATTTCTAATAATCCAGTCCTGACCGAATTTAGAATTAAAAAAAATCAGCAGATATTCAGGCAATATTTCTTTATTTTTAATAAAAATTCTTGCAATATCCTGATCAATGTTAGCAGGTAAAACTTCATTCTTAACTATCGCGCAACATCCGACTGTGCCGCGTGTTGATAAAATTATATCGCCGCTTTTAAGAGACGATCGTTTATTATTATCATCAACCCATTGCGCAATTTTATCTGCATTAATATTATTTGCAATCCAAGTTTTTGCGTTTTTCGCTGTCAATAAATTAATATTTGAATTTTCATCAACTTCATGATAACCATGTTGTCCGTCAGTAATAAATGTGCAATCTCCTAATTTTCTTTGCTGATAATGAGATACAAATTCGTCATCTTTTAAATATTGCGGTTTATAATATTCCGCGTCTATTCTTAAAGCGTATGTTTCTAATTTTGAGAAATTTACAATCGAATATTTCATATTTTTTTTAACAGGGAATTAAAGTGAACTAAAGTGTTTTTTCACTTTCATTCACTTAAGTTCCCTGTTATAAGTCCCTTAGTTTTTAATAAATTAAAATTATCATACCGTTCAAAATCAAGTTCTATTTTTGAAAAATTAACCAAAAATCCTATTAAAATATTTGTTGCCCGTAATTGCGCAATTATCTGAGCTTTATGATCATTGTTTAATTCTTTGACGGTTTTATTCTCAATAATAACTGAATTTTCTACAATAATATCAGGTTTATGAGTTGCTACTATTTCATTGTCATAAAAAACATTATAAATTTTTTCACTTTCAACATTATCAAAATATTTTTTTAATTCAATTAATAATGCATTATGATATGCTTTTTCTAAAAAGCCAGGTCCTAATTTTTTATGAACCGTATAAAAACATCCAATTATTTTTCCTGTTATTTCTCTGTATTTGCTATCGTCCCAATGCATAATATTTTCCTTTATTTAATTTTTTGATTTGCTTGTCAATTTATCATATTGATTTCGATAATATTCAGAATTATAGCTTTTAATTTTTTGTTCGTATTCTGCAAATTATAAGCCTTTCTCTAATTCAAAATAATATTTTTTCGACGCAGAAATATCAAGCAACCCGTCAGTGAAAGTTTCTTCAATAAGACGGAATAAAATTTTGTCTTCAATATAATCGTCATCAATATTTTGGCTGTCAATTTTAAATAAATTCATTTTTCAGATTGACCTTCATACGTATTCAACATCGTAATCACTCCTTCCAAAAACTTAATTTTTGTTTTTTAGCAAATTCAATAAATGCTTCGGCGATACCGTCAGGCAATTCGCCGCCGTGATTATGCAAATCGTGATCAATTATTAAATGTCCGTTTTTATCAAGTTTAAGTCTTGAATTTTCGTCTTTAATAAAAATATATTCGCCTGAATTGTCCTTGCCTGATTTTTCGGAAACTCCAAAAAAGATTGGATAATCATCGGTTTTCGGGCAGAGTTCGCCGCGTTTCGGGTCATCGTTCCATTTTTGAATAAATAAAACGCTTGTCTTTACCCCTGCATGCGGTTTGAATGTGTTCACATTTAAACCGACTACGGCAATAATCCGAGCTTTTTCCGCAATAAATTCCCGTATTTGTTTATCAGAAGTATTGTTAAATCTTCCTTGCGGTAAGACTATCGCCATTCGACCGCCGGGTTTTAATAAATCAAGGTTGCGTTCGATAAATAAAATATCTCTTCCGATTTTGGGTTTTGGTTTGTTTTTTTCGTTAAATCCCAAATCGTATTTATGGATAATCCGCGATTCTTTAATATCGCCGGCAAACGGCGGATTAGCCATAACAATATCGAATTTAAAGGATTTATTGCTGTCCTTACCAACACGCAGTTTTTCAAGACGATTTAATCCCTGCCCGTAAGTAGTCATCCAATTTTTATTTTTTGTTATATCTTCCCAGCGTTCAAAGTCGAGAGAATTCAGATGTAAAACATTAGTCTCGCCGTCGCCAGCAATTAGATTAAGAGTTCGCGAAACGCGAACCGCGCGCTCGTCAAAATCAATGCCAAAAATTTTTAAAACGTCGTCTTTTTCTTCGTCTGTGATTTCTATATTTGAAAATAGATGTCCGGTAATATAAAAAATTGTGTGAACGGGAAAACCGCAGGAACCTGACGCGGGATCAATCATATATTCGCCTTTTTTGGGATTCAGCATTTTAACGCACATATCAATAACATGACGCGGCGTAAAATACTGTCCTTTCTCGCCTTTTGACGATTTATTAACGAGATATTCAAATGCCTCGTCAACAACCTGTAAATTTGAATTGAAAAGTTTAACGTCTTGAAGTCCTGATACGCAGACCGAAAGATGAGAAGGGCTTAAAAGAATTTTCGAAATAGCGGGAAATACGCCGTTCCATTGATTTTGCGCTTCTTCGAATAATGCTTGAATTTTTTTGTATAGTTCGCTGTCCGATTGTCCAGTATTCCTAAATTCTAAAACGCGAAATTTTTTGTCCTCAATTTTTTTTAGTATTTCTTTGCGTTTTTCAAAATTTCCAATCTCGTCGTCTGTTAATTCATTTTTCAAAAAATAATCAATTATAGTTTTATCTTTTTTACTTTTTATCTCATCGTATAATTTCGTAAAAATTAATTTGAAAACTTCCTCAAAAACGTCAACGCCAGCATTTGCCAAAACATCGTCTTCAAGTTCCTGAATAATTGTTTTTAATGATTTTCCTTCGTTCGGAATTTTGTCTTTAATAATTAAGTCTTTTAAAGTAAACCGCTGTTTGATTATATCTTCAAGCGTCTGCATTTCGTTTGGAATGTCGGTAATATCCTCGAAATAATTCGGGTCTTTCCTGTTGTAATATGAAATTTGCCCGCCGTTCGTCCATATACCAATCGGCGCTCCGGTAGCGTTGCAATATGAATATAACTGTTTTTTGCCGTCAAGCAATTTCGGCTTTTTCAATTCAACAAGAATATATTCAACTGTCGGACGGTCTTTGTCAAATATAACTATATCAGCGAATTTTACTTGCCTTCCAAAATGAATCGGCTGTTCAAATTTAATCCGTTTCAGCGGATAATTATAGCTGTCAATCAAACGTATTGTATATAACTGCCTGACAATTTCTTCGGGTTTCACTAAAATTTCTTTATTGCGGACCGGACATTTTATAAAATATTTTTCTTTGCCCTTAACTTCTTTTTTATAAAGTTCACTTACAAGTTTGTCAATTTCTTTTGCGCTGAATAATGACAAATCATAATCCGAATCTTTCAGAATTTCCTGCAAAATATTCATTAATTTTCACCTGAACTCATTCTCTTTTTTTGTATTATTGTATCATAGAACGCTTATTATTGCAAATAAAAAACGAGCGGATAGGAAGTCCGCTCTTTTTTGATTAATTATACTTACATTCTACCGCTCAACTTAGCGTTTGGTAAATAATAATTTTGCGCATCAAGGAGAAACTATAACATTGTTGCGCTTTTAGTTTATCCGGCATACTACGCCTATTATAGAAGTAAAAAAAATATTATTGTTGCAAAAACAACGCTGAAAGCGTTGAATTTCAAATAACCGCAGGTGATTTGCGCGTAGCGCCATGAAACCTGCGGCGCTAAAAAACTAAACTAAACAACGCTGAAAGCGTTGAATTTTTATAATTTGAAATTCGACCCTTTCAGGGTCGCTATCTTAATTTATTTATTTTACCGTTGATTTTATCAACGGCCATGTAAAATTCGACGCTCTTTGCAACTTGTTGCAATTTTCAGCGTCGTTCGAACAATTTCAACTAAAAATGAAATTATACAATTTTTTTTTGATTAAAAAATGCTAAGTTATTTTTGACCGTTTCCATAGCGTAGCCGCAAGCCAGACGAATTTAACGAATCTATTTTATCTTGTCGCAAATCTTAAAACTCCTCCGGCTTTTATCATTTCAGATTCTCTGCTTGTCAAATCATGTTTTCCTTTTATAACCAAAAAATTTTTCGTTAAATTTTTTATCGTAATGTCCGACAAATCCAATAATTTTGAAGCGTCGATTTCAAGTTCGTCATCTCTATCTATCAAATCAGTATTGCATATTACGGGAATTATTCCGGTATTTATAAGATTAGACCTGTGAATTCTCGCAAAAGATTTTGCAAGAACCGCTTTTATTCCGAGTTCGTTAGGAGCAAGCGCAGCGTGTTCGCGCGAAGAACCCTGACCGTAATTTTCGCCGCCTAAAATAAAACCTCCGTTATTTTCTTTGCAACGCGCCGGAAAAGTTGAATCAATATAATAAAATACAAACTCGGAAATCTTTGGAAGATTGCTTCTCAAATGCTGGGTTAAAGGTCCGGCAGGCAAAATATCGTCCGTCGAAATTCCGTCGCCGACTTTTATCAGAGCTTTTCCTTTCAAGACGTCGGGAAGCGGCGTATTCTTTTTTAACGGCGCTATATTCGGTCCTCTCAAAACCTCTCTTTTATCTTCAAACGGTTTAACTATCAAGCAGTCGTCGTTGACAAATTCGTTTATATTCAGTTTCAAATCCTTTTTCAGATATTTTCTCGGATCCGCTATTTTTCCTTCAAGAGCCGAAGCCGCCGCAGTTTCAGCGCTGCATAAAGCTATCAAGCAATCCTTGCTGCCGCCGCGGCCAAACCAGTTTCTATTAACGGTTCTCAAACTCAAATGTTTGAATCCCGGAACAAAACCCACTCCTATGCAGGCGTTGCATCCTGGGTCTGCGATTCGTCCGCCGGCATCGAGAATTTTTTTTATCGAACCGTCGTTCATCAAAGTCTGGAAAACCTGTTTAGACCCTGGCGATACGATTAAATCTATGTTTTTACTGATTTTTTTTCCGTTGAGAATTTCCGAAGCTATTTTCAAATCATAAACGCTTCCGTTCGTGCAGGAACCGATGAATATCTGATTCAGTTCCGTTCCTTCGACTTCTTCAATATATTTCACATTATCCGGAGAACCCGGCATAGCTATCTGCGGTTTCAAAGACGATAAATCAATATCAATTGTTTTAAAATAAACCGCGTCTGCGTCTGCGTCAAGCTGTCTCCAGCATTCTACTCTATTTTGAAGTTTCAAAAATTGTTTGGTAATTTCATCGCTCGGAAACAAACTTGTCGTGGCTCCGGTTTCAGCGCCCATATTTGTAATGGTAGCGCGCTGAGGAACCGTTAAAGTTTTTACGCCTTCCCCCGAATATTCAAGAATACAACCCACTCCGCCTTTAACCGAAATTTTTCTTAATACTTCAAGTATTACGTCTTTTGCAGAAACTCCCGATTTCAACGCTCCCGTTAAATTAATTTTTATTACTTTAGGAACCCGCAAATAAAACGCGCCCCCGCCGAGCGCAACGGCAACGTCAAGACCTCCGACTCCTATTCCCATCATTCCTATGCCTCCGGCAGTTGGAGTATGGCTATCCGAGCCAAGCATTGTTTTTCCGGGTTCGCCGAATCTTTCATAATGTATCTGATGACATACGCCGTTTCCGCCTTTTGAAAAATACGCGCCGTATTTAGAAGCTATTGTCTGTAAAAATAAATGATCGTCGGACGATTCGCCTTTAAACCCGAGAGAAGTGTGGTCGCAATATGAAACCGCTTTTTCGCATCTTATTTTATCTATTCCGAGAGCTTCAAATTCAAGCCACGCCATTGTTCCGGTGCTGTCTTGAGTTATGCAATGGTCAATCTTAATGGCAATTTCAGAACCGAATTCTATATTTTTTAATCCGTCCGAAAGATGTTCTTTAAATATTTTTTGAGAAATCGTTAAACCCATAAAATTTACCTCTTATACTGAATATAAAATTTTTTTATAAAAAATATTATCATTTAACAAACTTATATTTTATCAATGTATATAACGCTATAAAACCGTCGCGCCAAGTTATTTTTTTCCCTTCAAGATAATTTCTGCCGTAAAAACGTATTGGAACTTCGACCACCCTGTATCCTTTGTTAAGAATTTTGGCGGTTATTTCAGGTTCAACTTCAAACCGTTTAGAATTAATCTTCATCGATTTTATAACGTTTGATTTAAAAACTTTGTAGCAGGTTTCCATATCGCTTATAACAGTATTATATAAAATATTGGTTATAAGCGAAAGAAATCTATTTCCAAGATAATGCCAGAAAAACATTGAAGTTGAAATTCCTTTGAATCTTGAGCCATATACAACGTCGGCGTATTCTTCTATAATCGGTTTTACTAAAATCCCGTAATCTTCCGGGTCGTATTCCAAATCCGCGTCCTGAATTATTACTATATCGCAATCATCGGGAATGTTTTGAAATCCGTAGCTTAGCGCCGCTCCTTTTCCCATATTTTTATTATGGTATAATTTAATAACATTGGAATCGGTTATCTGATTTCTGATAATATCGGTTGTTCCGTCCGTAGAGCAGTCGTCTATTATTATTATTTTTTTTTCAAAATTTGTTTTCTTTACTTTTTCCAAAATTTTCAATAAAGTATTTTTTTCATTAAACACAGGCATAACTATAGCCAATTTCATTTTTCTTCTCCAGCTATCATTTAAAATTTTTACCGGCTATTTTAAATATTCTTTCGTCAAGTTTAAAAATATGTTTTAAAGATACCGGAACATTGGAAAATATTATTTCTTTCGATTCTCCATATTTTTCCACAATAAAAATCAATAACGCCAATCCGCCGGTATCCATATTTAAAACGGAGGAAAAATCAAATAATACGCGCCCGGATTTTCCGTTTGACATTTCCTTGGAAATTTTTTTTTTAAAATCCTGCGCAGAATTAAAATTCAAATCCGTCAACTTAATTTCCAAACAATCAGCATTATTAATTATCTTCATTTGTTTAAAGTTATTGCAAGAGCCATAATATCGTCGTCCAAATCATCCGACCCGGTTATTTGAATTAATCTATTATAAAGATTTGTAAAATCAAAACCCTTGTTTAACCTTTTTTGTTCGCATAAAAAATCAATCAAATTCGACAAATCAAAAAGATTCTTTCCGTCGGATTTGGAAATTATTTCAATTATACCGTCCGAATACAAATATAGCGTTTCGTCTTTATTCAAATCAATATAATTTGTTTTATATTCTTTTTCAAAAATCCCCAATAAAGTCTCGTTCAAATCTATTATTCTGCTTCCGCTATCAGGGCCGATTATAAAAGGAAACGGATGTCCCGCGTTTGTATATTCGATAGTCTTATTTTTTTTATCGATAACAAGACAGCAAGCTGTTGGAAACACGTTCATATTTATAGTCATAAAATTTTTATTAACCTGACTCATAATTTCGCCGCTCGACTTTTCCGTTTGAAACGCCTGAAATGTAAATACTTTAAAGGAACTTAAAAGAAGAGCCGCAGGTATTCCGTGTCCCGGCATATCGGCAATCATAATCGCGAATTTATCGCCGTCCCTAAACTTATATCCTTCTATGTAATCGCCGCCTATCTCGGAAGAAAATTTTCTATTAAATCCAATAGCGTAATCGCCGAATTCGCATTCTATCTTTGGAGTTATTTTCAATTGCAATTCTCTGGCAAGCTGCAATTCATAATTCATTTTCTTGCTGAAATCAGATAAAAGTTTATTTTGTTCAAGCAGTTTATCAAGATAAAGTTTGTTGTTTTTGCGTAAAGTTATTACTTCGGACGCTTTATTTATTACGTTTAAAAGGCCTTCTTTTTTAATTGGTTTTGTTATATAATCGTAAGCTCCGAGTTTCAAACTCGTCAGCGCGTCGTCAAACTGCGACGAGGCGGATATCATTATAAAAATCGTATCCGCAAGCAAATCTTTAACGTCTTTCAGCAAATCAGTTCCGGTTAATTCAGGCATCCAGATATCCGAACAAACAATATCAGGTTTTGCCTCAATCATTTTTTTTTTCGCTTCGATAGGATCGTTGAACGCCGTAATATCCGTAAAACCGTTTTTTGAAAGAATCAATTTCACAAGCGTGGTGATTGTCGACTCATCGTCGATTATAAAGATTTTGAGCGATTTTCCAAACATATTTATTTCACCGGAATATCCGCTATAAATTTTACATACTCGTCCCGTTTGCTTTCGCAAATAATCGAACCGCCGAGTATTTTCATAATCTCTTTAGAATTATACAAACCAAGTCCGGTTCCTTTTTGTTTTAAGGTAATAGAATTCTTCAAACGTCCGAACTTATTAAATAATTGTTGTATTTCATCAGTCCGCAATCCGGAACTCGAATTCTGAATTTCAAAATACAATTTTTCTCCGGACAAATAAATATTATAAATTATTTCTCCTTTATCGTCGCTGTATTTTATAGCGTTGCTGAAAAGATTATTTAAAACAACCTTTAAAAGTTCGGCGTCCGAATAAATAATGTAATTGTCTTTCAAACTATTGTCTTTAGCGCTAACCTTCTTCTTGTTTTTTTGAAGCAAAATTTGGATGTTTGAAAGTATCGGCATTAAAACCTCGTTCACAAAATTCGTTTCCCGGCAGTCTTTAATGATTTCGCCTTTTTCAAGTTTTGACAAACTTAAATATCTCTCAATCATTGATTGAATATACGCGGCGTTTCTATCCATTATTTCGATAAGTTTCTGCTGGTCGGAAGAAAATTGTCCGACAATTCCGTTTTTCAAAGTTTCAGCTGCTCCCAAAATCGAGGTGAGCGGATTTTTCAATTCGTGAGATATAAACCCGAGCATTTCCATATAATGACGGTTTTTCTGTTCTAATTTATTCAAGGCGTCTCTGAGCCTGAGCATTACCTTAACGCGCGAAATAAGTTCGAGCGGATCAAACGGTTTTATCAGATAATCGTCCGCGCCTATGTCCAATCCTTTCGCCTTGCTTTTAATATCAAGAAATTTTGAAGTCAAAAACATAACCGGAATGTGTTTTGTCGAATCCTTGCTCTTCAATTCGCCGCAAGCCTGAAATCCGTCCATTCCCGGCGGCATCATTATATCCATAATAATCATATCCGGTTGTTCTTTTTCGGCGAGTTCGATTCCGTCTCTACCGTTGTTCGCGCTCAATATTTCAATATTAAGTTTTTTCAAAATAAGCGTAATCGTATATATCGTATCCTGCTGATCGTCCACGATTAAAACCTTTTGTTTTGAATTTTCGTTACTCATCTTCAAAATCTCCTTTATCAATATAAACCTGTTCTTTTAACGCCCTTTCCTCAAAAAAATCTTTCTCGTCAATTTCGTCTTTTTCATTCGGAAGGACAAAAGTAAAAACCGTTAATCCGTTCTGTTTGCTCTCGCACCATATCTTTCCGCCTAATTTTTCTATTATCTCCCTTGTTACAAACAATCCGAGACCGGTGCCGGGAATTTTTCCTTTTACCGAATCGAGCCTTTCAAATTTTTCAAACACGGTTTTTAATTTATCTTCCGGAATCCCGTCTCCGAAATTTGAAATACTGCATTTTATCTGCTTATCAATAACTTTAACGTTATACGTTATCTCAGTGTTCGGATCGCCGTATTTAATGGCGTTGCTAAACAAATTATTAAACACGACTATAATCAACTGCGGGTCAGTATAAGTTGTTACGCTGTCGTCGTTGGCTCCCAACCCTTTTACTAATTTCATACCTTTTTCCTGAGCGACTCTTGATAAATCCATTATAATAGGAACGATTATATCATTAATCAGTTCCATTCGCCTGTATTCGATAATCATTTCTCCTTTTTCAATTTTAGATAAACCTAAAAATTTTTCAATCATATTTTTTAAGTTTTGGGCGTTATTGTATATAATGGCGAAACTGTTTCTGGCTTCTTCAACAACGATTTCGTCTTCGCTCATATGATACGCCGATATTGACGTAATCGGAGTAAGAGGCGTTTTTAATTCGTGAGAAACAAAATTCAGCATATCGAGATAATACTTGTTTTTCTGATCAAGTTCTTTTTTTTGAGAATCAAGCTTTTCATTTATAATTTTCAATTCGTTATTATGATCGGCAATTTTTGCGTTTAAAGTCCAGGTTTTCTTTTTCAATTGTCTCGACCATTCAAAAGTCAAATAATAAATTATTAAAGACACTATCTTGAATATATGCTCAATCTGATTTTGAGGAACAATTAATTTCGAATAAGAATATCCCGCGGCGCAAAGATAAATAACTATGCTTATTAAAGTAACTGTCAAAGAAACCGCCGAATCGAACTTAATATTAACGTTTAATAAAATAAGATAAAAAAGGATAAAATATGGACTGTTGACGCCGCCGACCGATAAAATCAATAAAGTCGTAATCGTCAGGTCAAAACCGATTATAACAAAATCAACGTTTTTGGGAGACTGTCCGGATTTTATTATATAAAACAAATAATAATTGAACCCTATCAATAAAAACAAACTTAAATAAAATATCAATTCATTCTCGGCGATAGGATCTATATAATTATATTTGTTGATAAAAAAATAAATCAATACAATCGAAAAATTGACTAAAATCCGCAGTTTAAAGTTTAACGGCGTCAAAAACTCGTTTATATTTTTCGAATCGGCAATCGATTGTTTTCTGGAAATTCTCCGTTTTGCAAATCTTTTCAAATTCATATATTTTTTTAACCGAGTATTCTATCAAAAATATTTTTCAAAAAACCGCCTCTGCCGGTTTCATCTTCGCTATCCATCAAAACCGGCGGAGCAAACTCGATTTCTTTAGAATCGAGAATTTTTTTCGGAATGGTGGTAGTCATATCGGCGGCGTAGTCCAATCCTACGTAATGACTTGCGTGTTCTATCCATTTTGTAAGTTTTGAACATCTGTTCTCAAAATAATGCGAATCGCTTCCGACAAAATGTATAAACTTATTTTGTAAAAATAATTTTGAAACCCTGGCGACTCTGCCGCCGAAATCTCCAAGCAAACTGCCGGCGTTCATTTGAGTCAGAGCGCCTTTCTCGATTAATTTATATAATTTTTCAGGACGCGCCAAAAATTCCGAATTGCGTTCCGGATGCGCTATTACCGGAATGTATTTATTCACAAGAAGTTTAAAAATAATTTCTTCTGTGCCGTGAGGAATGCTCTGTATGGGGAGTTCAATTAAAACATAAATTCCGTTATTCAGAGTGGGCGCCTTTTTTGTTAAAATATCGTTCAACAATTCTATGTCAAGATACAATTCAGCGCCCGGATAAATTTTTACCGGAAGATTATTGTCTTCCAGAGCTTCGTTCAATTCGCCGACTTTTTCCAAAACTATTGAAAGAGTATTGTCATAATTTCCCTTTATATAATGCGGCGTGGCTATTATATCGGTTACTCCGTCCATAAACGCCTGTTTTGCCATTTTAATCGAAGCCGCCATATCCGGCGCTCCATCGTCGATTCCCGGCAATATATGAGAATGTATGTCTATCATTATTTTTTCCAGCCGTATTTAATATTAGTAATTAATATACAACAATTTCCGCTTTTGTCAAAACTTTTAACCGTAAATTAATATTTCAATTTTTATTGTCTTAATCCGTTTATAAAGCTTTTTGAATCCATTCTTTTTTTTCCTTCAAACTGCAAATCCGTTATTTCAATTATCGCGTCGGAACATTTTACAAGAATTTTTTTTTCAAACGTAAATATCTGACCTGCGATAATGCGGTTATTTACAGCGCATTCAAATATGCCGGCGTTAAATATTTTCAAAACTTTATCGTTAAAAATCGTCCATGCCGCCGGAACCGGATTTAAACCCCTTATAAAAGCGATTATTTTTTCCGCTTTATCGTTAAAATTAATTCTGCAAAATTCTTTTGTGATTTTCGAGGTATAAGAAGCCGCCGAATCATCCTGCCTGATTTTTTGAATCCTGCCGGTTTTTATATCTTCCAGCAATTTTTTCAAAGCGTCAACGGAAAGAATCTGAAGTTTATTAAAAAGACTTCCAAAGGTTTCGCTTTGTTCCACTGGAATTTGCATTTTAACGAGAATATCTCCGGCGTCGAGTTTTTCGGCAATCTCTATTATCGTTATTCCGCTTGTTTTTTCCGAATTGAAAATCGCAAAATTTATCGGAGCCGGTCCGCGGTAAAGCGGAAGCGGCGAGGAATGTATATTAATCCATTTATCGGGAAACGCTTCTAAAAGAAACGGTTTTATTATATGACCGAAAGAAACCACTACTATTAAATCCGGATTTATTTCATTCAATAAATCAAGCGTCGCTTCCGAATTGAAATTTTCAGGCTGATAACATCTGATTCCATTTTCAACCGCCAATGTTTTTACCGGAGTGGACGATATTTTTTTACCTCTGCCCGCCTGCTTGTCAGGATTCGTAACAACGCAAACGACGTCTTCTTCTTTTATTAAATATTCAAGACAATTCAATCCAAAATCAGAACTGCCGGCAAAAACTATTTTCATAAAATTATATTTCCGGTTTTCAATTTGGTTTTTTTTATTAAAATGTCGACCGATTGTCTGACGAATTCCTTGTTTTTAGATTCCGCTTTATCGATAAAAAGAATGCCGTTTAGATGATCCAATTCGTGTTGAGCTACTCGCGCCGGCATTCCTGATAATCCGGTTATCTTCTGTTTTTTTCCGTCCGCATCCTCGTATTCAATATCAATAATGGTCGGTCTTTTTATATCCGTCCATATCTCGGGAACCGATAAGCAGCCTTCCGAAAAATAATCTTCCTCGCCGTATTTTTTTAAAATTTTAGGATTAATCATAGCCATCCTAAAATTATATTTTGATTCGGATAAATCTATTATTATTATTGATTTCGATACGCCAATTTGCGGAGCGGCAAGACCTACGCCTTTCGCTTTGTTTAACGTCTCAAACATATCTATTATCAATTGTTTTACGCTTTTAGAAATTTTAGAGACTTTCTCCGCTTTTTTTCTTAATATAGGATCTCCGCAAATTTTTATTTCTCTAATTGTCAATTTCCCAGCCTCCTGAAAAAATTTTATTTTAGACTTTTGAAACCGATAAAAAAATTTTTTAAACAAACGCCCGCCGCGAATCCGGTTGCGTTTCACATAAACAAATATTTCGCCGAAACAGTAAATTTTCTTTGTCAAGAAACTTCAGCGGCATGGCGCTATGATAAGACGCCTATTCTAAGCGTCCAGCATATTTTCAAACACAAGCAAAGGATTTACATTGCTTTTCAATAATCTTTCGGAAACAAAACTATTGCCGGCAAACCGTTCGAGTTCGGAATACGAATAGTTTTGCGAAATCTTTATTATATCTTCAAGATAATCGATATTTAAAATTTTCTGATTTTCATTAAGAGATTTATACAACAATAAATCGCGAAAAAAAGAGCCTGCAATCTCGATGATTAACGCCGCGGATTTATTCTTGTCGGTTTTTGAGTCTGATTCCTCGGAATCTTCAAGCTTCACTTTTTTCATTTCTGAAACCAGAAAATTAGCAAGATTAAAATACTCAAAAAAACTTTTTTTTTCAAGAGCCGCTGATAATCCGTTTAAAATATTTTGTCTTTTTTCGAGAGCTCCGCTTTCTTCTAATTTAATGGCAAAATTTATTCTACCGCCTGACAAAACCGATAAAATCCTTGCCTTTACAGGCTCAAAATTTTTGTATTTAATAAGCCTCGTTTCGATTTGTTTAACGGGAAGCGGATTAAACTTCAATGTTTGACATCTCGACAATATCGTAGACAAAAGTTGAAAATGATTTGAAGTAATTAATATGAAAATAAATTTTTCCGGAGGTTCTTCCAATATTTTAAGCAAAGCGTTCATCGCTTCAGCCCGCATTTTTTCCGCCGGATAGACAAGACAAACCTTATATTTTCCTTCGTTTGATGAATATCTGGCAAATTCGAGAATTTCTTCTCTTATCTGGTCGACTGAAATTGTGGTTTTATCTCCAGCCGTAGTAACTTCGAGATTATCGACAAAAATATTCTGTCTTATCTTAATGCAATTCTTGCATTCTCCGCAAGGTTCGAGATTATCGTTTAGATTCAAACATTGAATAATATTTATAAAAAATCTTGCGATTTCAAGTTTGCCCAATCCTTCCGGCCCTGAAAAAATATACGAATGAGCAAGTCTGTTTAGTTTAAAAGATTGTTTTAAAAAATTTACGTTTTTTTTCTGATTATAAAAATCGATATCCATTCCTTATTACATTTTCCCCGAATACTTTTTTGAAATTATTCTTATTTTCTCTATTTTATCCTCTATCGAATAACCTTTTGTCGCCGATTTTTCAGTTTCCGAATAGTCTGAAATATCGCGTTCGTTTTCAGTTTCAGAATATCCCGATTTCACGTCGTCAGAAGAATAAACGCTCTGATTATTTTGTAAATTGCTTAGATATTTTCTATAATAGTCTCCGGCTTTTGTCTGGGTTTCGTCGTCAAAATATGATTTTTTCATTTTAAAATTTATAAAGTAAATTATAGCGATAGAAAAAACTGTTATAACAAAAACTCCTAAAACAAGATACTTCGCATTAATGTTTTGAAAAATTCCCGGTTTATTCGTTTGGGATTTTTGATTTTCCTTTGAATAATTCTTATTCTTATCCGAATTAAAATCAATTAAAGTTTCTTCAATATTTTTGTTTTCTTTAGGAGCTTTTATTTTTACGCCCAGTTCAATATCGTTGAACTCCGGTTTTCCGGCAGTTTCAAAATTACTTTCATTTATTAATGCGCTTTTATCAATTTCGGCAAACGGAGGCTGCGGCTCGACGGTATAATCGAATTTAAAATTCAGATATTCATTCGTTTCTATCAATGATTCTTCAGATAAACCCTTCGCTTTTTTTTTAAAAGGATTTCTATCGAATTTAGGTTTGCCCGGGGCGTTTTTTTTTTCAAGACGGTTATTATTATTTTCTTGAGAAACGGTTTTCGGTTTACGAGTATTTTTTTTTTCAACAGAAGGATTTGCCGTTTCAATTTTTTTATTTTCCGATTCAATATTTTTCTGAATTTTGGAATTATGAAATCCCGGGTTCAGAATCTGTCTTGTCCGCGGATCCATATTGTCCGGCAATAAATTATTCCTTTTAAATTCGGGCAATGTTTCTATTATTCTGGTTTTATTGTTTATGGCTTTTTTAGTTCCGTCTTTTTTCAACGAGTCTTCTTTATTCAAATCAATTATTTCATTGTCGCCGTTAAGATAATAATTAGAGTATTCATCGTTTTTTTCAACGGAGCCGACGGCGTTCGCGAATAAACAAACTAAAAAAAACACGTATAAACCGTTTATTTTCATATCTATTAAACCCAGATGATTCAATAAAAAAGTGAAGTTTTTCAAATCATATACGTTTGTCGGGAAAAACTTCTAAAAACCCAAAAACTGCAACGTAAAATTTGCGCATTTGAAAAAGCGCTTATCAATATTATTTTCCATTACTTTAAGCGTTTTTTTTAAATCCAATTTGTAGTTTTTAGGTTAAATATAATTTACAGATATATTTTTGTCAATT
This sequence comes from bacterium, assembly GCA_036733285.1. Taxonomy (GTDB): domain Bacteria; phylum JAGOBX01; class JAGOBX01; order JAGOBX01; family JAGOBX01; genus JAGOBX01. The sequence goes on from DAINAU010000014.1 coordinate 22,813, forward strand.
GTTTAATTATAAAACGGATATTTGGAAAGATAGTATTCGCTTTTAAATTCTTACGGTTTTATTTGCATATTAAACCGCAACATTTAAATATAACCTTATTTATTTGCAATGATTAATAAAATTGCTTGACTTATTTAATTTTTTTACTACAATCCGAAAATGTTTGTTATAAATGAATTTTTTTCAGGAGTTTTTGATGAATTTAGTTAATGCTTTATTGAATGCCGTAGATTCGGATAATACTGCCGTTAATCCGGTTTTTAACGTTAACCCGAATATTAATTGTGGTTCTGATAGTATTTCCGCCTCCGCTAATACTTCTTGTTCTAATGAAAATATTATTGAAAAAACAGATTCTGAAAAAAAAGAACTCGTCTTAAAAAACGACGTGAAAATGCCGCCCAGAACTAAAATTAGAGAAGCCTTGAAAAAAGTATCGAATTTCTCCGAAGCGGAAATTTCAATTTTATACTGGTCGTCTCTTTATAAAGCTTATAGTCTTATTGTTAGATATGAACAAAAAGGAGTCGAAGATGAATTTAGAAGTTATGACTGGTTTCAAAACGCTATGAAATCATTCGCCTCTCCCGCCGACATGAAATCAGAATCAAATTCAACCTATGATTTTAAACAATATCCGAAGAAATCTTACAAACAGAATCTGACAAAAGACCAATTATCAGAAATTAAAGAACAAATAAAAATTCAAAAAAAAATCGCAAAAGAAAAAAACAAAGGCGATAAAAAATCTTATTTAGAAATCAAAAAATGTTTTAAAGAAATAAAAAAGCAAATAAAAATCGGCGGAGTTACATTTCAAATATTTTGTGATTTTATGACAGACATATCTGTTGGAAATTTTGAAGCCGTTGAAAGAGCGATAGTAAAGAACTAATGCCCGTTTCTCTATTTTGCGCGCGGGTTAAAAAAATCGGCTCTGTGAAAATCATCGTTAAATAATTCTTATTTGATTAATTTATCTCAGGAACAGGTTTATTACTGTAACGAGAAGGCGTTTAATTTAGTTGAAAAAAATGAAAAAAAGCATCCGAAAAAAATTTTATTGAAAATATTAAACGCCGAGTTTAAAAAAATTGTTTCGTTCGAGTTTCTAAACGCGTTATCAAGCAGCGCGTCTGCGGATTAATTGTTCATTTTATAAAGTTTTTCCCCGCGAACTTACGCGAACTATCGCGAACTTTTCTTCAACACAAAATGTCACCTGTATATGGCAGACTTTCACTCGTTTGTTGATTTTGTTGCAACCTGACACCTTTTTTTAAAATGTCAGGCGCAGGATACGGCGTTTTTTTATAGGCACTTTTTTCTATTTTCGTCCATTGTTTCAAACGCTTTTTTTCAGAAATGGCAAAAATGGCACTCAACCCGGCACTCAACCCACTCAACCCACTCAACCGCACTCAACCTAAAGTACTCAACCTAGAAAAACCTAATAATTTTAATTTTTTTTCCATAATCCGCCTCTTGATTTTAAGGTTTTACTTCGGCATATTGTTTATGACCTAATTTTTCTGCGAGCCATATTTTTATTACAGATTGACGAGGAACGCCGATTTTATTTGCTTCTTTATCTAATAAATTTATCATCCAAACAGGAAAATCAACATTTACCCTTTTTAATTTATATTCAGGTCTTTTCGCATTGGACATATCAAGGTTTTTCAAAATGTTTTGCCCGTCGTCAAATTTTTTATCAAAATCTTTAGCTTTCATAAATCATTATCTCCTCAAGTCTTGATCTGCGAACTGATATAATTCTTATACTTTCATCTCTATAAGTAATAACGCCAGACCAATGTTTATTGTTTATTTTGCCGATAATTAAATATCTTGGTTCATCAATCGTTTTTGCAGGTATTTCAATGAAATCCTGATCATTCCACAGTTCTTGCGCTTCGTAAAAATCAATACCATGTTTTTTCTTGTTTATAATGCTTTTATTTTTATCAAACTCAAACTTCATATATATAATTTATACCATATTATACCACATTGTCAATATAATAAGTGTCGGCAACTAAACAAATTTGAGAAAAATATTCGGATACGCATTTTTCACAAATTTTGTAATTAATTAATTGATTAGCCGCAAACTTACGCGAACTTTTTTTGAGCGCAAAAAACATCTTCATTACCGCGCAACTAATATTAAAATGTCAGGCTCAGGATACGGCATTTTTTTCTCGGCGATTTTTCCTATTTTCGTCCAATGTTTCAAACGATTTTTTTCAGAAATGGCAAAAATGGCATCAGTATAGGAACTCAACCTCACTCAACCTTTTAACATTTACACGGATTTCACGAATTTACACGAATGAAATTTAATTTTTTTAATTTCATTTGACTATCAGTAAATAATTTGGTATAATTATTATGAAACAAAAAATTATTAACGGAGTTTTTTATGAGCATAGTTACATTGCCAAAAAAAAATCTTAAATATCTTGATGAGGATATTATAGAAGTTGATATTCCTTCTGACATCATTGATAAAAACCAATTATCAGTTGTTCTTGAAAATACTAAAGGTATGTGGAAAAATAAAAATATTGACCCAATCAAATACCAGCAGCAATCAAGGAATGAATGGAATTGAACCTTCTTTACGATACTAATATTTTTATCTATCATTTTAAAAATTACTCCGAAGTATCCTCATATTTTGAACCTCATTTTTTATTGTCGAACAATATTTATATTTCAGTTATTACACGAATAGAATTACTTTCGTATTCAGAAATATCTACTGAAGAAGAAAATTTCATAAACAATTTACTCCAATATTTTTCAATAATCCGTTTATCATTCGAATTAGAAAATAAAACTATTGAACTCAGAAAAAAATTCAAACTCAAAACTCCTGATGCAATAATTGCCGCTTCGGCTATATTAAATAAAGCAACTTTGCTAACCAGAAATACTGACGATTTCCAAAAAGTTGAAACTTTGAAAATAGTTAATCCGTTTTCTTAACTCTGCCTATTAAAACTGCCATTATTAAAATTTTTTGTTAAGTGTTGATATAGGCGCTCAACTCTACGCAAATTTTGTAATTAATTAATTGATTAGCCACGTACTTACACGAACTTATGCGAACTTTTCTTCCGCCAGAAATGGCAGATATAGCATTTTACTTTTTTTATTTCTTGACAATATTTCTCGATTATCTTATAATTCATAACTAATGAATGTATTAAATCAAATAAAACATCTGATATTTAGACAACAAATTATATTTACGGATAAGGCGATTAACGAAATTGAACGAGATAATTTGACTCAAGCTATGGTTTTAGAATCTATCGTTTATGCGCCGGATATTTATATATAATTAAAGGACTATCTTTAGATGGCACTTTGATATACACAAAGGGAAAACTTATTACTCATAAAGGAGTTGATAAATTTTATGTCCTTATCTCCAGTAAAAAAGCGGTCTAAAATTGAAATGGATTTTTGTCCAATCTGCTACAGCGAAAATATAAAAAAATGCTGCGGTGAATTTCAGAGGAATAATATTGTAATTCCGTATTTAGAATGGTACTATTGCCCTGATTGTAAAGAAAAATTTTATGATATTAACGCCGCTTCCGCTATCGAAGATTACCGTTAATATATTTATTGTTGTCAAATAACTTTTTTCTCCGAGACTGAAAACAATCTCTTTTATTCGTTAGATTCGTTAGATTCGTGGTTTAATCTTAACCGCGAACTTACGCGAACTATCGCGAACTTTTCTTCAACCCAAAATGTCACCTGTATATGGCAGACTTTCACTCGTTTGTTGATTTTGTTGCAACCTGACACCTTTTTTTAAAATGTCAGGCGCAGGATACGGCGTTTTTTTATAGGCACTTTTTTCTATTTTCGTCCATTGTTTCAAACGCTTTTTTTCAGAAATGGCAAAAATGGCACTCAACCCGGCACTCAACCCACTCAACCCACTCAACCGCACTCAACCTAAAGTACTCAACCTAGAAAAACCTAATAATTTTAATTTTTTTTCCATAATCCGCCTCTTGATTTTAAGGTTTTACTTCGGCATATTGTTTATGACCTAATTTTTCTGCGAGCCATATTTTTATTACAGATTGACGAGGAACGCCGATTTTATTTGCTTCTTTATCTAATAAATTTATCATCCAAACAGGAAAATCAACATTTACCCTTTTTAATTTATATTCAGGTCTTTTCGCATTGGACATATCAAGGTTTTTCAAAATGTTTTGCCCGTCGTCAAATTTTTTATCAAAATCTTTAGCTTTCATAAATCATTATCTCCTCAAGTCTTGATCTGCGAACTGATATAATTCTTATACTTTCATCTCTATAAGTAATAACGCCAGACCAATGTTTATTGTTTATTTTGCCGATAATTAAATATCTTGGTTCATCAATCGTTTTTGCAGGTATTTCAATGAAATCCTGATCATTCCACAGTTCTTGCGCTTCGTAAAAATCAATACCATGTTTTTTCTTGTTTATAATGCTTTTATTTTTATCAAACTCAAACTTCATATATATAATTTATACCATATTATACCACATTGTCAATATAATAAGTGTCGGCAACTAAACAAATTTGAGAAAAATATTCGGATACGCATTTTTCACAAATTTTGTAATTAATTGATTAGCAGCGAATTTACGCGAACTATCGCGAACTTTTCTTCCGCGCAAAAAAGCATCTTCATTACCGCTCAGCTAATATTAAAATGTCAGACTCAGGATACGGTGTTTTTTTCTCGGCGATTTTTCCTATTTTCGTCCAATGTTTTAAACGTTTTTTTTCAGAAATTGCAAAAATTGCATGCGCTGAACAGCGCTGAAATCGCTGAACTCGCTGAACTCTGAACTTGAAAAAAGAGTTAATATTTTTTTAAATATTAAGGCTCGACTAATTTAATATTATCGATTAATAATGCGCTGTCATATATGCTGTCGCCCTTATCTCCGACAATTATTATCAACGTATAACCTTTTCTTTTTCCTTCCGAAGAAATGTATTGGCTTAAATTCAAAGATTTCGTTTGCCAGCCGATATAATATGCCGTGTTATCGCCTCCGTCAAAATTTATATCTGCGGGATTCCAAAATGATTCGTCTGAAAAAAAGTTTATGCTTCCTGAATCTACTAAAACCGTATCTCCGCTTGGAGTAATAACGAGTATTTTGTAATAATCGTCGTATTTGCTGTTTAAATATTCAAGCGGCTCTTCAGAAACAAAATTATAGGTTAGTTCTAATTTTTCTTTTCCGGCAGGTATATTGAATTTTTGCGATATTTCACTTATCGACTCGTTCACAGAACCTAATCCAGTTGAAATTATTCCCATATATTTGCCGTCGTCCGGATTGAACGCCCCTAATTTAGGAATAACTCTAACATCGCCGTTCGTAGTCCAAGAATTTAATCCGCCTAATTCAAAACTACCGTTTGTGATTCCTTCGGTTATTATAGTTAAATCATTGCTTCCTGATATTAATGGCTCTGCTTGTTTTGGACTTCCATCGTTGTTTCCGTGCGTTGTTTTGGCGGAAGATAAAGATTCGGAAACGGTCTTTCCTTCAAGTAATTCTGCAAATGTTTTTTTAGCTATTTTTCCGTTATAAGATTTATATACCGATTCGCTGAAACCTATATATGACCCGCTTTTTTTATTTATGAATTCATCCGATAATGTAATATTTTGCAATGAATGACAACTGCCGTTAAATACCAAACTATTTGAAAATTCGGAACAATATTGCTCGATAAATTTTGGCTGAATAGTATAAACAAATTTTTGAAAATCATACGCTCCTATGCCGAAAACGCCTTCCGATTGATTTCCGGCAAGTCCTTTTCCTAACCGTTTTGCGGACATATCTTTTTTATACGCAATATCTTTTGTATCGTCGCAAATTTCACCGCTGCAAAACGAAATAACGTCGTCCGTTATTCCGCCGTGAGTATGAATGATTATTATTCCGTAATCTGAAAATGATTTTACCTTTTCTATTGAGGCTGAATTTTCCCTGTAAATAATATCAACATTAAAAAAATCCTTGTAATCGTCAGAAATAAATTTATCGTATACATCCTGTTCAAATAAAGTATTGAAATATTCGTTTTCATCATAAAACGGAGCGTATATAATAACTTTGTTATTCCCGATGATATTGTCCGGTTCGGAAGAAAATTTTTTACTTTTTAAAGTGATTTTTTTTTTTACTTGAGAAACATTTGAGTTATACGGCATTGATTTTGTTTTCGTGTTATTTATGCGGCCGCCCGCTCCGTCAGTCATAGTATCGCCGGTAAATATAAAACACATAACATCGTGTTTTTCCCATTTGATTATATTCGTATCATAATAAATATTTGAAACAGTATTGTCGTTTGCAAGATATAATGAAATATTTTTATTTGCATTCGACGGATCGCTCTGAATAAAATAATTGTATGAATCCTTTACGTCATTAACGCATTCATTAATCTCTTTCAATTGTATTCCGGTCAATTCATTAACAATGGTTATCGTAAAAGTATCGGATGAAAAATTTATATTGTTTTTTTTATATTTTACGGCAAAACAATAATCGCCTTTTAAACTTTTATTTATAACAATTTTATTGCTATAAACTCCATCGTTTAAAATATCATCGCCGTTAATAATATTTCCGTCGTCAAACAATTGAACAAGCGAATTAATTTCCGCTCCGTTAGTTGTTGTTTCAATTAAATAAACGCTTCCTGAATCAGGTTCGACAGCAGTTGTAAAATTAATTATTAATGCTTCCGTATCGTTTATATAAAACGTATTTTCGTTTAACTGTATCGAATAATTCGCCGGATTCATTTGATTATTATTAGTATTATTATTTGAAGACGAACCGCCGCCGCCGCATCCCGTTATTGATAATATCAAGGTTATTGTTAATATTGAAAATAATATTTTTTTTAATTTCATTTTAAGCTCCGTATTCAAATTTTTAAAAAGGCGGTTAAAATTTTTTTTTTTAACCGCCGGAGGAAATAATGAGAAAGTTAGTAGAATACTAACAAAAATAAATTTTATTTTTTCATATTCAAAAAGCCGGAGTAATCATGTCCGGTTCCGCCTGAAGTCAAACCCACCATAGCGTATGAATTATTGAGAGAAAAAATATTATTAAAATTTGTAACATTGCCAGAACTATTGTTGCCCGCCCATGACATGGCTGTTCCAGTTCCTAAATACGACATCAAATAATCCACATAAACTTGACCGTTTCCTTTTTTAGCCAAAACATAATAAGCATAATCTCCAAAAAAATACGATGAAGCGTTTGCTATACCAAGTAAAGTATAACCCTGATTTGCAATATCGTATCCATTTATAGAGTCGGCTAAATAAGTATCGCCTGCCCAAACCTCGTATTCTACGGAATTATTGGTATAAACTTTTATCCATTTGTTCGCATCGCTTCTCTTAACTTTTAAAGTCAAGGTTTGTCCCGCAGTAAAATTTCCGTTTGCCGCAAGATAGCACGCTCCGCATCCGTCATTATCCTGAACATCTTCAATATTATAACAATATTTTCCATCTTCCGAATAAAAATTTAAATAATAATCAAATCCGTCCGAATTTGAGCCGACGAGCGTTACATAATCGACAAGCCACGCATAATTTCCAGGAAACGTTACGCATAGAGAAGAATAATTACTTGGAAGAACAAAATTAACGTTTTGGTTTCCTTCATAAAGCAATGTCCAAGCGTTAGAATCGTTTCCCATAATCTCGTCAAACGAACCTAACGGAAAATTTGAAGATTTGCCGTATATCCTGTAATTCGAATCCGAAAAATACCATTTCGGGTTCAAAACAACAGAATTGGAAATTTTGGTCGCAACCATTCCTTCGTTATATAAAATCGAATTATTTGAAACAACCAAAAACGTATCCGACGTATTATATTTTTCCTGCCAGATATTATTTCCTAAATAAATGTAATTATCGGTAGTATAATCGTCCCACGTTAGCAATGCTTCGGAAGCTGAAAGTTTTGTTAGAACAAAACAAAATGTGTCGCCGTCGTAAGTGCTCCATGTCCCTTCAAGCGAATTTACTCCTGATCCGCCGCTGTCATCTCCGCTTCCGCCGCCTCCGCATCCTATTAAACCCGCGATTAAAAGCGTAAAACAAAAAATAAATAAACATTGTATAAATTTAAACATTTCATCACCCCGAAAAATTAATTTCTCGTAAAAATCTTTCTTTATTTTACTATTCCGTAATAACTGTTTTTTCTTCTATTACCGATTCTTTTTCCGTTGTTCTTTCCTTGACAAGCTTTCTTTTAGAACAAGAGCTAAAACCAATAATAATTAAAAGAAAAAAAATTAATGATTTTAAAAATAATTTATTCATAAATTTTTCCTTACAAAATTAGTTTAAACCCGAAAACTGCATAAGGATTTTGAAAAATTGTTTAAACAGCATAGAATACTTGTTTCAGACAATTTTTCAAAATCTTAAAAACATATAATTTACGGCTAAAGCCGTAAATTTAAAAAGTTTTCGGGTTTTTAGAAGTTTTAACATAAATTGCGATTTTATATCTAAATCGCAATAATACATCTATGTTTTGAAAAACTTCATTTAACGTTTAATGTAATATCCGGGTTAAAAAAACGTTGAAAGACCGATTTGCAATAAATTAATTTTTGTAGAATCGTCTTGATCCTTCATTTTTGTTATATTATACTGATACTCGAGATAAATCGTTGTTTTTTCAGCTATAAAACTTTTAATGCCGATTTGAGGACCATACTGAACTGAATTACTGCTATAGTCATCGTCTTTAAATATGTAAGTTCCGACTCTTCCGCCAATATATGGAATAGTTTTAGATTTTACCGAGAAGTGATAATCGTATCTCGCATCAATTCCATAGATATTAAATTTATCGTCGCCGGTTGTTCCAAATAAAGTCGCGCCCACGCCGATTTGAGATTTGGTAGAGAAAAAATATCCGTATTTGCCTTGAATCATATATTGGCCGCCGTCTGCGTCAGACTGTTTAGTATAAGAACCTGATACTCCGATTTCTTTATCTCCTTTTTTTGTTTCGGCGTTTACTATTGACGCCATTAAACCTAAAATTAAAACAACAATTAATAATTTTTTCATTTCAAAATCCTCCAAAAATTTTAAATTTAAATAATAAAAAAAATTCTCAAACTAAAACCAATGCTATAACATTCATCGCACCTCCCCGATTATTAAATTAAGTTTCACAGGCTGAAAATTAGTAATTCATTATCTTCTGTAATAATACCTGCAAAACACCCTTGATTATTTAAATTTACTTTTAGAACCTTTTTTCCAATATCAACCGTAGATAATTCGCGCGATTTTTCAATATCCCAAACGGTAAAAGTTTCGTTTTTGCCGCCTGACAGCAAAAACCGCCTGTTTCCGGCAAAAGATAAATCGGTTATGCATTTATTTTTTCTGGAATATTCATTTAGATTGGTCAGAACTGCTATAACTTGCCCTGAATAATTATCTATTACGATTATTTTACCCTTGTCTTTTCTTATGTTTCGTTGAATATCAATATCTGTTTCCAAAATTCCTGCGGCAAAAATTTGACCGTCATGGCTTATCGCGCAGGAAGTCAAATCTGAATTTTTCCATGAATTTTCATTTTCAAAGATATTGATTTTTTTATAAAAAACCAAATCTCCCGTTTCATTATTTACCGACCAAATAATAGCGCGGTTTAAGGAAACCGAGATTAAAAAATTTTCTTCCGGACTTAAGGATAAATCCAATAACCCGTTTTTTAAGATTTTGTCTTCAAGACTATTTGCTATATTTCCCGAAAAATCATATAAATAAATCTCGTTATCTTTGGAAGCCGAATAAATTTTTTTCTTTCCCGCTATTACGGACAAAATATTTTTTTTATGCGGCGACTTAAAATCACAAATTTTTTTTTGATTTTGAAAATCATAAATATGCAAATTCTGCAAGTCATCGGTAAATATTAGATACTTGCCATCGGTAGAAAAATTTAATGATTTTATTTCATACCTTACATTATCAATTTCTTTGACGCCAATTTTATTATCAGATATATTCAGAATTAAAATTCTTCCGTCTTTAGATGCGGCAACTGCAATATTTTTATTTGTCGGAGAGAATTTAATCATGCAATATTCAAAATCATTTTTTTTCAGAAATAATTTTGGAAAAATAACAGGTTGTATTTCCACAGGAGAATTTAAATAGGGAATTTCAATTTTATTTAATACGTCTCCTATACTTTTTAATATAGCTCCTTGTTTTGCTGAAAATTCAGTCTGCGTTATTATCGCCGGATTTCCAATAACGCCCATTCTATCGCTTGAAATTATCCCTAATAGCGAAGCGTCAGAAGTATTTAAAAATTTTAAAGCGATAAAAGAAACTCCGCTCCAATAATTTCCTATGGCATAACTTGATTCGGCGTTAAGATAACCGCAGATTAAAATATCCGTTTTATACTTTTCTTTAATTTTTAGAAATGCCGCAGCGTTGCTATTTATTATTGCGGCTTTTGTATAATCGTCTTTTTTGAGTTTTTCGAGTTGTTCTCTGTCTATCATTTTTATTCCGGCATTTTGAAACGCTTTCATAATTTCGTTTTCTGAACTTCCAATAAATCTTTCCGACCCGCCTTCGTCGTAGATTAAAACAGCGGCGGTTTTTCCGGTAAAATCAAAATTGAAAAATTGCGTTGAATTAACGCTATTTATAAAAATTTGAATTATAAAAATCAAAAAAAATATTTTTTTCATCGGTTAGTTTTGATTAAATCAATTTTGTTTTTGTCAACGCTTAATATCTGAATATTGAGATTTTGTAATTCGATTCGCTCAAGAATTAGTTCCGCAAGATTATCAGACGATTGGCGGGTATTCAACTGTAAAACCGCAATTCCAGAGCTGAAACTTATTTGATTTATTTCTAAATTTTTATCAATAGACTCGAGAATCTTTTTAAATTCTTTAAGAAATTTTAAATCTATTTCCGATATATTCAGAGTAATAATATTTTGCTTAATAAGTTTTGGGGATTCAGAAGATTTAATCGAATATTCAAGACGGTTATTATTAAAAGATACAAATTCAAAATTCATATCTTTCGATTTTAAAATATTATTTTTTAACGTTTCAATATTTCCTTTATATTCGATATCAAAAAAAGCCGTGTTATTGATTAAATTTCTTGGAGAAAGTTTTGAAATTTTCGGGATTTTTTTTAAATATTGTATAAGTTTTTCATATAATTTACCTTTAACGCCAGAAATTATTAATTCGATTTTCTGAGCTTTAGAAATGCTTCGGGTAAAATTTGAAAATAATTTATAACAAAAATCATTTATAGAAACGGAAACCAAATCTTTTATGGAATTTTGCGCCGCGTCATTAGCGCTCAAATATCCCAAATTTAACGAATCTTCTTTATTAGTTGGTATTATATTGTCATATTTTTCAGAAATAAGAATCTCGCCGGTCGCGGAATTTATAGCTCTTAATTCAATATTAGAAGTATAAAATATAAAATTATTGTTGTCGATTGAAACGATGCGGCTGAAATTAGATATGCATTTTCCTGTAATAATGATTTCAGCGCCAAATCTCATTGCAAAAGCCCGAGCTTTTTTTACATCATCGGCGTTTGATATATCCGTATTTTTAATTTCCTGAATTTGTTCTTGACTCGCAATATGAATTTCATTTTTTAATAAAACATTTTCAATTTCGGTTCTTGCGTAATTTAATTCGCTTTCATTTTTATCAATATATTCTTTTACTACCGCCATAATTTTTGGTTTGCCAATCCAATCGTATATTACGTCAATATCAATGCTCGTATCTATGCAATTAGCTGAAAGATTATCTTTTAAATCGGCGGTATTAACTGATACTTCTAAATATACATAAAACAAATCATTCGCAGAATCTTTTTGTTCTTTAATTTTTTTATATCCTTTTACAAATCCGTCTGTTCTTGTAAAAGTTTTATTTACCGATAACAAATAATTTTCTACAATTGTTATATTTTTAATTTTTATTCCGCCTGCCATACGAACCGCTTCGCGCAACGCATCGTCAACCGCTTCATCATAAAAATTCGGGCTTGAAAGAATTGATTGACCTCTAACTTTTATAATTTCAATATTTTCCGGTTTTATTTCCTTCGGCAAAAGTAAAAAAATTAAAACTATTAAAACAAATATTTGAATCATAAATAATTTCATTTAATAATTATTTTATCTCTCCTATGATAAATATCAATATTTTTTATAAATAATCTACTCTTCGTATTTTTG
>DAINAU010000015.1:0-35047 GCA_036733285.1 bacterium
CGTTTAACAGAGAAAAAAATATTGAATTTTCTCTTGAACATGCTTATTCGCATAAGCCGGATAAACCGGAAAAGCTATTAATAGTATCAAAAATATTTTTGCTGAAATTGCAAGAATATTTTTGATACTACAATAATGCCAATTCCATTAAAGCATATCATATTCTTATGCAAATAACTGATTGGATTCTTAGTTTTATGTTGTTTTATTATAATGAAAACGGCGAGTCGTTAGTATTTAGAGATTTTAATTCTCTTAGCGATTTCTTTCGATATATTTTTACTAATTTAGTTGCCGAATCAGTATCGGCTGACGATATGAATTCGTTAAAATACGCGATTCTTATCGAACCTAAAACGGCGTAAAATTTTGGCTTTTCGGGATTAATGATTTTTTATAATTTCCTTTTGATTTTTGCCGGGGATTTTTGTCTTTTTTTTCTGAATTTTTAGAGTTGTTTCTTTTTATAAATTTTTATTTTTTTTAATTTTTTATGATTTTTAATTGGTTTCGACTTTTGCAGCCGGCTTTTTTTATCTAAAGTATTATTTTTATCGGACTTTTATTTTACTCGTCGATTTTGGTAAAGCCGCAAAAAATAGAATTAAGTTTTGACAATTTTTAAAAAGTAATTTATTATAAATATATTTGATTTTATATTCGGTTTAAATTTTTTTAAGATATGACGAATATAACTTATAGTAAATTAAAAAAAATTGTCGGCTGGGCAAAAGTTCCTGGTAATGACATAACCATAATTGAATCCTTTGGATTTAAAGAATTCTTATCGGGAACCAAAAAGAAATTATCCTCTGGAATAATAAAAATAGACGATTCCGAATTCGGATTCTCTGACAGATTCGGCATTTTAGACATTTTTAAAAATCTCGGTACCAAATCAGACGATAAAAATTTATTAACCAAAATAGAATGGTTATCGTCTCAACTTAAAGACTTAAGCGGAACGCTAAAAAATTCAGATTATAAAACCCCGCTGATTCAAAACTTATTAAATCAGAGCGCGGATGCAATAAACGAAATTTCAACGGGCAAAATCATCTTATTTGAATTTAACGAATTCTACAAACTCGATTTATTTTCATATTTTATTTTTCGATATTTGATTGACGAGACTGTTTCATTTGATTATGCGTTCATATTCAATCATTCAAATAAATTTTCCGTAACTTCAAAAAAAATCAGTTATGACGATTATAATGAAAAATTATTTTATATTCTCGAATACGCGATAACTCTTAAACTATGGGCAAAATCCGCGGCTTTAGTTGAGAAACTACTTAAATTAAACCGGTATACTTTAAATGAACAGTTGAAAGGAAGAATATTTTTTAAATCCGCAATGGTTTATGTAAGACGCGGGCTGATGAAAAAAGCCGAGAATTATTATTTGCTCAGTAAACAAATTTTCAAAAAAATAGGAGATTCGGAAAATTGGATTAAAAGCACAAACAGTCTTGGAAATATATATATAACGCTTGAAAAATATTCGGAAGCAAGCGATTTATTCAAACAGGCGCTTTCATTATCGGAAGAAAAGCAGGAGGATTATTCATTATCTGTAATATACGGAAGTATGGGCAACGTTCAATTAAAACTCGAAAATTACGGAGAAGCAATCGACTATCTATACAAATCTTTAATTTTTTCGGCGCGCGGGGGGTTATTTCACAATGTTCAGCTTGTATACGGTTTTCTCGGCGAAGCTTATTTAGGATTGCATAATTATAAAAAAGCTTTGTATTTTTTCAAAACCGCCTATAAATTTTCCTGTCTTGAAAAATCTCAGATTAATCAGGGCAACAATACTATGCGAATCGGAAAACTTTACGAAATTATCGGAGACATTAATCAATGTAAAGATTATTATAAAAAAACGCTGACGATATTTAAAAAAATAAATTATTTATACGGATTAATGTTTTTATACGATAATTACGGCGATTTATATTATAAAATTAAAAACAAAAAATTCGCGGAAAAATATTATGAATCTGGTTTGAATATATCTGCCGAACTGGAAAATAAAAAAATGTCAAAAGTTATTCAAACAAAAATCGAATTACTAAAAAACAACGGTTACAGAAATGAAAAAAGATAAGAGTTCAAATATAAACGGCAAAAAAAAAAAATCAAATGTAAAAGTCGCGTTTTGGGGAGTTCGCGGTTCTATACCCTCGCCAGGAGCCGATACGGTTAAATACGGCGGCAACACTTCCTGCGTAAGCGTTGAACTCTCGGAAAATAGATATATTATACTCGACGCGGGCTCAGGAATAAGATTAATGGGCAATAGTCTTTTAGGCAAAGGCAAAGCAAGCGGAAATACAATCGACTTATTCATAACGCACACGCATTGGGACCATATTCAAGGATTGCCTTTTTTTGCCACGGCTTTTATAAAAGGCAATCATATAAGAGTTTTTGGTCCGAAGCTTTTCGGACAATCGCTTGAAAAAATTATTTCCAACCAGATGGAACATTCATATTTTCCAATAAGATTAAAAAGTCTTGGAGCTAATATTTCATTTAAGGAATTGAACATAGGCCAATTTTCAGAATTAATTGACGGAGTAATTGTCGAAACAATAATGAATAACCATCCCGTGATAGATATGAGTTATAAATTCACTTTCAAATCCACAGGAAAATCAATCGCGTATGTGACTGATTTTGAATTGTATAATCAAGCTTATATGGACGCCGTAAAAAAAAGCAAAAAAATTAATATCAATAAAATCGGAGAAAAACTTTATTGCGATTTATTTGATTCTCTTTCGGAATTCGTTTCCGAATGCGATTTGCTGATAATGGATTCGGTTTATTTAAAAGAAGAATATCCGAGCAAAATCGGCTGGGGTCATTCCTGTTTTGAAGACGTATATAATCTCGCGGTGGAATCAAACGTAAAGAATCTTTGTTTTTTTCATCATGAGCCGAATCGAAAAGATTCCGAACTTTTGAGCATAGAAAACAAATTCAAAAAAATAAACAAAAACCGCGGAAAGCTCAAATCTGTTTTTGCCGCCGCAGAAGGAATGGAATTATTATTGTAAAAATGAATATCGGAATAGACGTTAGAGAATTGAGTTTCGGCGGCACCGGAATAAGTCAATATACTTTAAACTTAATAAATTACATTATTCAAAACGACAAAATCAATTCATACTTCTTATTTTCCAACAAACCGTTTGAATTGAAAAATAAAAACGCGGGATTCAAAATCATTATTTTCAATAAAATCAAATTCAATCCTTTTTTTGATTTTATTGCGCTTCCGTATTTATTAAAAAAATATAGCATCGGATTATTTATTTCGCCTTATTACAAATTGCCGTTTCCAGTTTCTGTTCCCTGCGTAATAACGGTTCACGATATTGGTTTTATCACGTTTCCCCTTGAATTTTACGGACGCTCGGGTTTTTACAGGTTTTTCGCAAAATATTATTTATATTTTTCCCTTTTAAAAAGCAAAAAAATTTTTACGGTTTCAAATTACACGAAAAACGAAATATTAAAAAATTATAAAATCGACGAATCCAAAATTCATATTTTGCCAAATTCGATAAACGAGGTTTTTAGGAAGGGGGAGCGTTCGGACGCAGAACCGGCGAAAACCGGCACATACAACGATTTTGGAATTTACGCCCTAAGCGTCGGGAATTTCAAACCGCATAAAAACATTAAAAACCTCGTTATAGGATTTTCCAAAATAATATCAAATAGCAATCTCAATCTTGTTCTTGCCGGGTCAAAAAGCAAAAGGCGCGATGAAATCGAAAAATATGTCGAGACAAATGGTCTTGGAAAAAGAATTTTTTTTATAAATCCGAAAAATAATTTCGAATTGAAAAATCTTTATTCTTCTGCGGAAATGCTTATACATCCGAGTCTGCACGAAGGTTTCGGATTGCCTCCGGTTGAAGCTCAAAGCTGCGGAACGCCCGTAATATCTTCGGATAGAACCTCGCTCAGGGAAATTCTGAACGATTCCTGTTTGTTTATCAATCCGGAATTGCCCGAGGATATCGCTGAAAAAATATTGACATTGCATACGGACGAACGATTAAGGCAAACCTTGAAAGAAAAAGGATTGGAAAACGTCAGGCGGTTTTATCCCGACCGTTCATACTCGGAATACTTTAAAGTAATAAATTATTTTGCGGAGAAACCAAGCCAATGAAAATTCTTATCGTTTTGCCCGGCGGCATAGGAAACGCAGTTATGTTCACGCCGGCGTTTGCGTCCCTTGTCAAATCGTTTCCCGAATCCGAATTTTATATGCTTACAAGCGGTCTCGGTGCCAATCGAATCTTCGAGCCTTCAAATAAAATCAAACGTTTTTTTTTCTACGACTCTTTTTCTAAATCATCATTTTTAAAAACTCTTTTTAATATTTTAATATTTCATAAATTCGACGTTTTCATTTCTTCAATGGGAATCAATCCTTTAAAATCCGGAATACTCGCTTTATTTTCAAAAGCGGGAGTAAGATGCGGAGAATCAAGCTGTCTTTTCAATAAAAGAACCGAACCCGACCTGAAAAAACACGAAGTCGAAAGAAATCTAAAAATAATCGAGGAAATATGTCCGGCGGATTCAATAGTAAAATCGCTGCAGTTTTATTATAAAAAAGACGACGCGATTCAATCGGAAAAAATATTGAAAGAAACCGGATTAAATTCTGAAAAAATAAGGCTTATCGGAGCGCATATCGGTTCAAATGATTTTCTTGCCGCTAAACGGTGGAACATTGAAAACTTTAAAAAATTATTTTCCGAAATAGAAAAAATAAATCCGGACGTAAAAATATTATTGCTCGGCGGGTCGAACGAATTTGAATATGCAAAAAGCGTTTCAGGAAAAAATACAATTAATCTTACCGGGAAGACAAATCTTCAAACCGCCGGGCTTATAATAAAAAAATGCGCGGCATTTATATCAAACGACAACGGTTTAATGCATATAGCCGCGTCTGTCAAAACTCCTGTAATAGCTATTTTCGGACCGACGATAATTTCTAAAAACAGACCTTATTCTGAAAATTCCGAGATAATATCCGAAAATCTCGATTGCCAGCCCTGTTATAAATACAACAAAAAAATCATTTGCCCGAATAATTTTAAATGTATGAACGACATAACAGTCGAAAAAGTTTTGCCGAGCGTCGCGAAATATTTATCGCCCGTTTTTTAATCCAAAATGCTTTCAGGATTAACCCATAATGTAAAAAATCTGTCGCGCAATTTACCTGCGGCTATGTGAAATTCGACGCTCTTTGCAACTTGTTGCAACTTTCAGCGTCGTCATCCGAATTTTATTTTAAGAAACTTATGCTCCGTCCCTATTTTTCGTCCCCATCCATTTCCTGTTTAATATTTTTTTCACAGGGAACTGATGTGAAATTATGTAAAATTATTAAAATGCTAAAGCATTAATTCCTTCGTTTTCAAACATCTAATCATTTGTTATTGACTATACCTCATTTTTTTCTTTAGTTGTCGCGAATTTTTAATTCGCGCCAGTTCATTATCTTTTTGCGCAGATTTAAAACCGCGACTACAATTCTAAGTTTTTGCGTAAATGCGTCAACCTGTCACCTTTTCCTAAATGCGTCAACCTGTCACCTTTTCCTGATTTTTCTTATCCTGTTTCTTTTATTTATTTCGGTTTTGCCAAACTCTAACGGTTCAACTCTAACGGTTCGGTTATTCCGTTTTCCGCAGTATTTCAAATTGAGAATCGGAATAATGGATTTTATATGTTCCGGAAGCGGCGAGATTTTTATAATAACAAAATGATTTTTCTCCGCAATCTTTTACGCAGTAAACCAAAAATTTCTCGTCGGGAAATTTTTCGTTGGAAATCATTTCGTTCTCAGGAATAATAAGTCTTAATTTTTTATAATCCCAGAGAAACAAGGTTGAGCGGTTATCGGTTCCAATCGGTTCGCCAATTTTAATTTCGTTTATTTTATTTAAAAATTCGGGGAAAAGTTTTACCGGTTCAAATTTTTGATATGGAGCGCTTGAAGTAGTAAAAGGGCCGTCTTTATAATTATTCGCAATATTTATAAATAGAATTATTATAATCAAACCCGCAATAAAACTTTTTTTTCTTATCGTTTTTAAGAAAAACGAAAGCGTTAGAATAAACGATAAAACCGATACGGCGAGCATATCCGGATTATATTGATAATAAATAGATTTTTGATGAATCGACGAACTTAATGAATTAATTAAAAAAGTCGGGAATACGGTATAATTCAAAGAATTAAAAAAAGGCAGAAATCCAAAATTCAAATAATGATCTTTAAGGTAGTTTCCCGATTCTTTACCGGATATGAGTCTTAATATTTTCAAAGGATTTTTCAAAACGGAATATATAAACTCATCGTTGTTATTATCTAAAATCCTATCGTATCTTGCAAGAAATTCATTTTTTATATTATTCGATTCGTTTCTGAAAAGAGGAAAGAAATAGTAATTTAAAATAAAAAAATAAATGAGAATAAAAACAAATAAAGCGAGAAATGATTTGAATTTTGATTTTACAAAAAAGTATAAAACCAGAAAAGCCAGAGTAGGCAGCAGCGTCGCCTTATTTAAAGCGGAAACAATAACAAATAAAACCGCGAGTTTGAATTTTTTATTTATAAAAAAAAAGAAAATCAATAAAATTGAAAAGAAAGAGAATATTTCAGGATGATAATCATAGATAAAAAGATATTGAAAATGATTGTTCGACAAAATCAAAATCGCAAGTATAAACGAAATGAATTTATTATTCAACAACGAGAGAGATATTTTAAAAATCAAATAAACCGCGGCGAGCAAAAAAAATTGTTGGAAAATATTCAACATTACCGGAGAAGAAAAAAACATAAATAACGGAGCGGCAAATGTCGCCGTAAAATAAGAATTCTCTCCGAGACTGTTGAATACAACGTTTTTAACTTCAGCCCAATGATAAAAGGAAGTATAAAAGTAATCGCCATTAATCGTATTATTGATTAAGTTGGAAAAAAAACCCGAATCAACGGTATAATCGAGTTTATTATAGTAATGCGAATAATTATAAAAAACGCCGAATATGAAAATCAACAACAACGAAAATATAAGAAAATATTTCATTTAACCCCGAATAATGCAATAAAAAAAGTGAAGTTTTTCAAAACATATATACACTCTTGTTAAAACTTCCAAAAACCTGAAAACTGCCAAGTAAAAATTAATTCTTTTGAAAAAGCGCTCAAAATCAATGTTTTCCCTTACTTCCAGCGCTTTTTCAAAAATCTTATACAGTTTTCAGGTTAAAAAGTTTATAAAACGCTTCTTGATTTGTCAAGCGGTTTGATTTTAAAAATACGGGACGTCAGTTTTTTAATGATAAAATGCTCGTATTTTATCATTAAAGATTTCAACACTAAAAATGCCTAATGCATTTTTAAAGTTAAAAAATTTTGCGTTAAACCCAGATAGAGCATTAAACGTTAAGTGAAGTTTTTCAAAACATAGATGTATTATTGCGATTTAAAATCGCAATTTATGTTAAAACTTCTAAAAACCCGAAAACTTTTTAAATTTACGGCTTTAGCCGTAAATCATATGTTTTTAAGATTTTGAAAAATTGTCTTAAACAAGTATTCTAAGCTGTCTAAACAATTTTTCAAAATCCTTATTCAGTTTTCGGGTTAAAAAACATAATCGGGATTTTTCTAAAAAAAATTTTGAACATATTTATAAATTAGGGTTCTAAATTTACGAACGAGAAAAAATTAACCGGAGGTTTTACTAATGAAAAAAAATTTTTTTAAAAGCTTTATATTTACGGCAGTTATTTTATGTTTATTATTGAATGATTATTGTTCGGCAAAAAGTTTAAAAAACAACGCGGAAACCGCAAAAATCACAGGCAAAATCGTGATTTCAGAGGAAGGCGGGGCGTATCTGGTTCATAACTGGAAATCACGTTCAAAAAAAACATATACAATAAAAAATGAAAATCTTGAAGAAATAAAAAAACTTGAAGGGAAAACGATTGAAGCGGAATGCGAAATTATCGAGCAAAAAGCCTGGAGCGGAACCGTAACGATAAAATCATTCGACGTCGTTGAAATTGAAAAGACAGATAAACCTTTAAAAACGGAAAGCGAAAATGTTAAAACCAAAGCCGCGTTATCAAACAAGCCATTAATACAAATAGCCCTTCTTCTTGACACGAGCAATAGTATGGACGGATTGATTGACCAGGCGAAATCGCAGTTATGGAAAATAGTGAACGAACTTGCGTCGGCAAAAAAAAACGGGATTTCTCCAGATTTAAACGTGTCTTTATTTGAATACGGAAAAAGCGTTCTTCCTTCATCCGAAGGGTATATCGGAATGTTATCACAATTCACAACCGATTTGGATTTGATTTCGGACGAATTGTTTAAATTACGCACTAACGGCGGCGCTGAATATTGCGGCTGGGCGATAAAAACCGCAGTCGATTCGCTTGAATGGAGCAAATCAAACGGAGACTTGAAACTAATTTTCATAGCTGGAAACGAGCCGTTTAATCAAGCCCAAAAAAAAGTTGATTTCAGGGATTCCTGCAAATCAGCTATAAATAAATCGATTATAGTCAACACAATTTTTTGCGGGTCATATTCCGAAGGAGTAAAAACTCATTGGAAAGAAGGCGCCGATTTAGCCGATGGAAAATATATCAATATCGACCATAATCAAGTAATCGCCGCAATCTCGGCGCCGCAGGACACGGAAATATTAAAGTTGAACGCGGAATTGAATTCGACTTATATCGGATACGGAGCGGCGGGAGAATATAAAAAATCTTTACAAAGTCTTCAAGATAAAAATGCGGCGAGCATAAACGGCGATATCGCGGTTCAGCGAGTAGCCTCAAAATCGAAAATCTTTTATAAAAACGAATCTTGGGATTTGGTCGACGCATATCAATCAAACGAAAATGTATTGACGAATGAAACGGAACTTCCGGACGAAATGAAAAAAAAGACCCCCGAAGAAAGAAAAAAATACATTGAAGAAATGAAAAATAAAAGAACATCAATTCAAAACAGGATTAATAAACTCTCGAAAGAGCGGGATAAATACGCGGCTGAACAATTAAAAAACAACTTGGACAAAAACACGCTTGATTCTGCGATTATAAAAACGATTTCGGAAGTCGCGAAAAAGAAACAGTTTGAAATTAAATAAACCCGAAAACTGCAAACAAAAGGACTCTGAAATGAAAAAAATATTTTTAACGCTAATAATTATTATTACCGCTTGCGAATCGTATTCCGACGGGTTTATAGTAGTTCCGGAACACCAAAGACCGGGCAACGCCGGTTATAATATTTTCCCGCTTGAAGTATTGTATCATAAAGTCGAAACGGAAATCAACGGAACTGTAAGTTTAACTCGAATAGACCAGACTTTTTATAATTCGTCCAATAATATTCTCGAAGGGTTTTATATCTTTCCGGCTCCGCCAAATTCAAATATCAGAAAATTTACTATGTTTATAAACGGCAAAGAAACCGAAGCCGAACTTCTTGACAGTTCAAAAGCCCGAAAAATATACGAAGACATAGTCCGCAAACAAAAGGATCCCGCTTTGCTTGAATATTCAGACAGGGATATTTTTAAAATAAAAATATTCCCGATTGAACCGAAATCGGAAAAACGAATAATCATCAGTTATTCGGAAAAACTTGAAAGAATCAACGGAATGACCGGATACGCATATCCCTTAAACACAGAAAAATTTTCAGCGAGCCTTTTAAAAGAGGTTTCGATTACCGTTAAAATAAAGTCAGGCGAAAAGATTAAAACCGTATATTGCCCGACGCATCATACCGAGATAAAAAAAGAAAGCGATAACAGTTATACAGTAAAATACGAAGATAAAAACGTAAAACCTGAGACTGATTTTAAATTATATTTCAACGCCGAAGATTCATTACTCGGATTCTCGCTTCAGACATATAAAGACAAAGAAGCTAACGAAGGATTTTATTTATTGTCGCTGATTCCGAACTCGGAAGATTCCGGCGAGGAAGAGATAGTTTCAAAAGATATTGTTTTTGTAAGCGACGTATCAGGAAGTATGGCGGGCGAAAAAATTGAAAAATCGAAAAACGCTCTTTTATACTGCATATCAAATTTAAATCCAAAAGACAGGTTTCAAATAATTAAATTTTCCACAGACGCCGAACCTTTATTTGAAAGCATTGTTGAAAATACTGAGATAAACCTTGACAAATCAAGAAAATTCATAAATAAATTCAAACCCATAGGCGGAACCAATATCGAAGAAGCGTTTAAACTCGCAATTCAATCTTTTAAAGATAAAAATTCAGACAGACCCAAATACCTCGTTTTTATTACGGATGGAAAACCCACTATCGGAGAGACTTCCGAAGAAATACTGCTAAAAAAAATCAAGAACGAGAAATTGGGAAACATAAAAATTTTCACTCTGGGAATTGGAGACGATTTAAATTCATATCTTCTCGATAAGATAACGTCAATAACAAAAGGATACAGGAGTTATATCTCTGAGAAAGAGGATATCGAATTGAAAATATCCGGATTTTACAATGCGATACAGTCTCCCGTTTTAACGGACGTCCGTTTTTATTCCGAAGGAAACGTAAAATTATACTCCAATTATCCTAAAAACATACCCGACCTTTTCAGAGGCGCAGAACTTACAATCGCCGGAAAATATTCTTTTTGGAATGATAAAATCAAAGGAGGCGGACGCGATTCGAAAAACGCAAATTCGGCGTTCGGCAAATCAAAAATTTTTCTTGAGGGAAAAATAAACGGAACCCCGGTAAAATACGTTTTCCCCGCGTTTTTTTCAATTGATAAAACCTCCGACGATTTTGTTCCGGTATTATGGGCGTCGCGCCGCATCGGCGAGGCGCTTGACGAATTGCGTTTAAAAGGAGAAAACAAAGAATTGATTGATGAAATAGTTTATTTGTCAAAAATTTACGGAATCGTAACTCCATATACCAGTTATTTAATTTTGGAAGACGAAGACAAATCCCTGCGTTCAGGCGATATAAAAAGCGAACAAATCGTATTCAATAATTTAGCGCGAAACGGCGACAATATATTTTTAAAATCAGAATCCAAAAAAAAGTTTGACGCCATCAAGGAAAAAACCGGAAGAACAAGCGTTGAAATCAGCAAAAATATTCAGGAGTTGAATTATCAATCGCCTTCAAAAGCAAACCAGTATTATCTGGGAAACATAGTTTCAAAGCCTTCTCCTTCTTCGAGCGAAAAAAAAATAAAGAATATCGAATCGAACGCGGCTTCAAAACAGATACGGGGCAGAGCGTTCTATAATACCGGAAAATACTGGGTTGACGCATACGCGCAATCCAAAAAAATCGAATCGGCAAAAAAAATCAGATTTGCAAGCGCCGAATATTTTGATTTTCTGTCAAATAATTCAAACGCATATGAAATACTCGCTTTAGGCAAAAACGTCAGGTTTGTTCAGAATAAG
Source organism: bacterium (assembly GCA_036733285.1). Classification (GTDB taxonomy): domain Bacteria; phylum JAGOBX01; class JAGOBX01; order JAGOBX01; family JAGOBX01; genus JAGOBX01. Next base: position 11,557 of record DAINAU010000015.1, read on the forward strand.
ACTTTTTATGAAATATTCGAATGAAAATAATCTTGTTTTTTTTTGATAAAAATATACAATAGTATGAATGATTATAAAATTCTGGGGAGTGCGCGGTTCGCTGCCGACTCCCTCAAAAAATACAATTAAATACGGCGGCAATACGGCTTGCGTGGAACTCCGGAATAGATTAGGCGAGATTCTGATTATAGACGCAGGAACCGGAATCAGAATGCTGGGCTCTCAATTAATGAAAGAATTCGGGAAAAATCCTATTGAAGCTCAAATCTTGTTATCCCATACGCACTGGGACCATATTCAGGGAATTCCGTTTTTTATTCCGCTATATATTCCCGGCAATAAATTCGATTTCATCGGACCTTACGGAACCAAACGCGACTTAAAAGATATAATAAATCTGCAGATGGACCACGATTTTTTCCCTTTAAACTTCGACGGATTGCCATCTTCAAACTTTTTCAAACAAATGGGCGACGACGAAGAAACGAATTATAAACACTTTAATATTAAAACAAAAGTTTTAAATCACGGCGGACTCGGCAGCGTTATAGGATTCAAAATATCGTTTGAAAATAAAACCGTCGTTTATTCGAGCGATCACGAAGGATACGAGTTATTTTTCAAATCAAATTCCGGCAAAACTCAAAAAGTAATCGACAATATGGAAGCAAAATACAGGAAATTTATAGAAGGCGCGGATTTATTAATTCACGACGCGCAATATGATTCCGAAGATTACAATAAGAAAAAAGGATGGGGACACAGTTCGATTGATTATGCCATTAATATAGCGCTTGCGGCGGCGGTAAAAAAGTTATACATTATACATTACGACCCCGATTATTCCGACGAAAAAATCGACGGCATAATCGAATCCAAAAAAAAATTTATAGAAGAAAACGAATTGACGGGTTTTGAACTGGCGGCCGCGGTTGAAGGATTGGAAATTAAAATCTGAATATTTATATAAAACAACAAGAATTACCGGAGGCAAAAGATGAATCACATTTCAGGATTAACGCGATATATCAACGATATTAAAGTTGTTATTTGCGATATTGACGGAGTTTTAACGGACGGAAAAATACTGATTAGCGAAAAAGACTGGAGACTAAAATCGTTCGACCAAAAAGACACGCTTGGAACAATGATAGCGAAATATTCAAATTTAAAACAGATTTGGATATCGCTTCATTTGACCGAGATTTCAAAAATCAGAGGCAGAGCCATAGGCGTTGACGAAATCATCGGAGCTAAATACGGAAAATACGCAGCTATAGAAGAATTTCTGCTTCGCGACGGAGTCGAATATAAAAATGTCGCTTATATCGGCGACGACATCGACGATTATATGGTTATGGAACGTTGCGGATTTCCGATTGCAGTGAACGATTCCGTTCAGGATATAAAAACTCTCGCAAAATATATCACTAATGCGAAAGGCGGAGCCGGCGCCGTAAGAGAATCAATAGAATTAATCTTAAAAACGCAGGGAAAATGGGAAAACGCGGTTGAAAAATTTTTTGAAGCTGTTAGAAATCCGCTTGTGGACCCGACGGAAAATTTCAGATAATCCAAATAATTCCGATATGATTTTAAAATTATGAACGAATCAAAAACTGGAAAAGTCGGCGGAATACCAAAAAAAAATTCAACCGGCGCCCCGTCTTTAAAACCCAAGAATAAATCTTACGCGCCTACTGAAAAAAAAACGGAACAATCGAGCGTATCCGCCGGATTTATAAATGAAATATTAGACGGTATACGCGCTGATTTTATCTCTGAAAACGAAGCGTCCGATAATTATTCCGAAAAACTTTTACATTCTAAACCGGCTAATATAATTGATCCGAAAAATAAAATGAACACAGAATCTTTTATTTCGATTATTAACCAGTCGAGAAAAGATTTCAAATATGTCGACAGACATTCTATCGGAAAAAAATTTGTATCTGACAGATTGATTTAAAAGTTGAAGATTAAAAAAAGCGTTAAGACTCTATAATTTATATAGGTTTCGAACCCAAATAATGCATTTGGGTTAAACCCTGATACTGCATTCGATGTAAAGTGAAGTTTTTCAAAACATAGATGTATGCTTGTTAAAACTTCTAAAAACCCGAAAACATTTCGGTATATTTTTAAGATTTTGAAAAATTGTCTAAAACAAGTATTCTATGCTGTTTGAACAATTTTTCAAAATCCTTATGCAGTTTTCGGGTTAAAACGCTTTAAAAAATATTCTTGCCGTAAAAATGCAAGAAATTTATTGATAGGATACAAAAAAACGCATCAGAAAATTGAAAAATGCTCAACTACTGGAAAAAGCTTGATTTCAGCATTTTTCAATTTAAAAAAAATGCATTTTATGGATTTAACGCGAAAAAAAAATTTAATGAAAAACGATTCTGCCGATAATTCCGGCGTAAAAAAAACTTTTTCTAATCCAAACAATAATTTTTACGAGTATCTTTTTAAAAGCGCCGTAATTTTTATTTTTGTTTATTCCTTTTTATTTTATTCATATTACGGATTATTTCAAACAAGGTCAGGCAGGAAAACAGATTTTGACCCGTATTATACAGCCGCGTTTTGTTTGAAAAACAAATTGAATCCATACAATGAAACCGATTTATTAAAACAAAGTTTAGTTTTAAACTCACAAAAAAACTCGACTTCAATAAATAAATGCGTATATCCTCCGTTTTATATGCAGCTTCTGCGCGTTTTAACCGTCGTCGAGGTTCAAAAAGCGCGGTTTATTTGGTCTTGCGTTGTCAATCCTTTGTTTTTAATTATTATTTTTTATATAATCTATTTATCCTTAAATAAAAATATTTATTTTTCTTTATTAACGTTTTCTGCGGCGTTATTATTGAACCCGCTTTACGTTTCAGCGGCTTTGGGACAGGTTAATATCATAATTTTAGGACTGTTTTTTTTATGTTATTATTTTTATAAAAAGGATGATAAACTTTTATTTTCGTTTTTTTTATCCGCCGCAGTTTTGATAAAAATAATACCCGCCGTATTGTTTTTATTTTTGATATTGAATCGAAAATATAAACTATTTATTTATTCAGCGGTTGCGTTTTTTATTATCGCCGGAACAAGTTCGTTTTTCAATTTCGAAGAATATAAAATTTATTTTTCAGAAGTTTTGCCTCAATTTTCCAGAGGCGCAGGCGCCAATGTCTACAACATATCCTTGTGGTCGCTTTTTGATAGAGCCTTGATAAACGTTTCTGAAAGAAACATTTTAGCTCTATATTCCGATAAATTATTTTTAATTTTTCAGATTATTATTTTTTCGGGTTTGATTATAAAAACATTAAGTTTTGTTAAAGCAAACGACAAAAATGAAAATAAAATCATCAACGAGGAAAATTGTATGGGATTATATATTTTGTTTTCGCTTCTTTTCGTAAAAACTTTATGGGAACATCATCTGATAATCGCATTTTTTCCCTTGTTTATATTTTTCAAAAATTATATTTTCAGAATTGAAAGCGGTGGAGGCGAAAATTTTTCAAAAAAAAAAATTCCATTGATTCTATTTTTTGTTTCTATAGCGATAATAGGATTAAATCTTAAATACTACGACGTCCGTCTTAACAGATTTCCTTTGATACTGTTTCAATTTATCAAGCTTTACGGTTTAATATTATTAACATTATCATACGCGTTTTTATTGAAACCTAAAAAAAAATGAAATCGAGAGATTTGAAAAAACGTAAAATTTCAAAAAATCTTTCTCCGAAAAATAATTCGGAACCAACCGAATCAGTAAATAACCCGATTCAATGCAAACCGAGTTCTGATTCTGAAAAAAAAAATAAAACAAAAATTTTTATATTTTATTGCATCGTTCTTTTCCTTATTTCCGCCGTCTTAAATTGGGTTTTATTGACGCAATATAAAAGACATCCTTTATTTAATTTTATTAATAAAGTTACCGATTCATACGCATTTTTTGAAAACGGAAAAAATCTCGCGAACTCCGGATTTATTGGAAAAGGAAAATTCAATCAGGAACCGGGATACTACTATTATCTGGCGGCGGCAATAAAGTTATTCGGCGCCGACGTTTATAAAATCAGAGTATTTCAATCAATAACGGGTTCATTAACCGTAGTTTTGGTTTTTATATTTTCATATTTTTTGTTCGACAGCATTGCCGCGGGATTGTCCGCTTCAATATTATTATTGTTTTGCGGGGCGCAATACTATTATAATTTTCTCATTCTCAGAACTTTTCTGATACCGTTTCAGATTTTTTTATGTTTAACATTATTAATAATTTTTTATAAAACCAATAATCTTAAAGCCCTTTTTTCAGCCGGTTTATTAGCAGGAGCCGCTTTTTTAACAAGACCCAACTCAATTTCATTTATTATTTCATCAATCATATGTATTATATTTTTTTATAAAACAAATCGAAAAAAAATGTTATTATATTTTATTTCCGGAATCGTTTTAATATTTTGCATTCTTGGAATAAGAAACATAAGCGCCGGAGCAGGTTTATTGAGTTTCAGCGATAAAGGCGCGGCAGAATTCGCTTCCGGAAACATAATAGAATCAAACGGAGTCGGCTGGATAGAACATCCGAAATCCAACGAATACGCCGAAAAACACAAAAATTTATCCGCAGTCATATTCCGCGTAGTTTTAGATTCGATAAAAGCGAATCCGGCGGCTTTTATAAAATTACAATTAAATAAAATCGCCGCGGCGCTAAATAATTATGAAATACCCAATAATTACAATTTTTATTATTTTAAAAATTATTACATTCCAAATCTAAAATACTTCCCTGTAAATTTCGGCATTATATTCATTTTTTTTGCAATGGGGATTATTGTTTTAACAGCAAAACAAAACAATTCTGAATTTAATCTTATTAAAGCGGCGTATTTATCGACGCTTGTCTTATACTTTTTTTCAGTAACATCATTTTACGTGATTTCGCGATTCAGGTATCCGGTTCTTGTTTTAATGATTCCCTGCGCAGGATTAGGAGCGTCAAGTTTTATTAAGAATATTTTGAAGCGTAATTTTGTTAAATCCGGAATTCAAACGCTCGCCGGTATAGCCGCCGGCTTGATTGCGTTTTATTATCCGGTCGACGGATTTAACAAAAATTTCGACGCGGCGCTTGCTTACGCAAACGATGGAGCCGCGTATTCGGAATTAAATCTTACCGGCAAATCAATTGAAAGATATAAAAAAGCGCTGGATTATTATCCCGCCGAAATAGGATTTGCCACAATAATCAAGTTGTTCATAAAAACCGGAGATTTCGTTTCCGGCTCGGAATACTCCAAAAAAGGACTAAATCTATATCCTCGGTCCGCGGATTTAAATTATCTTGCGGCGTTTAATTTTATAAAACTGCAAAATCACGCGGAAAGCGTTAATTATCTTTTAAAAATTCCGGAGATCGAAAATTTTAAAAATTTCAAATTATATAATCTCGCTCTGGAATATTATTATTTGAACGATTACAACGCAAGCTTAGTTTATTGGGAAAAATATTATATCCTGAATCCGTCGGACGATAAGGCGAGATTAAATATAATTAATTTAAAATTATGGCAATCGAAACAAAAAAATTTAAAATAAAAAAAATTAGTTGTATTTTTACAGTTAATATGAGATAATTTTACAAAAATAGCGGAGGTTGCGTCTTTGAATAGAATATTACTAATAATAATTCTGATTTCAGCGTTTATTTACGCGGCGACTGCCGATGAGAAATCGGAAGCAAAGCCAGAAGCAAAGCCAGAAATCAAGACTGATATTAACATTTCTGCGATGAAAAACGAATCTCAACAATTCGTTGACAATCTTATTTCAAATTTTCAGACTGCAAAAACCAACTACGAATTAACGATTAAAGATTTAAACAAAACCATCGAAGAATTAAACGTGAAAATCAACGTATTGAATCAGACCATAGCGTCGCTTCAAGCGGAAAACAAATCCTTAACAGAAAATAACTCTGGACTTATTGAAAAAAACAAACAAATAGAAATTCTTGAAAAAGACAGAAAGGATTTATCGGATGAAATAGCGTCGTTAAAGGGAAAGGGGCTTGAAGAAATCAAAGCGTTAAACTCAAAACTTACGGAAACAATAGACGCTTATACTCATTCGGAAATAGAATTGAAGAATGTAAAGAATGAATTAGCCGACAAAAACAGAATCATAGAAACGCTGAAATCAGACGTAGAAAAAATTCAATTTCAATTAAAAAATTCCGAAAAAAAAACGGTTGAATCTTCCGCTTCCAACGCTGAACTCCATACGGAAATCATTTCCTTAAAAAAACAGATTATAGAATTAAAACGGCGCGATAATATTCTTTCAAATCAAAACGACACGCTGGCTTCTTCCAATTCGGTTTTACAGAAAGAGAATATTTTTCTAAACGAGAGAATTAAACAGCTTAACAAGGAAAAAGAAAATTTACTGATTGAACAAACAAAACTATCCGACCAAAACGCAAAATTAAATTTTGAAATTTCCAAGCTCGAATCAGACTTCGTCAAAAAAGACAACGATATAGATTTTCTAAAAAATTCCACCAGACAGCAAGCCGACAAAATAAGAGAATCCAACGCGGGGATTTCAAATCTAAACTCCGAAATCAAACAGCTCATAACCGACAAAAAGTCGCTTGAAACTAAAGTTAAAGATATGAATTTAGCCCTTACCGATTACGATACTATCATTATGGTTTTAAAACAAAAAATCAAAGAGTCGCAATCCGAAATAGAAAAATTTAACGCTCAGAAAGAAATGTTCGATAGAATGTCGAAAGAACGCGCGCTTCAGAACTCTGAAATCGATGCCGTTAAAAACGAGCGGAATTCTCTTAAAGTAGATATAATCCGCTTAACCAAAGAAATTGAGAAGGTTAAATCGGAGATAAGTGAAAAAAATAAAACTATAGAATCGCAAAAAATCGAATTGAACAAATTATACGGAAAATTAAAAGAAATTGTCAAACCCTGATTTTTATCGGGTTTTCCGATTTCAAAAGTTTCGGAATATTTTATGAAGGAGAGATTGTATAATGATAAGCATTACAAAACAGCTTGCGATATTTCTTGAAAACAAACCTGGCGTATTGGCGAAAATGTGCGGCGACCTTGCCAAACATAACATCAATATAATAGCGTTAACCGTTTCAGACACTATTGATCACACGGTTTTACGAATAATAGTCGATAAAACTAACGAGGCAGTTCACTTGCTCGAAACCACCGGCGCAATCGTAATCGAACGCGACGTTATTTTATTTGAACTTCCAAATAAACCCGGCGCTCTCCAAAAAGTCGCGAATTATCTTTCTGAAAAAAAACATAATATCGAGTATTTATATTGTTCCAGCGGAATTAACCAGAAAAACGGAACGCTTGTATTAAGAACTAAAAACGTCGTTAAATCATTTGATTTGCTGAAAAAATTAAAAATTAAATAATTTAAGGAGATTCTTTAAAGTGGATACGTTCATATCCCTTAACAAAAAAAATCTTAGCGCCGAAGAATATATCATTAAAGAAAAATTCGGCGAAAAAGAATACACTTACACTTTTAAAAGCAAAGACGATCTTGTAAATTATATCAAAGACAATATTCCCGTTGGGGACAAAAACTATTCCGTAACAATCGACAACGATCTTAGCGGCAATCAAAAACTGCTTTTAAAACACTCGACTGAAAAAGCCGCGTTATACCAGAAAAAAAACGGGTTTGACCTTCAATCTTACGAATTAAAAAAATCCATAATGACGACGCTATCGGACGATAAAGTTTCTCTTGAAGAAAAAACCGATAAGATAGCCGAAACCACTAAAGAATATCAGGTTCCGGAAACTCAAAAAAAAATAAACAAAGCGTTATGTTCGATTATGGCGGAATACTGCATAACAATTTACGAACAAATATTCGGAAGCATAGAAAATCCGACTAATAAAGACGGAGCCGGCGCGAACGAAAAAGTTTTGCTGAATCTGCGCAGCGCTCTGAATCTGCTAATTCAAAACGATTATTTGACGCATTCGAGCAAAGGTAAAAACGCGGATTTGATTTCAATCCGCAATAATCTTAGCAGAATTTTTATGAATAAAATGTATAAAGCGAAAAAGTTAGTTTCAAAAAAACCGGAAAAAACAAATAATTCTGCCGAAACTCAAAATTGACAGATTTTAAACTTTATAAATGGGGAATTATATGATAAAAGATTTTGCAAAAATCGTAGTAATAGGCGTAGGCGGCGGCGGATGCAACGCTTTATCTCATATGATAAAAGCGCAAAACGAAGGCATAGACTATGTCGCGGTAAATACCGATTTACAGCAATTAAAACGTATTAAAGGATGTCAGGTTTTGCAAATCGGAGAAAAACTTACCAACGGACTCGGAGCTGGCGGCATCCCTGAAATGGGAAGAAAATCCGCGATAGAAAGCCGCGATCAGATTGCTGCGGTTCTAACCGGAGCCGATATAGCTATAATCACGGCTTGTCTGGGCGGCGGAACCGGAACTGGAGCCGCGCCTGAAATAGCGGCTATTTCCAAAAGTCTCGGGATTCTTACAATTCCCGTAGTAACGATTCCTTTCAAATTCGAGGGTAAAAAAAGAAAAATTCAGGCGGAGGAAGGACTAAAAAAAGTTACGGAGAACGCGGATTCGATTATAATAATTTCAAACGAGCGGCTTCTTGAAAACACTGACCAAAACGTAGGATTATACGAGGCGTTCGCTATGGTGGACGACGTAGCTAAAGACGCGGTTCTCGCCATAACGACTTTAATAATTCAAACCGGAGTTATCAACGTAGATCTCGAAGATATTAAAAGCATATTAAAAAACGCAGGATGCGCTATGATAGGAATCGGTTACGGATTAGGAGAAAATAGAGCGCTTGACGCGGCGAAACAATCAATCACTTCTCCGCTTCTCGAGGTCAACTCGATAAAAGGCGCTTCGAGAATGCTGGTTAATATCGCGGGCGGAGAAGAGCTAACTCTCTACGAAGTTGAAAAAGCCGCCACTTTCATAACAAACGAAGCGGACAACGACGCAATAATAATATTCGGAACCACTATAATACCGGATTTAAAAGACAAAATAAAAATAACAACTTTAATAGCCGGTTTAAGAAACGAAACTTTAAACGTATAAAATAAATTCTCATCGGAGGCATTAAAATTTATGAGCGTTACAGCCAACAATATTTCGATTAATGAACAGGATTTTATAACAAGGGTTAAACTCGACCTCGCTTACACAAAAAATCAATTGAGCCAGACTCAAGACGAGCTTAACGGTAAAAACGAACTTCTTGAAAAAAAAGATTTGCAGATTAACAATCTTCAATCAAAACTAAACGAAGTTATAAGCGCGTATAAAACAAAAGAAAACGAATACAGGGAACGAGTTGAAAAACTCGAAGAGCTTATTGAACCAGCGGAACAGGAAGTCGATAATAATTTCGCAAAAATATTAAATCGAATCGGCGTTAAGATTACAGTTCTGGAATAGTATGAAGAAAATTTTTCTTACTTTCGGCAAGATTATCAACGTTGAAGTAACTTCGGGAATTTTCGAGGGTAAATACGTTTCAGTCATAAAAGAATACGATGAAATCAACAATATTCTTTTTATCTCTCAACCGAGAATTTCAAACTTGTTTGTTCCTTTAAAAACCGGAGAGTCTTTGACTATTCATTATCTTGAAGGAACTATGCCGTGCAATTTTAATTCCTCGATTATCGACGTTATAGAGCTTGACGAATTGAGCATATTCAAAATAGAAGGTCCGTCCGGAATTCAGAAAAGCGACCGCAGAAAACATTTAAGAATGCCGGTCTTTCCTGTCTGTCATCTTAAAATAGTTTCTCAGTATTCTCCAACCGCCGTATTTACCGGAGTTTTGACCGATATATCTTTCAGCGGCGTCAACATTGAAACTCAAAAACAGTTAAATATAAACGAACCTCTTCTTCTAACTTTTCAACTGCCAAAACAAAACGGAGGTTTTTACGATATAACGGATTTGGCGATTAAAACCATTTGGTCGAAAAAAATTAATAGCCGCGATTTTACCGGATGCGCGATACAGAATTTTAAACCCAAACAGGAAACGAGTATATCCGATTATTTAATTAATATTCAAAGAGCGAACAATTGGGAAAATCACGTAAAAAAAGTTGTGGGTTCCTTGATAGAATAGCGTCTTATCAAAATATTCTTGCTTTTTCAGCAAAAATATTTTAGATAAGGTTAATAGCTTGTCCCGTTTATCGGGCTTATGATTTAATCTGCAAACGGTTTGTTGCTAAAAAAATTATGAAAAATATTTATTTAAATAATTTACTGAAATTCATAAAAACAAATTTATGGCGATGGCGTATGATTTATTTTTAAAAATCCATCATTATTAAGATGTATATGCGCCGCGGATGATGGATTTTTATATAATATAAACTTACATCGTCTGCGGAAAAAAAACCGCAGAATAAAATCTGCGGTTTTTTTTATAAAAATTAAAGAGGTGACTAATATTGAAAACTACAAGTTTTGAGGAATTTAAATCGCTGACGGACAAGGGAAACGTAATTCCTATATTCAAAGAATTGATTGTCGATATCGACACTCCGGTAAGCATATTTTCCAAATTCAATAATTCAAAATTCAGCTTTTTACTTGAGAGCGTTGAAACGGATAAGAATTACGGAAGATATTCTGTTATTGGAATCGACCCTTTTAAACTTTTTCGTTATTCAAATAAAAAGCTGCATATAACGGAAGATTCGCAAACGAAAATAATTGAAAATATTAATCCGCTGGATTATCTCGAACGCGATTTAAAAAAATATAAATCGGTAATTTTAGACGGCATACCTTTTTTATACAGCGCTATCATAGGTTATTTCGGTTTTGAAATATTTGAATTAATTGAAGATTTGAATTTTTCCAAACCTGACGAACTTGATATTCCCGATATTTATCTCGCCTACTGCAACAAAATGCTTGTTTTTGATCATTTTAAAAACAAACTTTTTCTCATTTACAACGCAATTTTAAATGAAACCTCAGATATAAAATCAGAGTTTGAAAAAGGAAACCAAGAACTTGAAAAACTCGAAAAAATAGTTTTCGCCCCAAACGCGATAAATTATTTGTCTCATAACAAAACCAACAAAATTCCAGTTCCCGAGTATTCTTCCGGAGAAAAAATATTTATTGAAGGCGTAAATAAAATCAAGGAATACATAACTAAAGGCGATATTTTTCAATGCGTTTTATCCGCGCGGCAAAACGTTAAGATAAACGTCGAACCGTTTGAAATATACAGAGCTTTACGAATTATAAATCCGTCGCCTTATATGTTTTATATGAATTTCGACGATTTTACTTTGATAGGTTCGTCGCCCGAAACTATGGTAAGACTGCGCGGTAAAAAAGCGTATTTAAAACCGATAGCGGGAACGCGTCCGGTATTAAAAAGCGAAACCGAAACGCAGATGTATGCGGAGGAAATGATGAGCGACGAAAAAGAAATCGCGGAACATCTGATGCTTCTCGATCTCGGAAGAAACGATTTAGGCAGAATCTGCAAACCCGGTTCGGTTAAAGTAGAAAAAGAAATGTATGTCGAGCGTTTCGCTCACGTGCAGCATATTGTTTCAGACGTATCAGGCGACCTTGCCGAAAATAAAAACGCTATCGACGTTTTAAAAGCGGCGTTTCCGGCCGGAACCGTTAGCGGAGCGCCTAAAATAAGGGCTATGGAAATAATCAACGAACTGGAACCCGTAAAACGCAATTTTTACGCCGGCGCCGCAGGATACATAACTTTTGGCAACGAGATGGATTTAGCCATAACGATACGTAGTCTCGCCGTTAAAAACGGAACCGCTTATTTTCAAACCGGAGCGGGAATAGTATATGACTCGATAGATAAAAACGAATTGAAAGAATGCGCGAATAAAGGAAAAAGCATAGTCGAATCAATTCATCTTGCCGAAACGGGAATAGAAAGAATATGATTCATAAAAAGCCGACGCATATATGCTATTATACTTTTGTTTATAATTTTTGGAGGAAAAACAGATGATATTATTAATTGATAATTACGATTCTTTTGTATATAATCTTTATCAATACGTATCGGAATTCGGATACGACGTTCAGGTTTTCAGAAACGACAAAATAACTCTGGATGAAATCGCAAAATTAAATCCGTCCCACATTATCATTTCACCCGGTCCGGGCAGACCCGAAAACGCCGGAATTATATGCGATTTGATAAAACGGTTTCATTCCGAAATACCTATTCTCGGAATCTGTCTCGGACATCAAGCCATAGGTTACGCGTTCGGAGGAAAAATAACGAACGCAAAAAAAATAATGCATGGCAAGTCTTCAAGGATTTTTCACAACAAAACCGGAATTTTTTCCAATCTGAATAATCCGTTTTCAGCGGTCCGCTACCATTCCCTTGTTATAGAATACGATTCATTGCCGGAAGAACTCGAGATAACCGCGCATACCGAAGACGGAACTATTATGGGAATCCGGCATAAAAAATATCAGTTTTTACAGGGAATTCAATTTCATCCCGAATCAATACTTACGGAAGAAGGAAAAAAACTTCTTCTTAATTTTTTCAATTCATACGAAAACAGTTCTTTAAAAAAAAATTTAGATTTGAAAGAACACATAAAAAAAGCTGTCGATAATATAAATTTGAATATTGAAGAATCGGTCAACGCGATGCGCATTATTATGAGCGGGAACGCGACTCCTTCGCAGATAGCCGCTTTTATGACCGCTATGCGTTTAAAAGGAGAAACCATCGAAGAGATTACCGGATTCGCCAAAGTTATGCGCGAAAAAGCATCAAAAATTCCAGTGATTTCCAAGGATCTTGTAGATACCTGCGGGACCGGAGGCGATATGAGCCGGACGTTTAATATTTCCACTTGTTCAGCGTTCGCAGCCGCCGGAGCCGGAGTTAAAATCTCAAAACACGGAAACCGTTCCGTAAGCAGTCATTGCGGAAGCGCGGACATTCTATCGGCTCTCGGAGTAAATATTGATTTGACTCCGGAACAAACCGGAAAATGCATTGACGAAATTGGTATCGGTTTTTTGTTTGCTCCAAAATTGCACGGAGCGATGAAATACGCAATGACTCCAAGAAAAGAAATGGGTATCAGGACTGTGTTTAATATTCTCGGTCCTTTGTGCAATCCGTCGTTCGCCGAGCATCAAGTATTGGGAGTCTACGACAAATCCCTTACGGAAACCCTTGCGAACGTTTTAAAAAATTTAGGTTCAAAATCGGCTTTCATAGTTCACGGCTGCGACGGACTCGACGAAATCACGCTTTCCGATTATTCGATTATTTCCGAACTGAAAAACGGAGTTGTCAAAACATTTAAATTCAATCCGGTTGAATACGGTTTTCATTTATGCGCGCCCGAAGATTTAAAAAGCGCCTCGATAGAAAACAGCGTGGAAATTTTCAAATCGGTTCTCGACGGAAAAAAATCCCCGAAAACCGATATTGTTATTATCAATGCGGCTTTTGCTATTCTGCTTGGATTAAAAGGAGTCAACAATATAAAAGAAGCTATTGAACTCTCGAAAGATTCGATTTACGGATTTAAAGCGAAAAAGAAATTAGAGGCATTGATAGAATTCACAAAAACAAAATCTTAAAGTATAATATATAACGATTTATAAAATCTTGTCATAGATATGGAATCTTGTCATCCTATTGATAGAATTATCAATAAATTAGCGGCGGGATTTTCAGATTTTTTATATCCGCAATTTTGTCTTGAATGCCGCGTAAAACTTAATTCAGAGATTGAATCGGCGTTATGCGCGGTTTGTAAAAAAAATTTGTTGGAAATAAAATCGGCTTATCCCGTCTGTTTTAAATGCGGAAAAAAATTGTCCTCAGATTTAAACGTTCCCGATTATTTATTGATTTGTTCGGACTGCCGAAACCTGAAAATTTTTTTTGAACAAGCCCGTCATATTTATGATTATTCCGGCGTAATAAAAAATCTCATAAAACGTTTCAAATACAATCAGGAAACCGATAACGCGTCAATACTTTGCGAAAGTTTGATTCAATATATTTCAATATCAGAATATAAAAACATTAAATTCGATTATATTGTGAACGCGCCTATGTCAGATTCTAAAATCAAAGAAAGAGGGATTGAGCATATTGACATTTTATGCCGCGATATATCCGACAAGTTAAAAATAAATTATAAAAAAAACGCCGTCGTAAAAATCAAAGACACAAAACAGCAGGCGGGTTTATCAAGAAAGGAAAGAATACAAAATCTGAAAAATTCATTCGCATTCAATTCAAATCAATATTCTCTCGATATTTTTTTCGAGAAAAACATTCTTTTCATCGACGATGTTTTTTCAACCGGCGCCACTTCCAACGAATGCTGCAAGGTTTTGAAAAAAAAATGCAAGTCGATAAAAATCTACGTATTAACGATAGCCCGAGGAATGTAAATCCCAACCCTGATTTTATTTTTTTCCGTCCGCAGGTTGAGATCTATTATCAAATGTTTTATTACTATTCGGTTGATTTTCCGGCGCTCTGAAGTTAATTTCAAAATTTACTTTTCAAATAAACAATTGAAATGACATACGAAAAGTTTATTAAATTTATTGATAAAATAGTAAAAATGTATTAGGCATTTTTAGGGTTCTTGCAGTTTTTACAATAATCAGAAAAATGATTCGAAAAACAATTATTTTTTAGATGGGGATGGTTTATATTCAACGATTATTTTTCTAATCATTTCAGCCAGCGCAATATTTCCTTCGACGTCCGGATGACAGGAATCCCAGATATAATTTATTTGTCTGGTTTTGAAGGTTTCCGTTACATTTTTTGAGAAATCGGCGGCGGGACAATTATTTTTTTCAGCGATTTTTAACGCGGATTCTCTATATTTTTCCAACGATTCTGAAAAAGCATCGTTAAAAGTAGGATTATACGGCGGAGTAATTATTATTGGAACAATATTATTTTTTTTACAGATTTCTATTATATCGTCTAAATTTTTTTCATAGTCTTCCAAAGAAACTCTCGGTCTCATAGATTTTGATTTCAATTTATATTCCACGTTATCATAATACAATTTCATAAAAACTTTATACGTGAATAATTTCTGATAATAAGGTTCAAATTTAGAAAGAAATCCAATATTTACCTTTCTTATTTTATCAGGAATTGAAACAAGGCGTTCGTCGTTTATGCCAAAGCAAAGCGTTAGATAGTCGGGTTTGAATTTCAAGACATTCCTTTTTAAAACAATCAGTCCTTGATGCGAAGTATAACCCGGAACGCCGAAATTATATACCTCAAATTTTTTACCGGCTCCGGCTTCCGCCGCCGAGTTCGACGCTTCGCCGTTCAATTTCGATTCTAAAACATATTCAAAACTTTCTTCAAGACTTCTCCTGTATCCGAAAGTTACGCTGTTTCCTATACAGGCAATACGTTTAACCCCTTCTTCTTTTTTTTCTGAATATTCGGAATCGCTTCTAAATCCCTCGGAATTAATTTTTATATGAGAAGGATAAGTCCATCTTGAAAGTATTACGACCGACGGTTTAAATTTCCAGAATAATTCTTCGTCCTCAAGCACGAACTTTCTGTCCGCGAGCATTGGAACGTAGAATTGAGTAACATTTTTATCGAATCTAAAATTTCGAAACAAACCGACAATTTCAACCGATAAAAAAAGCATACCAAAAAAAATAATAACGAATATTATTTTTTTATAAACGGGAAGTTTCATTATAAATAAATAAAAAAAAAAAATAAAAATGGGCTGCTAATTCTTGAGGGCATTAAGAATTAGCAGCGTTAGAGGAAGTAAATGAGTTAGGTCAGCCTCCGGAAAAATCCGGCGGATACATAACTTACTTACAATTAACACATTATACTTTGATTATTCCGATATTCAAGTTTTTTTTTAATACAACAAGCTGAATAATTATGCCGTTGTATAATATCGGAAAATCATAGACGGTCAAACGCGATTTTTAGCTAAAATCAAATTGCGTTTAGCGTCTTTATTGTCAATATCGCATTCAAGCGCTTTCAAAAAAAATTTTTCGGCAATTACAAATTGTTTCTTTTTAGCATACGCAATTCCTTTTGCCGTATATGCTATAGAATAATGTTTTAATATATCTTTAACCAGCCCGTTGGCTGAATTTTTGTATTCGTAAAGCTTATCTTCAACTAAATAATTACTTGAATTATTTTCAGTTGAGGCACTTTTACTTTTAAAAGTTAAACCTGATAATTGACGATTTAAAGTCAAATCTTTTAATTCTTCAGAAAATGCCAGTATGGAAATTTTATCGCCGTGAATCGCGATATAATCGGATATTGCCGGCAATTTTCTCGAATCGTTTTTTAAAAACCACGCTGTTTTCAATAATTCAGGATGTATAACCAAACGGTCTCTAAACATATTTAAAACTATTTGATAATACCATATCGAATAAACCGTCGTATCGTCGTCTGTAAGCAATATTCCATTTTCGCCGGTTTCATTTAAAATATCTTCAACGTATTTTTCAAATATATCGAGGTTCCGCATATTATTATGATTGAAATTTAAAACCATATTCGCTATAATCATAATAAATACGAGGATTATAACTAAAATGCCTGAAATTTTTTTTAAATAATTTCCATCCCGAAAAAAAAACAAACATATTCCGAACAATCCGTATCCGAAAGTTATAGTCAATATCAAATATAATGGAAGAAAAAAAACATAAACCGTGTCATATACTCCTTTATAGGAAACTTGGCTATAGAAAAAAAATACGCAGGCTCCGAAAATCAAAAAGTTCAACAATAGTATTATGAATTCTCGTTTCAAGTTTCTAAATAAAAATATAAAACCGGTTATTGAAATTATCAAAAAAATAAAATCGAATTCCTTATCAAAATTATTTTTAAGAAAATCCCATTTTGCCTGCAAATAAATCGGGGAGTTCATTACTTCATCATATTGTTTCATCAGCATAACATATTTCAATGATTTAAAATTCGCCGGATTTCCCAAATTCAATTCCGGATTTGACGCCGCCCTCCGCATCATATCCAGATTAAAACCGGAATATATTATTGCCGCCGTTAAAACAAAAACAAATGAATATTTTAACTTTTTAAGTTTGAACGCGGCATAAATAAAAAAAAACGGCAAAATAAAAACAATCGACAAATGGTTGCATAATGAAAAACCCGATATTGCTCCAGAAACAACTGAAAACAATAATGGTTTATTCGATATTAAATTGTCAAATAACATCAATCCTGTCATAGAAGATATAGCCGCCAAATGCAGAATATATACTTCGGCAGAGATTGATTCCGTCCAGTAAGTTCTTGATACGCTTAAATATAAAAGCGCGAAAACCGCGCTTATTGTTTTTAATTTATTATATTGATTATTTTCATTTGTTCCGCATAATCGAAAGATTATAAATCCTGCAATCAAAAGATTAAACGCGCTTAAAATGTTATTAACAAGATAACAACTCGCAGGAACGTTCAGCATTCCGGAAAAAATATTTATCGAACAGTTCAAAATCCGAACGAATAAAGGATAACCCGGCGAATGCGGTATGCCGTTGCAATATCCCGCGACAATAAATTCCGCCGAATCCCCGTCAAAATTCAAACTGTTTCCGGACGTATAAAAATATACGGCGCCAATCACAATCGCGCATACAATGATTTTTTTCATTTAGATATTTCATTTATTACATTTTTTATCTCGTCATCGTTTTGCCGAACCGGATTAGTCGTTTTATCTGTTTTCTTTTCAGTTTTCAAATTATTATCAGATTTAAGCGAAACGCTCTTTTTTGTTTTTACGTTATTTTTTACAGGTTCAGTATCGCTTTTAATCTTTGATTTTTTTTCCGTGTTTTTGTTTTTTTTAGAGTCGATAGTTTTATTGGTTTTCGCCGAGCCATTTTTGTTTTCTTTTTCCTTAGAACCGCTTTTCACCGCGGCGCTTTTGCGTTGTTCCGATTTGGCTGATTCGTTTTTTGACGCTGACTTTTTGCGCTCCGAATCTTTCGACTCTTTTTTCAGCGCAGAATCTTTGCGCTCCGAATCTTTTAATTTATTTTTTTCAACATTTTCCGGTGTTGTTTTTAATCCGATATTTTTTTTTTCGGATTCTTTCGTCTTATTAACTTCCAGTTCTATTTCCTCGTCGGTTTTATTCTGAATTTCTTTTATCACAGACTCGATAGCGTCGTTATCGGTATCAGTTTCTTCGCCAAAAGAATTTTCATCGGGATGTTTGTCAAAAGACAATTCCGAAATTCTAAGCCAGTTCGTTTTATACCGTCCGATATAAAAACCGGAAGCAAAAAAAACAAGTATTAATAATACTATTAAATAAAATTTTTTCATTATTGAAAATAAATACCGGCGCAAATAACAAAAAAATATTATCGAACAACCGGAATTACCGGTTGTTCGATATATTTTATATCAGATGTTATTGCAGCATTTGAAGAACGTTTTGAGGTCTTAAATTCGCCTGACTTAACATTGCCTGACCAGCCTGCATCATAATCTGTTCTTTTGTGAAAGTAACCATTTCAGCGGCTAAATCCACGTCTCTGATTCTACTTTCAGCCGATTGCAGATTTTCTTTTGCAATCAATACGAAATTAAAAGTGTGTTCGAGTCTGTTTTGAACAGCTCCCAATTGAGCTCTTTGTTCAGAAATTTGATTTATAGCGGCTGATAATAATCCTATCGCGCTTTCAGCCTGAGCTCTCGTAGCTACCGTAAATCCCGTTGTTCCGTCGCCAAGGGTATCAATATTCATACCAGTAGTCGAAAAACTCGAAATTGTTACGGAGAAAGTCTGATTCATATTAGCGCCGACATGGAAAATAAGAGAAGCCGGGCCGGATGCTCCCGTGCTCGGATCAACGCTTGCGGGATTTCCATAAACGCCTGTAAGCAATAATTTTGTATTGAATTGAACGCCGGTCTGCATTCTGTCGATTTCGCATAACAACTGCGTGATTTCAAGTTGAATGAACGCTCTGTCCGAATCTATCAGCGTATCGTTTGAAGATTGAACCGCAAGGGTTCTCATTCTCTGAAGAATGCTATGAAGCTCTTCAAGTCCGGATTCGGCGGTCTGAATTAATGAAATACTGTCCTGAATATTTCTCGACGCCTGATCCAACCCGTTTATCTGAGTTCTTAATTTTTCGCTGATAGCCAATCCGGCTGCGTCGTCCGCGGCTCTATTGATTCTGTATCCGCTGGAAAGTTTTTCCATCGAATTGTTTATTCTAAAATTTGTTAATGTTAATTGTCTATGCGCATACATTGCGCTAACGTTATGTTGAATTCTTAATCCTGATTCCATACTCATTTTAATCTTCCTCCTTGTAAATCCTAATTCATATCCGGCGGTGTTATAAATTTTACCGGATACGATATTCGTTCAATTAGACCAAATTGTTTTTTAAGATTATAACAATCTTCAAATTGATACGAATGTTTAGCCCTCTTTTTTAAACATCCGTGTTAATAATAACCAATAACCACCTCCTTGAATTTTTTTTTGGTCGTATTTAAATTCATTGTTGAAGCATTGACAGAACGGTGCCGGGTTGAACATTAGCCTGAGACAGCATCGATTGTCCCGCCTGCATTAGTATTTGTTCTTTTGTGAAATTTACCATTTCTGCCGCAAGGTCCACGTCGCGTATTCTGCTTTCAGCGGTCTGCAGATTTTCCTTTTCAATTAAAACAAAATTATACGTATGTTCAAGACGGTTTTGAACCGCTCCGAGAACGGCGCGCTGTCTTGACACTTCGTTTATAGCGTCGGACAAAAGTCCGATTGCGCTTTCAGCTTGAATTCTTGAAGCTACTGTGAACGGAGTTGTTCCGTCGCCTAAAACATTTATGCTTAATCCGGTAGTCGAGAAACTTGAAATCTGAACCGCGAAAATCTGATTCATATTTGCGCCGACGTGAAAAACAAGCGAACCCGGTCCGCCAAGCGCAGCCGGAGTTATATAATCTCCGCGTAAAAGATATTTTGTATTGAATTGAACGCCGGTCTGCATTCTGTCGATTTCGCTGAGAAGCTGAGATATTTCAAGTTGAATAAACGCTCTGTCTGAATCTACAAGCGTATCGTTTGAAGCTTGAACCGCAAGCGTTCTCATTCTCTGTAATATGTCGTGGAGTTCTTCAAGACCCGATTCCGCAGTCTGAATTAATGAAATGCCGTCCTGGATATTTCTCGACGCTTGATCCAATCCGTTAATCTGAGTCCTTAACTTTTCGCTGATAGCTAAACCCGCGGCGTCGTCCGCCGCTCTGTTGATTCTGTATCCGCTGGAAAGTTTTTCCATTGAGCCGTTGATTCTGAAGTTGGTTAAAGACAATTGGCGGTGAGCATACATTGCGCTCACATTATGCATAATCCTTAAACCCGATTCTGAACTCATTTTTTTCCTCCTTGACGTCCTACCGGCAAATCCTTTCGCCGGCTTATATTATAATGTTGAAAATTTGCCCTCGTCAACACATAATACAAACAACGATAACCCGTCTTCCAAAGACAGGTCGGGTATGTTCAGATTAATTCTTACTATTACCGTTCCCTGGTCTTTTGATTTACTTATCCTTGTTTCATTCGGCAATTTGCTTGCCGTTTGTATTCCCTATAACGGCAGCTTTTGGAAAAAACTTTAGCGGTTTTTATTTTTTTTATTTATCTTTTTTATTTTCAATAAGATAGGCGTTATTTTACAGGGCAAATAGTTCAAAAACATTATCTATTTTTTTGGATTTGAGAATTTTATCAATATTTTTTTCATCTGAAAGAAACGATGATAATCCGGAAAGAATTTGCAGATACGAACCATCGCTTCCCTTAGGAGCGACGATTAAAATAAAAATTTTACTCGGAAGTCCGTCGAGCGATTGAAAATCAATTCCTTCTCTTTTTACTCCTATAGCAATTGAAGATATATGCGCCCCGAGAGTTCTGGCGTGAGGAATAGCAATTCCGTTTTGCATTCCTGTGCTTCCTGAATTTTCTCGTTCCATTACATCTTCCAATACTACTTTTTCATCGAATATTCTATTGTTTTTATGCAAACAATTCACTAATTCAGAAATGATTTCTCTTTTGCTATTTCCTTTTAATCTTATTATAATATTTTCCGGGGACAGCAATTTTTTATAATTTAATACGTTTTTGCCGCCTTGATAAACCAAAATATTATTGATGTTTTCAGGTTGTTCCACTTTCGCGATTTTATTCAAAGCCGCGTTTATTATCGCGTTTGATTCGTATAAGACTACCTTTACAAGTTGAACGTCTTCTTGATTTACGCTGAAAGAAAAAGTGTCGGGATATCTGAATAAAGATATTGAAACGTCGTTTTTAATTATCTTATAAAGAACGCACTCTATCTCCAAGCGGTAAATAAAAAAGCCTTCTTTTCTAAAAGTTTCGAGTATTTGATTTAAAAATATGTCCGCGATAGTTTCTGAAGGATAGTTATATTTCAATACGACTTTCTCGACTTTCCTAATTTTTTTTATAGAACCTTTTTTATCGGTTAATAACATATTAAGAAAAGGCGGCGACGCTATCGTGGTTAAAAAGGTCATCATTATAGACACTCCGAAAATCTTTTCGTCGATTATTCCATACGATAATCCGATACCCGCCACTATCAGAGCTACTTCGCCGCGGGGAACCATTCCAAGCCCTATTCTTAAAGCTCCGAGCGCGTTGAACTTAAGAAAAAAAGAGGGCAGTCCGCAGCCGATTATTTTCGCCAATACCGCTCCGGCTGAAAATACAAGTCCTAATATTAGAATATCTTTGTCAAACATTAATCTTACATTTATAAGCATTCCCATTACGGTAAAAAATATTGGAACAAAAAAACCGTATAACGGAGCGAGTCTTTCCTGAAGTTCGTAATGCAAATCGGTTTTAGATAAAGTCAATCCCATAATATACGCGCCGATAATCATAGCAAGACCGGTTTGTTCAAATACCGAAGCGAGTAAAAGAGCCATTCCAAACGCCATTACGGAATAAACCGTATGGTTCTTAATGGTTTTTAGAGCTTTGCTTATTTTCGACGAATACATTATGCCAAGCGCAGTGAATCCGGCGCATACGATTATTGATTTTAAAGTAATGGCATAGATTTCATTCCAGTCTATAACAGCGACGCCGGTATGTTTTATAGACAACGAAAACCCCAAAACAATCGCAAGCATAATAATGCTCAATACGTCGTCTATTACCGCGCCTGCCATTATTGTTACGCCTTCAGGGCTCTCGAGTTTTTTCTTTTCTGATAAAATGCGCGTAGTTATTCCAACCGAGGTTGCGGCGCTTATCACGCCCAAAAATAAACACCGCGGGTCTGAAAACGGCAGATTGCAGAAATATATTCCCGTTAAAGTTCCAAATAAAAAAGAAAACAAGACTCCGCCGATTCCTATTATCAAACCGGCTATTGAAAACTGAAAAAACAAATCGATATCAGTCTCAAGACCAGCCATAAACAATAATAAAATTGAAGCTATAGTGGCAATCCCGTAAAGTTCCGTAGAAACCGAAAGCAGCGAATTCGTCTGAACTCCGAATAATCCCTGCTCTAAACCGGGAAGTCCGAGTCCAATGCCTCCAAGCAAATAGGGACCGATTATAATTCCTGCGGCAAGTTCTCCGAGAACCGAGGGCATTTTTATTTTTTTGAAAAGATAATGACCGGCTGCTGCTGAAAAAATTATTAAGCCAAGCTGTAAAATAAAAACGGTCATTTTATGCGTGATATTTTCCGTATTCTGGAATTTTTGTTGACCGAATATTATTATTCCCAAACAGATTATAAAAATTAAAGAGCCGAATAAAAGTTTAAAAGCGTTTTTGGACATTAAAAATATCTTACAAAAATATATATATTGCTTATAATCAAAGAAACGAAAGTAATAATAACCCCATATTTTGTAAAAGTCAAGAATGATATTTTATATCCGCTTTTTTCAGATATTCCCGCTGAAACTACGTTTGCAGACGCGCCTATTAACGTGCCGTTGCCTCCAAGACAGGCGCCGAGAGATAAAGCCCACCACATTGCTGAGATTTCAGCGGCTCCCAAAGAATTTTTGAATGTTTCAATTAATGGTATCATTGTCGCCACATACGGAATATTATCAACAAGCGCGGATAAAATACCCGACCCCCATAAAATAATATACGTAGTCATTTTAACGTCCCCTTTAGTGGCGGATAATAATAATTGGGATAATTTATTAATTATTCCCAATCGGACAAGCCCATCGATTATCACAAACAATCCTATAAAAAAGAAA
>DAINAU010000016.1:0-34974 GCA_036733285.1 bacterium
CTTGAAATAGGATACGGTTTGATTCCTTTAGTCGCGCCTGAACAGGGCGGCGATTTGCTCGAACGAATCACTCTTTTAAGAAGACAGAGCGCCCTTGATTTCGGAATAATCGTTCCCCCTATCCGCATACGCGACAATATGCAGTTAAGACCGAACGCTTACGTAATAAAAATCAAAGGCGTTGAAATAGCGGGAGGCGAAGTTTATCCTGATAAATTCCTTGCGATGAATCCAGGCAATATAGCGGAAAAACTGCAAGGGATAGAAACTATCGAACCCGCGTTCGGACTTCCGGCGACATGGGTTGCAGACGCTCAGCGCGAACAAGCCGAAATTCTCGGCTATACCGTAGTGGATCCTCCTTCTATCATCGCCACTCATTTGACTGAAATCATAAAACGCAACGCTCACGAGCTTCTCGATAGAAAATCTATGAACACCCTGCTTGCAAAAGTTAAAGAAGAATACGGACAACTTGTCGACGAAGTTATTCCTACTATTCTTTCCATTAGCGACGTTCAAAAAGTCCTTCAACTTCTTCTTAAGGAAGGCATCCCTATAAAAAATCTTCCTTCGATTTTTGAAATTCTCGCTGATAAAGGCAGAACGGTAAAAGACCCGAGGATTTTAACGGAATATGTCAGACTCGGAGTCAGCCGGCAGATATGTTCAATGCTGCTGTCTCAGGACGGACGTTTAAACGTAATCACTCTTTCGCCGCAGCTTGAAAAAGATCTCGCAGACAACGTCCGCGAAAGCCCCGAAGGAAATTTCATATCGCTTGACCCGATAAAATTGCAGAAGGTTCTTTCAAAACTCGGAGAAACAATTAATAAAATCGTTGAAAAAGGACTTCAGCCGATAATTCTTGTCGCTCCGAATATCAGACCTTATTTCAAAGATTTAACGGATAGAACCGCGCCCGGACTTATAGTTTTATCATATAACGAAATAGTTTCTAACATAGAAGTTCAAGCCGTTGGAATGGTGACAATGTAATTATGCGCAAGGTGTATGAAGGGGAAACCCTTTCTCAAGCGTTGCTGAAAATGCAGATAGACCTTGGCAAAGACGCCATTATCGTGGGTCATAAAAAAATAAAAAAAGGCGGCGTATTCGGTTTATTCAGCACGCCCGTTTATCAAGTAACCGCTTTAAAACCGCCGGCTTCAAACCGGCAAAAATATTCCAAACAACAAAGCCCGGCTCAAAAAAACGCTTACGAAATAAAAAATTCAGAACAGATTTTAAATTCAGGCGTTAATGCGAAAGACAGCGAAAATAAACAAAAAATATTGAATATGCTTAACAAAACCAAACAAACTCAGACCCCGGCGGCAAATGGCAAAGGATTCGATTTAATCATCGACGATTCGGCGGCTCCGGAATTCGGCGATTCAAAACAGATTGTTTCAGTTTCCCGAAATTCTTCAAATAAAGAACCGCAACCTAAAATTAATATGCAGAAAAACCAATTGTCGAATCCATACGTGGCAAACAAAGGAAATTTCGGCGCGGGCAAATATCAGGGTATTAAACAAGAACCGAAAAAAACCGAACCGGATTACAATTCAAAACTTAACGACGAAATAAAACAACTTAAAGAAGAAATAAAAAGTTTAAGCCGGAATATGGCGAAAATTATTGAAAAAGCCGATTTATCGGAATCGGAAAAAATAAAATATCCCGGTAAATTGTCAGAGGCATACATCAGGTTAATTGAAAGCGAAGTGGACGAATCGCTCGCTGACCGACTTATTACCGAAGTTAAAAACGAGCTCAAAAACGAAGAAGAATTCAACAATATAAAACTTGTTCAAAAACTTCTTGAAAAACATATAATCAATATATTCGGGCCGTCGGAAGAACTCGACTTTTCAAAAATAAAAAAGCCTTATATCCTTACCTTAATCGGACCTACGGGCGTCGGAAAAACTACCACTGTCGCTAAACTCGGAGCGAATTATTCTTTATTATACGGAAGAAAAGTTGGATTTATAACGATTGACACTTACAGACTTGCGGCGGTCGAGCAGCTCCAAAAATACGCCGAAATTCTTGAAACGCCTCTGAAAGTCATTTTCAAACCCGAAGATTTTGACAAGACCTTAAACGAATTCAACGATATGGAAATCATAATCGTCGACACCGCGGGCAGAAGCCCTAAAGACGAAGAACAGATGCGGGAATTATCAAGATTTGTCGAAAGCGCCGAAGCCGAACTCGAAACCTGTCTTGTCATTCAAGCCACCACAAAATATTCCGATATCGAAGACATTATATATAAATTTAGAAACGCCGGTTTTAAAAAACTGATCATAACTAAAATCGACGAGACGATAACATTCGGTCCAATATTGAACGTCGCGGATAAACATAAACTTAAAATCGTCTACGTGACGACCGGTCAGGATGTTCCGGACGATATTGAATACTTTGATCCGTCAAAACTTGCAAAAGCGATTATATTTAATAATTCTGAAGACAAGGATTTGAATTCTTGATATGGATCAGGCGCAAAAACTCAGAGCTAAAGTCAATCAAAATAAATTAAGCGCTTTAATCGACGATATCAAAAACGTCAAAGATATCGCCGAGATATATAATAATCTCATTTCGCAAAATCAAACAAATTCCAAAGTCTTTTGTTTTATCAGCGCAAAAGGCGGAACCGGAAAAACTTTAATCGCTTACGCGTTTGCAGATATTCTAACTAAATCAAATAAACGAACCGCCATAATCGATATGAACAAAAAATATTCCGATATTTGCTCGTATTTTCAAGATCCCGAACTTATAAAAGTGGATAAAGCGAGTCTTCTTGAAAATTCCTGTTTTAACGCGAGTTCTTCTTTAATTCCCGGCAAACAATGCGTATTTCAAATAAGCAATGAAATCAGGGGAGTGGAATATCAGCTTATAAAAATTGTTATGTATCAGGCTCGGCTGTCTAATTTCGATTATATAATAATCGACGGTCCGGTATGCTCGCCCGATTTTCTGGAAAATATTTCTGATATCGCCGATGAAATCTGGTGCGTCTCTAACGGCGATTTCAATTCGATACGCAATTCAATCAATCTGCTGTCGCAATTCGACTCTGTTTTAAATAAAAAATTTTTGTTCAACGTCGTATTCAATGAATTTTCAGGCGATTGTTCAAAACATTTTCAAATGAATTTTCTGAATGAAATATCCGCGAAAAATAATCTTGAGATTAAGAATCAATTAATTATAGAGTTTGACAAAAAAATAAAAGAAATCAACGGTTTGCCCCGCGATATTTCATCCACTCAGTTTTATAAAACCATTGAAGAATATTTGCGGAAAATTTATCAGCAGACCGTTTCGCAGTCCGCGTCTAAAACGGTTTTCAATAAAATCTGGGACAAATTTAAAACAAAATAATAAAAATAAATATGTCGATTCAAGAAGAAATCATTAGTAAAATAATAGAAGAAACCGGCGCCGACCGCAACATCGCCGAACTCGCTTTTAATCTCTCAAATCAAAAAATCGATTCGGCGTTAAATATCATCAGAACAAAAGTCGCAGTGATTCAGGGTAAAATAATAGCGGAAAACGCAGAAATTTCCGGTCTTTTCATCATTAAATTTTTTCAAAACAATAATTTTATCAATCCGAGTTTTTTTTTCTCCCGCGACGACGATATTTTGAGTTTTAATATTTCGCTGCCTTTCCACGAATTAGAACTTTTTATAAAAAACAAAAAAATATTTCTCGACGAGTTTTTATCGAATTTATCGGAAAAATTAAGGGTTCTTGTATCTCAAAATCAAAATATAAAAAAAACTCTCGAAATATTCAATGAAAATTTCACTGATTTATTCATTGATAATACCCTCGAACAATCCATAGTCTCCTTGATAAAAAAAGAATTGGAAGTCGCGGTCTTTATCGAAACTGAAAAAAAAATTTTCACTCAGGCGGAATACGAATTTTTTTTATCTAAAATTAATTCCGAAATCCAGGACGTCTACGGCGACGATGAATTTAAAGAAACCATATCTTCAGATTTCGTAAATAAAGATTCGGGCGATAACAATTCCGAAGACGATTCCAAAGAAGCCTCCGAAAAACAAACTCCGTCTAAAGATATTTTTTTAAAGGCGGAAGAGATTCAGGTTTTACCTGAAAATGAAGATTTAAAAAAATGCAAACTTGTTTCAAATCTTGCTATCGGCGACAAAATAATGATTAAAATGAACGACTCCTCTCCTCAATCGAATTATATATTTAATATCCTGAAACTTGACAGACGCAGAGTTTTTACCGATAAAATCGAGACTAAAATAATTAAGATTGATAAAAATGAAAAAGAATATTATAATCTGACGGTTGAACTTATACCGGGAATATATTCGAAATTGAGAATAAAAATTTCCGATAAAATATTGATAAATGATAATTTGACAAGTATAAACAAATCAAGTATAATAATATTAATTTTGTGTTTATTATTTGCTATATTTATGATATATTATTTTATTGATTATATAAAAAGATAGATAGAAAATTATGACATTAAAACCGACTCTTAAAAAAGAAGATATAGAACCGGATAAAGAAAAGCAAGAACGCGAAAAGCTCGAACGGGAGTTGTGGGCTAATTACGAAAAAAGCAAATCAGTTGAAAACAGAAACGCTTTAGTTGAATTTTACGGAGAAATTGTTACTTTCGTCGCGGGAAGATTATCTATCGGAAAACCGCCAAACGTTGAATTTGACGATTTAATGAGCTACGGCGCGCTCGGATTAATCGACGCTATAGAAAAATTCGACATATCTAAAGGTTTTAAATTTATAACATACGGTTCAATGAGAGTAAAAGGCGCGATACTCGACGCGATGCGGAATTACGATTGGATTCCGCGAGCCGTCAGGATTAAATCCAGACAGCTTCAGAACGCATACGCCGAGCTTGAAAGCAGGCTCGGAGTAATTCCCGACGACCAGTCCGTCGCGAATTATCTGAATATTTCTCTTGAACAGTTTTATAATATGCTTTACGAAATAAGCGGAACTTCGCAAATGTCGCTCGATGAAACATGGACGGTCGGCAGCAACGCGGATGAAATCACTATAATGGAAACTATCGAAGCTCCTATGTCCGATCATCCGGACGTAATGCTTACTCGCGAGGAAATTAAAAAAGAAATAATCAATACAATCAATTCGCTTCCCGAAAAGGAAAGAGTCGTGTTGGCTCTCTACTACTACGAAGGTTTGACTTTAAAAGAAATCGGCGAGGTAATGGAATTAACCGAATCGCGGGCTTCGCAGCTTCACAGTAAAGCGATTTCCATTGTTAAAAGCAGGTTAATAACCAACTTCGGTTATGCGTCGCCGACAGCGGAATAATGGTTTTGGTATGATTAGATTATACGGTCGAAATAAATATGCGGATTAAATTTATAAAAGCCGGAAAGGGATATTAAAAATATGACTATAAATCCTATAGACGCTCAAATAATGATGCTTAATCAAACCATCGTCGGCAAAGAACAGCAGCAATCCCGCGATATGCCGGTCAATTTGATGAACGCCGACGTTGAGAATCTCGCTAAAGAATTAAAGGAAGACGAAGAACGAGTTATAAAATCCCATCAGACCGAAGGTCAAAAAATTACGGATGAAACAAAGGATAAATCAAAAAAAAAAAATAAAAATAAAAACAAAAAAAATGAAAATCCGGATGAAGACGATAATAAAAACGAATTCAAATCCGATCCCGTAAGAGGACATATCATAGACATTACCTTATAATTTTAATGAACGGCGGAACAATATGCAGATTATTCTGGCTACAAACAACAGCCATAAAACTATGGAAATAAAATCAATTCTTAATTTTTCTTTTAATAAAATCTTGACTTTGAACGACGCCGGTTTTTCCGGAGAGATAGAAGAAAACGGTCAAACATACTACGATAATTCGAGGATTAAAGCTCTTGCGGTAAGAAATAAAATATCCGATAAAATTATACTCGCGGACGATTCCGGACTTGAGATTGATTATTTCAACGGAGAACCCGGACTTCATTCGGCGAGATTTCTACCGGGATTATCTCAGAAAGAAAAAAACAAAGAGGTTTTGAATCGTTTAAAAAACATAAAGCCCGAAAAACGTTCGGCAAAATTCGTAAGCGTGGTTTGCTGCATTTTACCAGACGGCGAATCTCATTTTTTCAAAGGAGTTTGTCAAGGTCATATCGCGTTTCATATTCAGGGCGAAGAAGGTTTCGGATACGACCCGATTTTCGTTCCTTCAGGTTTTTCAAAAACTTTCGGAACTTTATCCGAAGACATAAAAAACGTAGTAAGCCACAGGGCTTCCGCTTTTTCTCAAACAAGAAATTTTCTGGTTTATACCGGTCTTCTCGATTAAAAATTAAATGCGGAAAATTCTATATTTCATCCCGAGCGTTCTTTATGCCGCCGCAATTTTTACCGTTTCCTCTATCGACAGACCGGCTCTTATAAAGCCGCCTTTCCCCTATTTCGACAAAGCCGCTCATTTTATTGAATTTGCCGGTTTCACTTTTGTATTATTCTTTTCCATAACAAAATCGTTCGATAAAATTAATTTCAAAAAAAAAATTTTTTTCGCGGTAATGCTTTCGGTTATTTACGCCGTAACAGACGAAATTCATCAATCTTTTACAATATATAGAAAAGCCGAAATTCTCGATTGGGCGGCAGACGCCGCGGGTTCAGCCGCATCCGGATTAATGCTCGTTTTATATCATAAAATATTTCCCTCTTCAGTTTCTATTTCAGTTTTTCTTTTATTATTGGCTCTAACGCGCGACGGATACGGCTTTGAAAAAAAATATTTTATCGGAACATCAATGTACTTCGCCGTTTTCTTAGAGGAAAAAGACTCGATTGTTTACAAAGAAAACAATATTCCCAAAGATCCTTTTAAAAGCGTTAAAGATAACGGAGGCAACATTATCCGTCTTTGTATTAATACGCCTCCTTATTCAAATACTTTGACAGGCGCCGAATCAGCCGACTGGGGTTCGTATTACTATGTTGAAAAATCAATGAAACGAGCTAAACAAAACGGATTGAACATATTCTTAACTTTTGATTACGCCAGTTTTGCTTTTTATGATAAATTAAATCCATATTCGGTTCCTCCTTTATGGAATTTAATCGCTTATGACACAGTATCTCTGGCTAATGCAATTTATAATTACACTTTTGAAAATCTCGACAGTCTATTCCGCAATGATTTACGCCCGGCATTCGTGTCAATCGGAAATGAAATCAACTGGCGGTTTTTGGAGCCGAATATCCCTGAAAAAGAATTAAAACCGTTTGACGTAAATAGAAAGCTGTTTTTGATTAAAGCGGGAATCGCGGCAGTTCGCGGAATAGAAAAAAAATATAATGAAAAAATAAAAATTGTTATGCATATCGAAGGTTTGAATAATCTCAAATGGTGGTTAAAAACTCATTCGGCGGAAAAATTGGATTTTGACGTAATGGCGCTATCTTTTTATCATGGCTGGCATAAAATGGGAGAATTTAAAAATTGGGCTGAACCGATTAAATGGTTGAAAGAAAATTACGGCAAGGATTTTTTACTTCTTGAAACGGCTCAAGTATGGACAGATAAATGGAGCGATAACCGCTTAAATATTTTATGCGATGAAAATATTCCCGAAACTTTTCAGAAACCACCCGCGCCGTTAACCCAAAAAAATTATATGATATTTTTATCAAAAGATATTATCGGAAACGGCGGTCTCGGCGTTATTTATTGGGGCGGCGATTATGTCGGCAATAATTGCTGGATTTATCCCGACAAATACGGAAGGGGCTCTTCTTGGGAAGACAAAACATTCTGGAATTTTGATTGTAATATTCACGACGGAATTCAATGGATGCGCGAAACATACAGATAAATATATAATCTCGGGGCGCAGTCCAAAGAAATGGAAATTCTAAAAAAAATAATTTAACAATTTATTAGGCATTGTAAGCAAAACATCGGACAAAAAACAGTTTTACTGTAATTATGAATTCTTAATTACAAATATCAAATAACCGCATCCGTTAAATCAGTTAAATCTATTTGCATCTGCGTTAAGATGGTTTTTAACGCTGATTGATTACAGATTTAACAGATTTTATTATTTTGTTAATTATTGTTCGAGGTTGGCTTTTTCTATTTTCGTGAATTCGACCCATAATCTCGGACTGCCCTTCCAAAAAGTTCCGTTTTTTTACTGAACAATCAGGCGGGAACGGTCAGTAAAATAGAAAGTTAATTTTTAGTTTTCTAAATAAAATACGATTTATTTTTAATAATTTTCAACCGCGAACGCGGTTGAATTTCAAGTAACCGCAGGTAGCCTGCGCGGAGCTCAGGAAAATCTGCGCGGAGCGCAAAAAACCTGCGGTATTAAAAAACTTGAACATACAACCCTGAAAGGGTTGTATGTTATACTGTCTTAAAATTCGACCCTTGTTCAGGGTCGTTTTCATATTGTTTTTATTAACCGTTGATTTCATCAACGACTATGTGAAATTCGACGCTCTTTGCAACTTGTTGCAACTTTCAGCGGCGTTTATTTAATATTTACTTTTCATATACACAACTGTAATGATATACGAAAAGTTTATAAAAATTATTGGAACAATTTTTGACCGCGCCCGGCATTATCCGGGTTCAAAAAATATTCTTGTTTTTTTTAATCAATAATATTATTCTTGACAAGACTTTTTAATATCTTATTAAAACGATAATATGGAAAATAAAAAAATTAAATCAAAAGAACAATTTTATTCGCAAATATTGAAAGATATAAAATCCCGATGCTCCGAACGCGGAATTTTCCTTATATTCGACAAACTTGAAAATGACGGCGGCGTCTGTAAATATAAAAACAAAACCTATATAATGATTAATAAATTATATAACGACGAACAAAGAATAAAATTATTTTTCAACGAAATATGCAATACCGATTTCAAATCTGATTTCGAGGATATTAAACGGATTTTTACCGGTAATTTCCCAGAAAATGACGCGATTGCTTAAAAAAAAACTGTTATTTCTAACCAATGATTTTCCGCCTGAAGAAGGCGGAATGGAAATTTGCGCTTTTGAAATATCCGAAGGTTTAAAAGAATTTTTTGACGTCCGAATCATAATCGGCGGGAAGAAAAAACGCAAAGAATCTTTTTCGCTCAAACGCATTTTTCTCCCGAAATTTTATCCTTTTAAATTTTTATCCGTAAGTATTGCATTGTTTTACGATTTTATAATTTCCGGATATGACTTAATATATATTAACACTTGGTCGCCTTTCGGATTGCCGGTTATGTTCTTATCGAAAATTTTCAGAATCAAATATTTTATAACCTGCCACGGTCTTGATATTGCCGAACCCGTGAAAAGCCGTTTTCATTATAATTCTATGAAACTCGTTTTAAAAAACGCCTCAAAACTTTTTTGCGTTAGTTCATACACTCAAAACCTTGTAAAAAATTACTGCGGAGATTCGTGTCTGGAAAAATCTAAAGTCATAAATAACGGAATAAATTTCAAAAAATTTTATCGAGTCGACTCAGTTGAAGCTAAACGAAAAACAGGATTAGAGTTCAACGCCGGATTTATTATTTTAACTGTTTCGCGATTGACTCCGAGAAAAGGGCATAAAACTGTTATATCCGCATTATCTAAAATAATTAATCTCTATCCGGACATTCTTTACGTTATCTGCGGCAGAGGCGAAACCGAATTTGAACTAAAATCTTTAGTCGAAAAACTGAATATGTCAAAAAATGTTTGTTTTACAGGATTCGTTCAAAACGAAGATTTAATTTATTATTATAATTCCTGCGATTTGTTTGTTATGCTAAGCGATGAAATATTGGAATCAGGCGACGTCGAGGGTTTCGGAGTGTCGTATCTTGAAGCTAACGCTTGCGGCAAACCGGTTATCGCATTAAACAAATCAGGAGCAATCGACGCCGTAAAACATAATGTATCGGGTTTTTTACTAAATCCCGATTCCGACGTTGAATCGGAATTTAACGGCATTATACAAAAATTATACGCAAAACCGGAACTTATAAAAAAACTTGGCGTATCGGCGGAAGAATACGTAAGAAAGAATTTTTCTTGGGATAATCAAATACAAAAATATTTTTCTGAAATGACGTATTGTCTTTCATAACCTCCGCAATTATTTGCGGGGGTTATGAAAAAACCAAACGTAAAATCTAATGATTTCAAACATTTGTCAACGGTTAGAATTTTATATACTATTCTATAACTGGTTGAGTATAATTAGCAAACACGCCTACCGAATTATAATAATTGCTGAATATGTTGTTTAATTTGACGCCGGTAGAAATATCTCCGGTTTTATATCCGATTTTTAAAGCGTATGAATATATAAAATAATAAAATAATTTATCCTCAAATTCAACAAAAATCTTATCGGATTTTTTTGAATCTGATAATCTA
Organism: bacterium; assembly: GCA_036733285.1. Taxonomy (GTDB): domain Bacteria; phylum JAGOBX01; class JAGOBX01; order JAGOBX01; family JAGOBX01; genus JAGOBX01. Next base: position 10,511 of record DAINAU010000016.1, read on the forward strand.
TATTCCGTGTTGATTCCGGCATACATTCCGCCGAAAATATTATCAAGATTAAAACCGGCTTGATTAAAAGTCATCGGAAGCATCATGACGCCAATATACGGTTTTAACGATACGTTTCCAAAAGTCATAAAATCTTTAATTACAGGCGCTTTTTCAAGCACTACGTCCACGTTCAAAGCCGCAGATAACCAGTTGAAAGAATAATTACTGTTCACTTCGGCTCCGGTCCTAACAGATAAAGCCAAATCTCCCGCGAAAGACGCCGAGACTAACGCTATCGCTATCAGCATACTCAACAAAACTTTTTTCATAAAAACACTCTCCTAAAAAATATTATAAATTTAAATTATTTTTTTTCGTTTTGATTGGTTTCAATCATTTTATAAATTTTCCACCATAACTGATTCACGCTGTTTAAAATATCTTCTTTTAATTTTATTTCCTGTTCGCGGTTCAGTTTCTTTCCGGAATTTTTATAATTCAAATAAAAATTCTTGGATATGTCTATCCCGTTTCTAATTATTTCCGACGCCTCGGATTCGGGAAGTTTGATGTTTTTATTCATCATATCCACTAAAGAAGCTATTTCCGAAGGCGACAAATCGGGGATTTCGTCAACTGCGTTAAAAATATGAACAAACGAACCCGGAACTATTTTTTCAAATGCAGATATGTTTTTAGTTTGAGAATATTCGTATGCGGAATTGAAAATATCAATTATTAAAGAGGCGACTTTTTTAGTTGATTCCGCAGATTTTGGTTTTGACGCAAATCCCGAGTAATTTACAAATAAACCGGCTCCGCTTTTTGCCGGGTTTATATTGAATTTCGCGCCTGTATATATGTTTTGACATTTATATCCGATTTTAAAAACCCACGAATATATGTCCAGAGCGCTGAACCATTTCTCCACGCCTATGAACGCTTTGCCGTTTTTATCAAGATGCAAATCATATTCGCCGTTTAATCCAAGATACAATCCGCCCAAATAACTTATCAATCCCGTATAAGAATCGTTTTCATTGAATGATAAAGCTGCCGGCAGAATCATTATTCCCATATAAGGTTTTAAAGACGCTTCGCCAAAAGAAAATAAATCGCCGTCGTATAAAATATCTAAGTCGACGCCGGTATTTATCCATTTCAAAGTTTTATCCGCGTTAATCTCCACGCCTGCCCTGATTTTCGCATTTGAATTTTCCGCTCCAAAACATACCGCGGAACTTAAGATGCATAAAACTAAAATAAAACATAATGTTTTTTTCATAATCAAGCGCTCTCCTTAAAAAAAATTATTTATTTGTTTTAATTATATCAAAAACTCTCCACCAGAGTTGAGTAAAACTGTTTGTTATTTCCTCTTTCAATTTTAATTCTTCAGCCTGAGTCATTTTTTGTTTTGAATTCTTTTTTATATAAACGTTTTTCAACAAATCCACTCCGCTTCTAATGATCGCTGTAATGTCATTTTCAGGCAGCTTGATATTTTTATTTATCATATCCACAATTTTCATAAGCTCTTCCGCTTCAAGTTCCGGAGTTTCTTCAAAAGCTTCCGTTATATAATAAAAAGAACCGGGCTGAATTTTGCTGAATACCGTAACGTCGTTTGTATTATAGTATTCGTAAGCGGAATTAAACATATCCACAAACAAAGTTATGGTTTTTTTTGTAGCTTCGGTTAATTTGCGTTTTAATTTTATATTGATTATTTCATTTTGATTATACGAGGTTAGAATATGTTGGGTCATTTTATATTTTTCATCGTTTTCAGGAACGGCTATTGTAATTTCAATAGGCAATTTTGTATACTGATTATTTCGTTCAATAATAAACTGTTGAAGAGGTCCGGCATATTTGCCTACAGGCAGATTGTTAAAATAAACTATTGATTCTTTTGCCGACGATAACGGAATAATATTCAGATAAATCATATCGTTTATTTCAGTGATTGGAGGTTGTTTGTAAGACGTCATATTTTGAGGTTGCAATAGAATAGGGTTTCTGACCGGTTCTTGAGTTTGATGTTGCGATGTGGTGGCGCAGTTTATATTGAAGAAAACGCAAATAACAAGAGCGAACAAGATAAAAATTCTATTTATATTCATTATATAATTCCGCCTTTTAAAAATATTGATTTTTATTGATTATAAAATTATATTAAAAAAAAACAAGAGCAAATTTTAATTTTTAAATCAAATATTTAATTTGATTTTTATAATCATTATATTATACTATTAATTAAAATTTGTTAATGTTCCGCAAAATTTTTATCCGTTTTAACGGTTTAATCATCTTTGTCGGGCATAATAAAAATTTATAAAACTCGGAGTTTAAAAAATGAAACTTGAATTTCAAAAGTTTTGCGGAGCCGGAAACGATTTTATAATCATTGATAACCGCAATTTTAAACAGACCATTAAAAACAGAGCTGATTTTGCCGTAAAATACTGCCGCCGCGGTTTATCAATCGGAGCCGACGGAGTTATATTTATTGAAAATTCAAGTATTTCCGACTTTAAAATGTCGCTGTTTCAGCCCGACGGAAGTCAAGCCGAAATGTGCGGAAACGGCGGAAGATGCTCGGCGAAATACGCGTATCTTAACGGAATAACAAACAAAGAAATGAAATTTGAAACCCCCGCAGGTCTAATCGAAGCTTATATTTTTGATAAAAGCGTTTCGGTGAAATTAACTCAGCCAACCGGATTAAAACTAAACTCATCCGTAAAACTTGACGGCTTGAATCTTTCGTTTGATTACGGTTTTATAAATACGGGAGTTCCTCATACTGTAATTATTGCCGATAATCCCGAAAATATCGACGTCAAAAATTTAGGAAACAAAATAAGATTTCATAAAGATTTTCAACCTGCGGGAACTAACGTGAATTTCATTAAATTCAACGAGGATAATTCCATATCCATAAGAACATACGAACGCGGAGTAGAGGACGAAACCCTCGCTTGCGGAACCGGAAGCACGGCTTCAGCTTTAATCGCCTCTTTAAAAAAAGGATTGGAATCTCCGGTTTCGGTAAAAACTAAAAGCGGGCTTATCTTAAAAATTCATTTTGACCGTAAAAATCTTATTAACGGCAATTTCGCCGAATTGAATCTTTTTTTAGAAGGAGACGCGGAAAAAATTTACGACGGAATTGTCGAGGTAATGGATGATTTTATATGAAAATTGAAATGATTAAATCCGCAGGCGACCTGGTTTTAAAAAAAAACGCGGTATCCGACGATACTATTTTAAAAAAAGTCGCAGGTATAATCGAAGATGTAAAACTCAACGGTGATTCGGCTTTATACCGGTATACTGAACTGTTTGACAACGTAAAACTTACCGGCAGTATTCGCGTTTCTGAAACTGAAATTTCAGAGGCGCTCAAAACGACAAGCTCCGAATTTAAAAGTATTCTAAATAAAATAATCATTAACATTGAAACCTATCAGAAAAACACGGCGCCAAAATCATGGGTGATTGAAAACGACGGCGCTTTGCTCGGCGAACTTGTAAATCCGATTGAGAATGCCGGTTTATATATTCCTGGAGGCACGGCTCCTTTAATATCTACAATACTAATGAGCGCCATTCCCGCAAAAATTGCCGGCGTGAAAAATATTTATTTGTGTTCGCCTCCGGATAAAACCGGAAAAATTAATAAATATATGCTCGCAGCAGCGTCAATGTGCGGAGTAAGCGGAATTTTTAAAATTGGCGGAAGTCAGGCTGTCGCCGCTTTTGCATACGGAACGGAATCAGTTCCAAAAGTCGATAAAATCATAGGTCCCGGAAATATTTTTGTTACAGCCGCAAAAAAATTAGTCTACGGCGACGTCAATATTGATATGATTGCTGGACCAAGCGAAATTCTGATTTTCTGCGACGATTCGGCAAATCCTGATTTGGTTATTGCGGATTTACTGTCGCAAGCCGAACACGACGTTATGGCTTCTTCTTATTTGGTTACTACGTCAAAAAAAATCGCAGAACGCGTTTCTTCCGAAATTTATAATTCCGCTTCAAAACTTCCGCGTTATAAATTCATTGAAAAATCGCTTAGAAATAATTCCCGAATTTTTTTGACGGATAATCAAGAAACCGCTATCGATGTTATAAATAAAATCGCGCCCGAACATCTTGAATTGTGTATTTCGAATCCGGAATCGGTTATCAATAAGATTAGAAACGCCGGCGCTATTTTTTTAGGAAATTATACGCCCGAACCAGTAGGAGATTATTTCGCGGGACCAAGCCATATACTTCCGACTTCCGGAACGTCAAGATTTTATTCGCCCGTTTCCGCAGATACGTTTATAAAAAAAACGAGTTTGATTTCGTATTCAAAAGAAAAATTTTTGAAATCTGCGGACGACATTATAAAATTCGCGGAGATTGAAGAATTATGCGCTCACGCAGATTCGGTAAAAAAAAGATTGACGGTTTAATTTAGATTTCCGCTTTTAAATTTTCCAGATTTGATTAATAGACAAGTTTGACAAAATGGATGTAAGAAATATTGATTCGTATAATAAATCGTATCTTGAAGGATTGGAACGTTCTTCGCAATTTTCTTATTCTTCCCAATATTTTTGGTGGAAAAAATATTCTGTTTTAGAAAAATCATTATTAAAAATCATCTCTGAAAATTATTCAAACGCCGTAAAAATAAGGATTATCGATATCGGATGTCAAATCGGTCATGATATTTTCAAACTTTCTTCTGCTTTGAAAAATTATAATATCGAGTGGACCGGAATTGACGTTAACCCGGATTTTCTCAAAATTTGCAATTTCAGAAAATCGGTTCATTGCAATCACAGATATTTTTTCTTGGCTGCGTCAATCGAAAATCTTGTTTTTAAAAACGGCGGGTTCGATATAATTATCAGTTCGGAAGTATTTGAACATATCAAGAATACAAACGCCGCCGCGTCAAGTCTTAAAAACGTTTTAAAAACAGATTCTTTTTTGATAATCTCCACTCCTAATGTGACGAATTATTGTTTCGCCGCGGGCAAATTCATATCTAAAAATATTATAAAAAAAATATATTCGGATTTTTCAGAAGAAACAAAAAAAGAATTTGAATATAAAAAAAAAATTCAGGTTAAAAACGAGGAAGACCACATAAACCTTAAAACAATGGACGCTTGGAAAACTATTTTTGAAAAATCCGGTTTTAAAATTCTGTCTTGCAAACGAGGTTCGATGTTTTACGGTTCAAAATATATTGACAAACGCCCTTTTTTATTTATCATAATAACCTTTTGCGATATTATATTTGATTTTATTCCCTGTTTTAAAAAATGGTCTTATAATTTTTTTTTAATTATGAAAAACTAATGTGTTTGGAGCTAAATTATTCAAATGATTGAAAAACAAAAAAAAATAGTAATAATACCCACGTATAATGAAAAAGAAAACATTTATAAACTGATTGACGAAATTGTCAATCTCCAGTATGAATTTAACGTTTGCATCGTTGACGATAACTCTCCGGACGGAACCGCGGCTATTGTAGAAAAAATGAAATCGGAACATCCAAAAAATAATCAGATTCACTTGATTAAACGAGCCGGAAAATTAGGGCTTGGAACCGCTTATAAAACCGGTATTAAATACGGACTCGCCAACGGATTTGATATTATATTCACTATGGACGCCGATTTCTCGCATCATCCAAAATATCTGCCGGATTTTATTTTAAAATTAAAAGATAACGATATTGTTATAGGTTCAAGATATATTCCGGGCGGCGGAACTCTTAACTGGGGGCTTCATAGAAAAATATTAAGCGGAACCGCTAATCTGTTTGCAAAATTCACGCTTGGATTGAAAAGCAACGATAACACCGCAGGTTATAGAGGTTATAAAAAAATAGTATTTGAAAAAGTTTGTCTTGACGATATTTTGTCGGAAGGATATTCTTTTCTGGTTGAAATGATTTTCAGATGTTCTCAAAATAATTTTAAAATCGGCGAAACTCCGATTATATTCGCAGACAGAGAAAAAGGCGCTTCCAAAATTAGCAAACAGGAAATATTTAAGGCGATAAAAACAATATTCAGATTAAAATTCTCGAAATAATATAAACTGGAAACAGCGGTTGAGTTTTGAATAATCGCCGAATCTATAATAAAATTTTTAATGTAACATTATGAAAAAAAAATTAAATTGGAAAAAAATCAAACTCGTTCTTTTAGACGTTGACGGAGTTTTAACAAACGGTATGATTACTTATCACTCCGACGGAACCGAAAGCAAAACATATAACGTCAAAGACGGACGCGGCATTATTGAAGCTAATCTTTGCGGAATAGAATTCGGAATAATCACCGCGCGCGAATCTGAAACCGTATCAAGACGGGCAAAAGATTTAAATATTAAATACCTGTATCAGAATTCAAAAAATAAGGTAGACGCGTTGAACGATATTTTAAACAAAACCGGTTTTTCAACCGATGAAATAATGTATATCGGAGACGAAGTTATAGATATTCCGGTAATGCTTAAAGTTGGAATATCCGCGACTGTAAAAGACTGTTCAAAAGACGTTTTAAAAGCCGCGGATTTTATATCTTCAAAAAACGGCGGAACCGGAGCCGTCAGAGAAATCCTCGAACATCTCTTGAAAAAACAAAACAAATGGAATCTTCATATAAAAAAATATTTCAACGCAAAAAACGCGGCCGGATTTTAAAAAATTGCAGATGCTCGCATAACTACGGTTTGTTGCAGTTTTTTATATTTCATAAACTATAAAACAATTTTTTTTGATTATACCAATTCTTTCGAAATACTTTTTCTAAACATAGACGGCAATTTATTCAAAATTTTTCGAGAAATTATACCGTCTGTATAACTGTCGTAAACAGAATAAAATTCATTAATTATATCCGATAATATATTGCTTATATCAATCATATTTTTTTTATTCTTAGGAACAGGAATTTTATCAAACCCAAGTTTCGCCCAATTCGTTAGATATTCCGCGGTTTCAAAATCTTCGCAATCAATTTTCTCGACGTCCGTTTTGATGCGCCAGCCAAACAAATCTTTTTCAATTTCAATTTTTTCATTGTATTTCGGGCAGTTTAGCAGTTTAGCAATTGCTAAACTGCTAAACTGCGCAGATATTTCATTCAATTTACTGAAATCAATATTATTCAATACTGTATCAATAATTTTATTCAAATTAATTCCGTTCTGATAGCCGTTTCCATTTTTTTCCACGCTCGCGGATTTGATTTTTCTGTTTGAAATGATACCAATTATATTTTTATAAATTTCGGTAATTTCATTTTCGGAAAAACCGAGAATATCAAAAATGATTTTATCGAGCGCATACCGCTCTTTTTTCAATTTTGCAATTGAAAAATCGTCAGGGTTATCTGTTCCGTATTCATCTATCAGATTTCCGGCGGCAGTTTCAATAAGTTTATTATACGCTTTAATTATTGCGGATTTTTCAGTTTTTTTCAATTTTGTATAATCAAGAATCTTAACTTCTTTAACAACTTTCACATCAATATCGGCTATTGCCTGCGCGCCTGTAAGCTGACGGCAGTTTGTTTCTATAAGCAGCCGCGTAAGCGAACAATTTAATAATGCAAGCAAAATATCTGTATCATTTTCATCAATCGGCAGAATCCCGTAGAATTTCTTATCTTCCAAAAAACCGCTGTTCATAATAACGGGCATACGCTCGCCGATTTTTGAAGGAAATAATATCGGCGCGATTTTCCATTCGCTCGCGAGCGAATACCAAATTTTTCTTGACGCGCAGGACGATCTCTTATGATAATTCTGCTCCTCGCCCCATTTTATATAACGCTTTGCATTCTTATCTTTTATTTCTTTAAGAGGTTTATCGGCGAAAAAAATATATTTTTTTAATTTTGAACCGTCAACTATATACCCATCGATTTCTTTTAATGAAAAAACTATCGGCTGCAAATATTTTTTTTCAATATTGAAACGCGCAAGATTGCTCTCGGTCGGATAAAAAAATTCGTTTGCGCCGGTTGTTACGCCGCGTCTGACAAGCGTTTTTTCAGCAAGCGGAACAATTTTATCTTCAATCTTACGTTCAATATTATCAATCAAATCAAAATCATTTAAATAGCGTTCCCATTTAGCGCCAATATATTTTTCGTCAACTGTTCCACGTTCAATAAGTTCTTTCTGACTGACAGTTTTAATAGAATAATCCGCGCATTCATAATCGTCAATATGGAATTTAACGGCTTTGACAATATTTTTTATAGAATGCAGGCGTTTAATTTCTTCGTCAAAAGTATCGTTTTTCAATGAAAAAATTTGCGACAGCCGTTTTTTGAAATTTAAAAATCTGACAATATTATTATTGCGTTCTTCAGCAAATTCAGCGCCTGCGCATTTTTCAATTATCAATATAACCGTATTAACATCCGCGTCTTCAAACCAGCGTTCAACTTTTGAGCCGATTATGGAAATTATTTTACACTTATCGAGAAAATATTTTTGAACCGCTACGCCGTAATCAACATTCAGCCACGCTGACGGAACAATGAATCCGAGCCGTCCGCCGTTTTTCAAATATTTCAAACCCTGTAATATAAAATAAATATATATGCCCGCTCGTTTTAAAATATTAACAGTAAACTTACCGTTTTCAAATAAAACAGTATCAATAATTTTTTTCTTAAATTTATCGTCGCCGCCAACCATCTCTGCAATTTCTTCCTGACGCGTATAAGGCGGATTGCCAACAATGCAGTCTACATTTTTCGGATACGGAATAATAATTTTTTTATTGTCCAGAGTTTTTAAATCTGTCCTTCGCGAAGTTTCCTTGAATGAGTCATTGCCAGCCAAATCAAGCGCAAAAAAATCTTTATTCAGAATTTGCGGATAATTCTCCGTTGATTTCAAATCTTGAATTGCAAGATTGATTGTAGATAACAGCGCCGGAAACCGCGCTATATCAGCGCCCCACAATTCTTTCAATAATTCATTATGCGCTTTATTCGGCTGCATCATAAGTTTGTTTTTGTATGCTCGCACAAGAAAAGTGCTTGCGCCGCACGCAGGGTCAAAAACCGCATCGTTTTCCGATTGAATACAAAAACTTAAAATTAAATCCACAACTTCCGATTTAGTAAAAAACTGACCGAGTATATGCCGCTCTTCGGCGGGTATAAGTTTTTCAAATATTTGACCGATTATGTCATAACCGATACTTGAAAAATCATATCGTTTTAATAGTTCGATTAATTCAATCAACCCCTCGATTACAGATCTGTCATTTGGAAACGCAATCTCGTCAATAAAATTTGTCGAATATATCGGTTCATAATCAATTTCCAATACTTGGTCAAAAAATACTTGTAAATATTTTTTAAACATTTTACCGTTCGGGATATCTTCGGGAACAGATAATGTTGATAAATCCTGCGGAAATTTTGATTTGAGACAATTATAAAATAAAATTCGTAAAACAAGCGAATACGCCGTCTGCAATGCGAGCATTCTGTAATTGGAATCGTCATACGAAAAATTCCACGACTGCTCATTAAACCATTCCTTGACTTTTTTGCGGAATTCCGCATCGCCTCCGATTTTCTCTTCAATGCTTCTAATGTAGAAAGGCGCGAAAAATTTTATTTTTTCCTGCAGCCGGAAAATCAACAGTTCGTCAAGCGGAATTTTCGGTTCTTCCTTAACGCCGGAAACTATCTCCCATAAATCAATCAGAAACTGCGTCAGATTAGTTATTATCGAATTTTTTATACGCGTATCTTCGATACGGTTCGGGTCTTCAAATTTGGATAAAATATATTTGCCGATTATCTGTTTTTCTTCAGGACTGTTTTTGACGACTTCTTCAGTTTTATAGATTATCAAAAGTTTGAAATTTGAACAACCGAAATATTTTGATTTGCGCCGCATCGCTTTTTCGAATGCCGGCTGTTTGAGATTATAATAATCAAAAACATCAAAATATGGCTGTTTTAATTCAATAACGCAAACTACATTAGCGCTTTGCGGCTTATCAAATATAATAATATCCGGCTGTTTTCTGTCCTGACCCGCAGTTTCCTGTTCGGCAAGACCAAGTCCGATATTTTTTTCTACTATTATGTTATTCATCCATTGAACAAGTTTCTGATTGTTCGTTCGTTCGGTTTTCTTTTGCGTCAAATCAAACGAGTCGATAAATTTACTTTTCATTCAAATCCTCAAAAACAATATGAACAATCCTTCGCGCAAGTTCAAGAGCCGCGTTTAATCTGATAATCTTCCGCTCTCCAAGCCCTTTTATTTCTTTAACTTTTTCAAAGGACTGATTAGCCAAACCTCTTATAGAATCAAATCTATGCAGTAATTCTTCGGCGATTTTTATCGCGGGTTTGCCTTTGATGCCGCTGCCGAGCAATATCGAAATCAATTCTGCGTCCGTCAAAGTTTCCGCTCCCTTGCAAAGCATTTTACCGCCCGGATGCGTCCAGACATCGGGCTGTTTTTTATATATTTTTTTCATATCAGGTAAATTCAGTTTAAGACAATTTTTTTATCTATACTTTGCCAGATTAAATCCGCAATCTTTTATCCAGCATAAATTTCTGTCTTGCTGGGACGAACAATTCATATCGAATTTAGAGTCTGCCCCTGTCCATACCGCTCCCGTATAAAGTTCAACCCAGAAATTCGCGAGTTTTTCCGCATTATACAAATCCCAATCTCTAAGCGGTTTATATAAATTAAAAATCATTTGAGCAACGTCTTTCGGGCGCCATCCGTTTTTGTCTAAAATCCTGCAAATACCCTGTAAATACACGGGTTTGAAAAGATTATCGTTAGGATTATTTAATGCAAAACTATAACAAGGAGGAAGTTTGGAAGCTATTTCATTAACGTTAAAATCAGGATTATCTTTTTCAGTATAAAATTTCGAATCGAACGTTTTATGAAAATTATATAAAACTGATTTTTTATAATCCGCAATAGCTTTTTTCCATCCTTCGGAGGAATCCGGAATTTTAGTGTCCGCGTTTTTTGCGTATTCAGCCGCGTAATCAAAATGTTTGGAGTCAAATCTGCGTCTTAAATTAAATAAATCGTTTAATGATATTTCAAATCCCATATTTTTCCAATGTCTTGGTATGCAGGTTCCTATCGGAGTATTCTGAGCCAGATGTTCGCCGACTTTCCATCTCATTACTTTATGTTTCTGATAAGTCGAAAACGGCATTCTAATATCTCTTGCGTATATCGGGTCGGAATATAAAGTCAAATCAAGCGATACTCCTTCCTGACCGTCGCCGTAGATTCCCTTGCCGGTATGTCCTACGGGAATATCCGAATACACTACCGGAACAATTTTTTCGCCGTCAGTTCTTCTTCTATCGCACTCGCGAATCACTTTATGCGTTAAAAACTGTAAAAGACGACAAGCTCCGCTGAATCCTTTGCCGACAAATTCCGGTATCTCGCCGCCGGTTCTGTTTTTTCTGTTCTTATATTGTTTTTTTACAGTGTCCTCGAGTATCCCGATTTCTTCGAGTTTATTATGTTCTTTATCAAACGGCCATAACGAAGTAAAATGATAACCTTGTCCTGTCATCGTTATAAGCAAATCTATTCCGTAATCTTCAAAAACTTTTTTTATGATATGATAAACCGGTTCAATTTTATAAAATACCCGTTCCGGCCGCGAATGGGTTTCGCCTGGAAACGTAGTATTGAAATATTCAATATCCAAGGCAAGCATTGTTCCGTCGTCCCGCCAAAGCGACGCAAAAATATCAAGCCCTTTTTCTTTTGTCATTTCAAATAAATGTTCGTTCTTTTTACCCGACCAAAATCCTTTTTTATTCCCTTTCCAAATTTCAGATTCTCCAAAACCAACGCAATATTTTGAGCCATTAATTTTTTTTCCGTTTTTCCAACCGTAATAAAAATCAAGTATCCTATCCATTACCTGCGGCTGATTATAATATTCAACGTTATTTTTAATTTGATTTGCGCTCATATTTTTCCCCGATAATTTTTTATAATTTGTTGAAACCGTTTTAACGGTTTGATTATTATGTCTGAAAAGCAAAAAAAATGTCTGAAATTATTTTTCGAAAACGGAAATAACTCCGGGATTTACGGATAACAATTCTATCCTGTCAGGCAAATCCAGAGACGGTTTAATTTTCCCGTTCACAGCGTTTTTAGGATTTATTCTGCATCTAATGTTTTCGCCGTCGATATTTTCCAGCATTAATTTAGGTCCTTTTATAACTGCGGTTATATATTCGGGGTCGATTCGGTATTTCCCCGGATTTTCATCGTTAATTTCAATTTTTATGTTCTGAATCTTTTTTTCCGCTCTTTTTTCAATTATTCGTATATCTACGAATATTTTTGAATGGTCGATAATATGAATAGAATTATCCTGCTGATTTATCTGCGTTTCAAGCATTACTGATTTCGCCAGACCGTTTATATTTATAATCTCCGTTTTTATCTCGTTCATTGTTTTCAACAAAGTTTCAGGACCTTTAACCGCTATGCGTTCCGGATTTATTATTATATTTTCGATTTCATAATTTTCCGAGGGTTCGCCTGAAAGTTCGGGAACAACCGTAAGTTTTCTTTCAATTTTTTTATCTAAAAAAACCGCGATTTCGTCGGGAATTATTTCTACAAGTTTAAATCCCTCGGGCAGATTTATTCCTGCGGTAAAAATTCTTATATTATTTTTTCCATATACGGAATTATTTAAATTCACGGGAATCTCAAGGTTTTTAATGGAATAATTGGATATATTTTTCGGACCCTGCAACACTACCTTAACGGAATTTACCGTATTGCCGTCGTTCAGCAAAACGAGATTTTTAGGGATATTCTGATATTTCAATGCCGCAGTATAATCGTATTGAACCGATTTCTGACTCGCCACGTAAAACCACAATAAGAAAGCTATCAGAACCGCAAGAAGTTTTAAATGCCAATTCTCGAATATGTTAAATTTCAACATCTTCTCCTCTAACCTATATGCGTAGTCATAAGTTCCTGAAGAAAATCTTCGGTTATATTGCTTACAAGTTTGCCCTTTATTGCAACCGATATGTTTCCGGTTTCTTCCGATACTATGATAACAAACGCGTCGGTTTCTTCGGCTATTCCAAGTCCGGCTCTATGTCTTGTTCCAAACGTTTTTTTCAATCCGGTATTGTCGGAAAGCGGAAGAATGCATCCCGCCGCTAATATTTTATTTGAATTTATTATAACCGCTCCGTCGTGAAGCGCCGTGTTTTTAAAAAAAATTGTCGATAATAGTTCTATTGAAATATCCGAATTTAGTTCTACGCCGGTTTTTGCGTATTCTTTTAAAGAAATGGAGTTTTCAATCACTATCAAAGCTCCAGTCTTGAGTTTTGACAATCTGACTGCGGTTTTCAGAAGCATCTCTCTTCCCGAATCGCTTATGTCCGCATGAAAAAATTTCTGCCACATCTCGTTGTTGCCTATGCGCGCGAGAGCTTTTCTTATTTCAGCCTGAAATAATATTATAAACGTGAGAACCCATATCGACGCAAAATTCGTCAACAGCCAGGCTATAGTTCTTAACTGAAATTTTTCAGCTATCAATGAAAATATCAGGATTACTCCCAATCCGAATAAAACCTGAACCGCGTATGTTCCCCTTATAAAAATAAACACTTTATACAGAACATAAGAAATAATCAATATATCGATTATATCGTTCAGATTAGGAAGCGCAGCTAAAAAATAATTCATAATAGTATCTTAAAAATTAATTTTTTATTACCGTTTCCGATACTTTTTTCGTAAATTCCAAAGCGGTTTTGTTTTCTTTTATATTGTGAACTCTGAACACGGAAGCGCCGGATTTGAAAGCTAACGCATTAGCCGCGGCAGTCGCAACTATTCTGTCTTCGAGTTCAAGATTCAGAATTTTTCCGAATAACGATTTGTTGCTCAACCCGATTAATATTCCGGTTCCCAATAATTTAAATTCGTTTAATCTTGAAATAATTTCAAGATTATGCTCCGCAGTTTTACCGAATCCTATTCCGGGGTCGATTAGTATCGAGTCTTTTAAAACCCCGTAATTTCCGGCTTTTTCAATGCTATTCGACAAGAAATCAATTATCTCGTTCATTAGATTTTCGTAATCCGGATTTATCTGCATAGTTTCAGGCGTTCCTTTCATATGCGTTAAAATCAATCCCGCCTTATATTCGGAAGCAAGCTCGCCAAGACGCGGTTCAAATGTAAGCCCTGATATATCGTTTATTATATCCGCTCCCGCGTCAAGCGCGGATTTCGCGGTATTAAATTTTACCGTGTCTATTGAAACGGGAATATTAGGAAAATTCTTTTTTAATTCTTTTATCGCCGGAACCGCTCTATTAATTTCTTCGGATTCGTCAACAGGAATCGAGCCGGGTCTTGTGGACTCGCCTCCGACGTCGAATATTTCAGCTCCGTCTTTTATTTTGTTTTCAGCGAATTTCAAAACGGCGTCAACGTTGTTATAAAGTTTTCCGCCGTCATAAAACGAATCTGGAGTAGTATTTATTATTGCCGTCAAATGATAATTATTTGCCGAACAATTAAAACTGTAATTCTTAAATCTCCAGAATATTTCTTGTTTAGAAATGATTTTGACCAATTGTTTTGAAAGCAGGTCTAAACCGAAACGTTGAACGCGTATTTTTTTTATAAGCGCGTTAAGCTGTTTTTTTGTAGCGAAAATCAATGCGGTTCCGGTCGCGCCTATATTTTCCGACACTATAAAATCTTTAGGAATAGCAAGGTCTCCGCCTAACGAAAGCAATTCCTGTTTTAATATGAGAGCGCCGGGAACGCGTATTCCTCTGACTTCTATGGAATAAGCGCTCAATTTGTCTTTCATTATGTTTATTCCGGCGGGATCGACGCTTAAAGAATACAAATACCTGACTATGTTTTCTTCTGTTTTAAAATTTATTAATTTTGCTATCATATTTTTTTTCTCAATAATTCCAAAGCTTCGGTTCTTGTTCTTGAATCAGATCTGAATATTCCTCTTAACGCGGAAGTCGCGGTTACGGTTCCGGGTTTTTTTATCCCGCGTATTGTCATGCACAAATGTTCGGCTTCGATTATAACCAGAACTCCTTTGGGTTTAAGCGTGTCCATCAAGGTATTCGCGATTTGAGTAGTCAGCCGTTCCTGCAGTTGCGGACGTTTTGATATTATATCCACAACGCGGGCAAGTTTGCTAATTCCGGTTATTATCGAATCGTTCGGAATATAAGCGACTGTGGCTGTTCCGATGAAAGGAAGCAGATGGTGCTCGCAGAAAGAAAAAAAAGGTATGTCTTTCACCATAACAAGTTCTTCGTATTTTTCCTCTCTGAATATTTTTATAACCTCGCCGGGATTTTTTCTTAAACCGCCGAAAACTTCCTGATACATTTTCGCCACTCTGTCAGGCGTTCCGCGCAGTCCTTCTCTGTTCAAATCCTCGCCGATTCCTTCAAGAATAAGACGAACTCCGCTTTTAATTTTTTCCAAATCCATCATTAAAATTATTCCCTCTTTCTATCGTTAACTTTTGACACAAGCCCGTCGAGAACCTTAGCGGCTTGCTCTTCTTTAGTGGGTTCAATAAACAATATTTTTATGCGCCTGTTTTTCGCTCTGCCTTCTGCCGTCGCGTTATCTCCGATAGGTTCGGAATCCCCTTTGCCTATCGCCGCTATAAGAGAAGAATTAATTCCGCATTCGCCGGTAATAAACTGTTTAACAGAATCGGCTCTTTTTTGGGATAATGTTTTATTCGCGTCAATCGAACCCAAACTGTCGGTATATCCGAGTATCTCGATTCTCGGCTGCTTCTTCTCGTATTTTTTCGGGTCGGCTTCGATTTTTTCTTTTATGATTTTTCCAATTTTTATCAACGCGTTTTTAGCGTCGTCGCTTAACGCAGATTCGAGAGAATTGAACATTGTTCCTGCTATAGTGAAAGTCGTCGCATTGTCGATCGTAGTCATTCCGATGGGTATTCCGTTGGTTTTCTCCTTCTCCGCCTGATGCGAATTAATCGCGTCGATATTTTCTCCGCGTATAAGAGCTCTAACCTCGTCTCCCTCAATCGTTTCTTTCAATAAAAGAATTTCCGCGATTTTATCAAGCGTTGTTCTGTTCTCTCTCAATATTTTTTCCGCCAACTCGTATTGTCCCGTTACAATTCTTTTTATTTCAGAATCAAGGTCTATTCCGGTGCTTTCGCTGTGGTCTTTCTGATAAGATAATTCTCTGCCGAGAAACGGATGCTCCTCGCGTTTCCCGAATTGAACCGGTCCTATTTTCTCGCTCATTCCCCATTCGCAAACCATTTTTCTCGCAAGCAGCGTGGCGCGTTCAATATCATTAGCAGCTCCGGTTGTGGGCGCGGAAAAAACAAGATTTTCAGCGGCTCTGCCTCCCATAAATACCGCTATTTTTCCAAGAAGAATTTCCTTTGAATGACTGTGTTTTTCTTCTTCGGGCAGTTGTATAGTCGCTCCGAGCGCCCTGCCTCTCGGTATTATCGTTATCTTATGCAGAGGATCGGTCCCGGGTATCATTTCAGCGACGAGCGCGTGTCCCGCTTCATGATACGCCGTTTCTTTTTTTTCTTTGTCTTTTATAACAAGACTTCTGCGCGCCGGACCCATAATAACTTTGTCTTTTGCGTCTTCAAGTTCGGACATTGTTACAACGTCGAGATTCTTACGCGCCGCAAGCAGAGCCGCCTCGTTCATTAAATTTTCAAGATCCGCGCCCGAGAATCCCGGACAGCCTCGCGCGATTACTTCAAGGTCGATATTTATGTCAAGCGGAATCTTTTTTGAATGAACCTTTAAAATTCCAACTCTTCCTTTTAAATCGGGATTATCCACTATAACGTTTCTATCAAATCTGCCGGGTCTCAACAACGCCGGATCCAGAACGTCGGGTCTGTTTGTGGCGGCTATCAATATTACTCCTTCGTTCGTTTCAAATCCGTCCATTTCGACAAGCAGCGCGTTCAATGTCTGTTCTCTTTCATCATGCCCGCCGCCGAGTCCGGCTCCGCGTTGTCTTCCAACCGCGTCTATTTCATCTATAAAAATTATGCAGGGAGCGTGCTTTTTCCCTTGTTCAAATAAATCTCTGACGCGGCTCGCGCCTACGCCCACAAACATCTCTACGAAATCCGAACCGGATATGCTTAAAAACGGAACTCCGGCTTCGCCTGCAACGGCTCTTGCAAGCAATGTTTTTCCAGTCCCGGGAGGTCCTACTACCAATACGCCTTTCGGTATTCTGCCTCCGAGTCGTTGAAACTTTTTCGGGTCTTTTAGAAAATCTATTATTTCTTCAAGCTCTTTTTTTGCCTCTTCGCATCCGGCAACGTCGGAAAACGTCACCTTTGGAAGATTGCTTATAAAAAGTTTTGCTCTGCTTTTGCCGAATGAAAACGCTCCTTTGCCGCCGCCGATGATATTCCTGTAAAAAACAAACCATAAAAATAAAATAAACAGAAGCATCGGTCCCCAGCTGAATAAAAAATTGCTCCAGAATCCAGCTTCTTCCTGATGCTGATATTTAACTATTTTTATATTTTTATTTGATAACTCTTCTATGAATTTGTAATCAATCTGCGGTATAACGCATTTAAATTTATGAAATCCGGTTATGTCCTTATATTCGCCGACAAGAACTTTTTCCTGTATCGTTACTTCGGTTATGGTAATTTTGTTAGAATCGTCAACTTTATTTTCTATCGATAAATGATGCTTTTCCAACAGCCCGTTGAATTCGGAATAGCTTAGCTCCTTTATTTTTTTTTCTTCCGGCTGCTGATTAAACGACATTACGAGCGAGGCTATAACTAATCCTAAAAGCAACCAAAAAGCCAGGTTTTTTGATGAATCTTTCATTGCAGATTTTACTCTCCTAAGCGCGATAAAACTTCCTTGAAATAATATCCGTCCGGATTTATGACCAGAATGTTTTTATAACCTTATTTATTTTATTTAAATTTAAACGTTAAATTATACTCGTAATAAAAAAAATAGCAAGATAAAAAAATCTTGACTTTAATGTATTAATAAATATTATGTATCGGAATTTGTTCTATTCAGCCGATAATAAAACCGTTAAAAAGATTGAAAAATTAGCGATTTATAGATTCTATAAATAAAATAACCGTTTTATCGGTTTAAAAAAAATATGCGCTGATAGCAACCGGAATCTTTTATTTATTTTTGGATTATAACTATTATGGATTATACTAAAATCAGAAATTTCTGCATTATAGCTCATATCGACCACGGAAAATCAACGCTTGCTGACAGACTACTCGAATTGACTCAAACCGTTGAAAGACGAAAAATGAGAGAACAGATTCTTGACGCTATGGAACTCGAACGCGAACGGGGAATTACCATCAAAGCCAAAAGCGTCCGTATGAATTATAAAGGTTATCAATTAAATTTAATCGATACGCCAGGACACGTTGATTTCACTTACGAGGTTTCAAGAAGTCTCGCCGCTTGCGAAGGGGCTTTGCTTGTTGTGGACGCTACTCAAGGCGTTGAAGCGCAAACTATCGCCAATTTATATCTGGCGCTTGACAATAATCTTGAAATCCTGCCGGTTATCAATAAAATCGATATGGTCAACTCAGACGTCGATAAAACCATCAATCAATTAATTGAACTCGGTCTGGAAATCGACAACGTAGTCGGAATAAGCGCGAAAACCGGCGAAAACGTGGAAAAAATCCTTGACTTGATTATTGAAAAAATTCCGGCTCCAAAAATCGACGAAGAAAAAAATTCCCTAAAATGCCTTATTTTCGATTCTCATTATGATTCTTATCAGGGAGTTATTTTGAATATTCGCTTAAAAAGCGGCGTTCTGAAAAAAGGAATGAAGGTTAAATTATTGGCCACGGCTTCAATTTATACGGTTACTGAAGTCGGTATAATGTCGCCTGATATGAAACCGGTAGATTCTTTGAACGAAGGCGAAGTCGGTTATTGCATTGCAGGAATTAAATATCTTCACGAAGTAAAAATCGGCGATACGTTAACTGAAGCGGCGGTTCCCTGTATTAAAGCTCTTCCCGGTTTCAAAGAAATAAGACCCGTTGTTTTTTGCGGATTTTATCCTATTAACGCGGACGATTTCGAACTTCTTAGAGATTCCCTCGCTAAACTTCAATTGAACGACTCGGCTTTTACTTACGTTCCGGAAACTTCAGCCGCTCTCGGATTCGGGTTCAAATGCGGATTTCTCGGTCTTCTCCATCTTGAAATTATAGCGGAACGTCTTCACAGAGAATTTGATATGTCTATTGTTATGACTACTCCGGGAGTTCTTTACAAAATTGAAACTAACGAAAACGAACTTATTGAAATAGATTCGGCTTATAAATTGCCTGACCCCTCTAAATACGAACGAATCTACGAACCTTACGTCAAAGGTTCGATTATTGTTCTTGAAGAATACGTGGGAAATGTTATGAAACTTTGCGAAGAATACCGCGCAATTTTTGGAAAAATGGAATATATCGGAACCACTAAAGTAATTTTAAATTACCAACTTCCGCTTGGAGAAATAATAATTGACTTTTATGACAGACTTAAATCTGTAACTAAAGGTTATGGTTCATTTGATTATGAATTATCCGATTATAAGGTTTCAGACCTCGTTAAACTCGGAATTTTAATAAATAATGAAAATGTCGACGCTCTTTCCATTATAGTTCATAAGGATAAAGCTTATGAAAAAGGTAAAAACGTCGTGGAAAAATTAAAAGAATTAATCCCAAGACAACAATTCTCTATACCTATACAAGCCGCTATTGGTTCAAGAATTATTGCCCGCGAAACAATTAAAGCGTTTAGGAAGGACGTTACATCCCGCTGCTATGGCGGCGATATTACCAGAAAACGCAAACTTCTTGAAAGACAGAAGGAAGGTAAGAAAAAAATGAAACAAATAGGCAATGTTTCTATTCCAAAAGACGCATTTTTAGCCGCTTTACGCATAAAATAAAAAAAAAATGAAAAAAAATGAAAAATTAATTAAAGTTTTTCAAATTTTTGCCGATATATATATCAAATACAACGAAACAATTAAACAAAAACGAAATTTGAAAAGCGAGGTGATGGGATATGTCAATAGAAAAAATTAACTCGGTTCAATCCGTTCAATTATCCCAGAACATTAAGAAAGTAAAAGAATATTCTAACGCATACGAAACCGAAAGAAAAGACGAAGTTGATATATCTCCAAAAGCTAAAGAAGCTCTGGAATTATCCAAACTTGTCAATAAAATAGCGGCTAAAAACAGCATTCGTCATGAAAAAGTGGCGGACGCTAAACAAAAACTTGCGGACGGATATTATTTTTCACAACAGGTTACTGAAAAAGTGGCCGAACAGATTGCTGAATTTATAATATAAATTAGGGTCTTTATAATACCATTATACCCTTTTATCCTTCAGGAGTAGAGACTATCAAACGATAATCTCTACTCTTTTTTTTTCTCTAAATCAAATTTTTAAAATCATTTTTTTATAACGCATTCGATTTCTATCAGGGAATCCTTCGGAAGTCTGCTTGCCTCTATTACAGCTCTGGCTGGATACGGAATTTCAAAATAATTCGAATAAATGTCGTTCATTTTTGGAAAATCGTCGATGTTTTTCAAATAAACCGTTGTTTTTACAACTGATTTCATATTTAATCCGTTATCATATATGAAATTTTTTATGTTTGTCAATATGCAATGGGTTTGTTTTTCAATATCCGGTTCTATCATTTGATTAGTTTCAATATCAACCGGAAACTGCCCCGATACAAACAATAAATTGTCAACAGCAGAAACTACTGAATACGGACCGAACGCTTTCGGCAATTTGCCGATTTTTATATTGGTTCCCATATTTTTTTCCCTCCGCAATAATTAACCCCGAAAACTGCAAAAAGATTTTGAAAAATTGTCCGGACAGCATAGAATACTTGTTTTAGACAATTTTTCAAAATCTTAAAAATATGCCGAAAAGTTTTCGGGTTTTTAGAAGTTTTAACATAAATTGCGATTTTATATTTAAATCGCAATAATACATCTATGTTTTGAAAAACTTCACTTTACATCAAATGCATTGTCCGGGTTAACCCTAAAAACGCATTAAAATCTTATCAATAAATTTCTTGCATTTACGGCAAGAATATTTTTTGAAGCGCTTTGAAACCTATATAAATTACAGCGTATTAGCGCAATTTTTTAAGATTGAAGTTCCGGCAAGAAACCCGGTTGAAAACGCCGCCTGCAAATTATATCCTCCGGTGTCGCCGTCAATATCCATAATCTCTCCGGCAAAATATAATTTTTTTTTGATTTTTGATTCCATTGTTTTATTGTTTATTTCTTTAATTGAAACGCCTCCAACCGTAACCATCGCTTCGTTCAACTTTGCTTTGCCTTTTATTTTTACGTTATATCCGGTCAAATTATTTATTAAAAGATTCTTATTCGTTTTACCGATATTTCCACAAATCGGATTGCCGGATATTTTAGAAATTTCTAATAAAAAGTCTATAAATTTATTGGTTAAATTAAAATTTTTCAAGGTTTTTTTTATTGGTTCAGCCGAATGGTTGTGAATAAATGAAGATAAATATTTCTTTTCCAAGCCGTCTTCGCGCTTTATAAAAGAGATACTCAAGATATCGTTATGAGCCGCATATCTCGATAAATTCAATACTGCCGGTCCTGATAATCCGTTGTGCGTTATAATCATTTCACCTGCGGTATAAGCGTATTTTTTATTGTTTTTATATAAACTTATTTCAACGTTGGAAAAGGAAGTTCCGGGCAAACAATTTATTTCATTGTCAAAAAGTAAAATTCTGGCAAGTCCTGATTCGGGATTTTTTATTGTATGTCCGAAATTCCTCGCTAAAACATATCCCCCGCGGTTTTCCGCCGCCTCGTTGCAATATGACGCTCCGCCGGCAGCTATCAATAAATATTCCGAATAAAACCCGGTTCCATCTTTTGAAATAATTTTGAAACCTTTGTTTTCTGCGCTTGATAAATTTGTTTTTCTCGATTTTTTAAAACCGGTTATATCGGCTTCTTCGCTTTTTATAACCTCAGAATTATATTTGATTTCAATATTTTTTTTTCTTGATTCTTTTAACAAAATATTTAAAACATCGCCGGCTTTAAAAGTAACCGGAAAACATCTGCCCTCTGCGTCGTAAATTATATTAAGCCCGCTGGATTTAAAAAAATCAATTAAATTTTGATTGAAAAAATTTTGAAAAACAGGTTTTAAAAAAAGAGAATTTAATCCGTATTTTTTTAAGAAATCGTCTATGGTCCCCGTATGAGTTATATTGCATCTGCCGGAACCGGTTAAAAGAAGTTTTTTCGCAGGCGACTCGTTTTTTTCCAAAATCAAAACTTTGAAATCCGGATTGGAACAACTTATTCCGGCAAATAATCCGGCTGGACCCGCGCCTATAATTGCAAGATCAAAATAACTGTTTTTTTCAAACATTTTTGAATCACAAATCGCCGACGGAATTATTTATAAAAATATCTTCCGCGCACGCCTCTGCCGGCATTTCGATAATTTGTAAAATTATACCGGCAATCGTTTCGGGTTTAATAAAATCTTTTTTTACTGATTTTGGGAGATGTTTGTAAAACGGCGTATCTACTGAACCCGGTTTCACGACAGCAACTCTTACGCCGGATTTGCGTAATTCGTTTCTAATGCTCGAACTAAAACCTTCTACCG
The DNA here is from genome assembly GCA_036733285.1 of bacterium. Taxonomy (GTDB): domain Bacteria; phylum JAGOBX01; class JAGOBX01; order JAGOBX01; family JAGOBX01; genus JAGOBX01. The sequence continues at coordinate 33,355 of DAINAU010000016.1, forward strand.
CATATTTGCTTGCGCAGTATAACGACCACCCTGAAAATCCTTTTATGCCGGCGATTGAAGATACGTTGCATATTATTCCCGATTTTTTTCTTATAACAGGGAGAAAGATTTTGGTGGTAAAAATTAAACCCTTAACATTCAGATTAAAAATTTTATCATAATCGTTTTCAGAAATTGCAGTCAATCCTTTTTCGTAACCGGTTCCGGCGCAGTTGACTAAAACGTCGATTTTTTTTATCTTAAGAGTTTCAACAATCCATTTTTTAGCTTCAATGATTTGATCAACGCGGGTTATATCCGTATTTTTCGCATAATACGATTTAATTTTTTTTAAAAACGAACTTTCGGCTGTTCTTGATAAATTTATTACGGTATAATTTTGTTTTAGCGCCGATTCTGAAAACGAGAAACCTATTCCGGAACTTGCTCCGGTTATCAATACAATTTTTTTCATCGTTTTAATTTTCAATTCGAACTAAACGCGAAAAGATAAAAAATGAAAAGGTATTAACCCCAAAACTGCGATTGGATTTTGAAAAATCGCTGAAAACAAGGGAAAACAGTATTGAACAGTTCATCTTAAAAATCAACATTCTGAAAAATCTTATATTTAGATTTTTTTTTTAAATTATTTGTATTTTTCAGCAAATTATTTTTTATAAAATCTATTAATAAAATAATAATCATTTTTTAAACCCCCGCAAACTACGCCAAAATTTCCTTCCTATATTTCCAATATATCCCCTTTTTCCTGTTTTGTCAAGTTGTTTTTTATGTTTTTTTTTATCCCCTTATTTTCCATTAGGTTATTATTGGTTCTATGAATTAGCGGGATGCCGGAGCTTGGCGCGTTCACTTATTTAAATTACACAAATCATGCCCGTTTTAGTATTGTGACAAGAAATTTTAGGATTCAAAGCAAATGGCGACTGATCACTGACGTATCGCTTCGGCGCGAGCGTCAGTCGTTAAAGGTTCTGTTGATGCGCTTTTGTTTTCAATGCTTTTTCTCCTTGTTTTTTTATAGTATTTATATTATATATGTTTTGTAAACAATAAAAAATGCGGCGAAAATGTAGCAAAGGAACTTCGGTTCCGCGCTTTGACGCATTTATAAATGCTTTGAAGTATTAAAAAATGATTTGTAACAGCATTTTTTACTGTGTTTTTATGAACAAACTAAAAAGTAACAAAAACTTATTTCATAATAACTGCTTTTTTTGCTTCCCCGTAAACTTATTGGGAAGCCCCCGCAAAAATATACAAACGTATCAGCCTACCCTCGACCTGATTTTGAGCGCGCTTACAAAAAGTTCCACTTTTCCACTTAACAATCAGACGAAACGGTCAGTAAAAAAAAGAAAACAAATTTTTTAGTTTTCTAAAGAAAATACGATTTAATTTTACTAATCTTCAACCGCGAACGCGGTTGAATTTCAAGTAACCGCAGGTAGCCTGCGCGCGGAGCGCAAAATAATCTGCGGTATTAAAAACTTGAAAATTGAATTTAATGCTGTCTTGAAATTCGACTCTTAACGGGGTCGTTTTCATATTTTTTTATTAATCGTTGATTTCACAACGGCTATGTGAAATTCGACGCTCTTTGCAACTTGTTGCAAC
>DAINAU010000017.1:0-34307 GCA_036733285.1 bacterium
TTATCCAGCCGATATAATTATTAACAGTAAAAGGAAGCTCTACTAAAGAAAAAGTCGCCTTCGTATCATACGCTATTTTTATAGTATGCTGAACGTCGTCCGTAGGTTTAAGGGTTCCCGCGGTATCGCGCATTCCTATCAATCTATTTAATCCTTGAAGCGTTACCTGATCGTATCCGGCGCCAGCCGAACTTTCCGAAATAGCGTAATTGCCCGCCGCTTGAGATAATTGAACTCCGTCAACCGTAACTATTTCAGAACCGTTCAATCCGTCGGTATAATCCAAAAACTTTTTTGAAGTCGTAAATAAGTTTTGGTTGTCAGTAATATATTGAACGTAGACGTCCGGATTTCCCGCGAATCTTCCGTCGTTCACAAATTGAACTTGATTTCCGTTTAATATATAATCGCCCGTGGCGCCTCCGTCTTCCGAACGCGTCAACAGCCGCCATCCTTCGTCCGCATCGGCGGCTGTTACAAAACCGTCGCCGTTAGTATCCTGATCTTTTACGTAAATTTTTTCCGAACCCGCAGCCGGAGTATAATTCATCGGAACGGCTGGCAAAGTTAAAATATCCGATTGAGCGGTTCCGTTATCATAAGCGTAATCGACTATAATATCCACGTTGCCCACGAGTTTCGATTGAAGGTTTTCGCTCAGTTTTATCTGATTTGCCGCTGTAAACCAATAGCAGTCTATACCGTTATCTTCTATCGCATTTTCCTGAAGCAATTCGTCTCCGGCGTCCGCAGTTCCATTATGATTTTTATCAAGATAAACTAAAGCCGAACCGTATAACGGACCGTCCGCCGAATTAATTGAATAATTTAAAGCGTCGTTATTTAGATTTACAGTCAACGGCGTAGCGACTTTTATAAATCGCGCTTCAATATTGTTTTTACCTCTCAATCCGTTTGTGACGCCGTCGGCCGGATTAAACTGAATTTGCGATGTTTCGACTCCCGGCGGATTCGGATTAAAATTCCACCAGTCGCCCGCAGCCGTTCCTTCAGATTTCTTTACCGGGTCAGAACCGACATAAATTTCAAGACTGTCAAGAAAAGGAGTTGTCGGATTTCCGCCTTCGTCGCGCAAAGTAAAGGTGTCGTTATCCGCATATTCCACTGAAACGCTTTTATTTCCAACTATCGTATAATTCGATAAATCCAATGTTGTTCCGTCGATAGTATAATCGTTTGCGCCGCCCGCGGTCAATTCCACGCCTCCGATTTTTACTATTTCCGAACCGCATATTTCGTTGTCGGCTCCAAAATAATCAAGCGGAGTTCCCAACAAACAATTGAATTGATTCTTATACGCGTATTCTACAGAAATAGCGTCTCCCGCCGATAAATTGTAAAGAAAATTAATAGCGTTCCCGTCAATCGTATAATCGGTAACCGCGGTTTTTATCACGCCGTTCACTTTCACTATTTCCGAGCCGCATTGTTTATCCTCGTCAACCCCGGCTCCGGTATAATAGTCGAGCGGATTCTGAGAAAGCGTAAAGGAGTTTTCCGCAGTAGTTAAATACTGAACGCTTAAACTCGAAGTTTTTTTAATAAGTCCCGCAGTAAAAGTTATTTGATTCGCGCCGGCAGCCGAAGTCAACGCATAATCCACGCCAGCGGTTTTTAAAACGCCGTCTATTCTTACTTTCTCGGTTCCGCTCAATATTGCGTCGGCTTCAGTTATATTCCAAACGCACGGGTCTTCCGTCATATAGGTAATCGTAACGCTGTCGCCGCCGCGCAATTTATACGGATCGTCGAAGGTTAGAGTTTCATCTCCTTCAACGGTTCCCACAGTCGCTCCCTGGTCAAGCGTAAAACGGTTGTCCGCGTATAAAACTCCGTTCACTCTGACTTGCATCACGGATTCGCTTGCCGGTTCGTTTGTAAGAGCTATGGTATTTTGCGAAGCGTCGGTTAAATATTTAATATTGAAACTATGATTGTTCGCCGCATTGTTCGACCCTTTAAAATTTGAAGCCGACAATAAAGTTATGACATTTCCGGCTACCGTATAATGAGTATCGCGGGTTAATGCCGCGCCGTTAAATACGACTTTTTCAGAACCTGTCGATGTTCCGGCATAATCTAAAAGCGTATCTGTTAAAGCGATTACGTTATCTCCGGTTCTCACATATTCGATTTTCAAAGATTGCTGACTGGTTCCCGCGGCGCCGTTTTTATTTCCTTTCAACCTGTAATTCCCTATTAATTCAATACCTGTATAATTTCCGAAACCGTCGTCTATCAAATCATAATGAGTTCCTTTGACAAGAGTAGTTCCAGCCGCGATTGTTCCTGCGCCGACTGTTTCAATAGACGAAACCGTTTTAACTATTTCTCCGGTTACTCCGTCGCCGTAATCCAGTATTCTGTCGCCGCCCGCCGCGCCTGAAATCACAAACTGGTTTTCATCTTCTTTTATATATTGAACTGTGATATTATGATGATTCTCGTTATTATCTCCGACAAGGGTATAATTGCCGTTTCCGGGTCCGGCAGGCGCGGGGTCAAGCAGTTCTATCCGATTGCCGCTTCCGGTATCAACTATTTGATAATGAACTCCCTCCGTTAGCGCGGCGCCTCCATTCAACGACGATACTTTAACTACGACCGAATCCGTTTCCGCGTATTCTCCCAAATCAAACTTACTGCCATTTGCCTGAACGTATTCGACGTAAATCTCGTCTCCGGTATTTATTCCCAATCCAAAAAAATTTATAGTCTGATTTCCCGCTCCGCCGATTGAATAATCCGAACCTTCCGAAAGGGTTTCGCTGCCCGCAAGCGTTATTTTTTTTACTATTACAGAAGCCGTATCGGGCGAAGCGGTAAGATTAATATTCATAGCGCCGTCAATATATTTTGTTTCATGGGTTCCGCGCGTCCACGATTGAGTAACGCCTGCGGTAAAAGAATTTACTAATCCGCGGTTAAACGTATCGGTTGTCCCTGGCGTATAAGTAACTTCGGTTACTCCCACAGATTTTGTCTGAGTGGTTGCGCTAACTGAAAACGAATCGGTCTTCCCAGTCTGAAATGTTTCAGTTTGTCCGGAGCTCTCGGTAAAAACCGTTTGCGAGGTTCCCGTATCTATAACCTGATGGGTTCCAAGTATGTTAGAAGCGTTTGCCGCCCGTAACTGAGCCGTAGTAAGCATTGACCCTACCGAATACGTTTGAGAATAACCGTCCGTAAAAGTTTGGGTTGAACTGTAAGTGGAAGGGATTTCAGAGCTTGTTTTGTCAACCCAACCGGTTTCAGGCTCTCCGAATATATGCTGATTATTTCCAGACGTGGTTCTTCTGAATATCCTGTCTAACTCGACTTTATATTGAAACAACTCGTTATCCAAAGCCAATCGCTCGTCTGAAGAAAGCGTGTCGTTAGCCGACTGAATCGCCAGAACTTTCATTTTGTTTAAAGTATTCTGAACTTGAATATACGAATCGTCGGCTGTCTGTAATATTGAAATGCCTTCTTGAACATTTCGTAAAGCCTGCTTCATCCCAAGCAGGTCCGCCTTGAATTTTTCAGAAACGCTCAAGCCGGCGCAGTCGTCCGAAGCTGAATTTATCCGCACTCCGGATGATAGCCGCCGAATGGTCTTTGAAACAACATTACTCGTGTTGTTAAAATACCTTAACGCCTGATACGCGCCTAAATTTGTTGTTACTAACATATTTTCCGTCCGTGGAAACTTAATTAAATCCGTTTAATCTGAATTTTTTATTACTAAAAAAAATTCGTTTTTATAAAATATATCTAAAAATCAAATTTTCCGTCAAAATTGGACAAAACTATCCTAAAACCGGATTTTTATCCTATATCATTTATATATATCGGCAAAAAAAAGGAAAACTTTAATTTTTTTTTTAATTTTTTTAATTTTTTTGTTGAAATTATTTGTTTTCATATTATAATATAATTTATAAGCGGTTTTTTATAATAATTTTTTTATAAATTTTGAGATTTTAGAGGAGTTATTTTATGTATAAAGTAGGGAATAAAATTGTTTGTCCGTTATACGGAGCGGGAACTGTAGTAGAAATTTTAAAAGAAAAAATCGATAAAGCAAATCAGGAATTCGTCAAAATTCAATTAATTCATTCGAATATGGAATTATTAATTCCGGTTGATATGATTGAAGCTAACGGAATCAGAAACATATCATCGGATAAACAATTAAGCAAAGCCCTTAATATTCTGAAAAAAGACCCGATTAAAATGGAAGACGACGATATGGCGAAAATTATCAACGATTTAAATTCAATCATTAAATCGTCTAATATAGTGAAATGCGCCGAATGGATGAGCAAACTTATCTACCGCAGAAGAGCTCACGGTCAATTAAATGCGAACGAAAAAAAATTATATCTTAATTTTAAATCCCTGATTTGCGGAGAGCTTGCTTTAATAAAAGGAATCGATTATAAGGAATCTGAAAAACAACTTGAGAAAGTATTGAAAAAGAATTTCAGTTTAACGGAAAAAGATATTGAATTTTTGGGACTGGTTGAAGAAAATATCGAGGAAGAAGTTGAAGAAAACTGATATTTTTTTTTGGACAATTTTAATCGCGGCGAATATAATTTTAAATATTATATTCAAAAATCCTTATCTGCTTGTTTTCTCAATAGGATTGTCCGCGATTTTCATTGTAAGTTTGAATTTAATTTTCAAATTAAAACTTGAAGACGCTGTAAAACTTGTTTCAATTATATTGGCGGCTATTCTGATTATATATTTCGGTCAGTCTTTATTTCTTCACAGAATTATTTTTCTTCATTCAAAACTCAATATACTGAGAAATAAATTTTATGCGGCTGCCGGCGTCATCTCTTCAATTTTTATTATTTGGATTTTTATAAAATATTATTTTTTTATCAGATCAAATTCTGATATTTCATTAAAACGTTCCGAAAGTTTTAAAATACTCGATACGAGCGTTATTATAGACGGCAGAATCCTCGATATTTTAAATCTAAGTTTCATCGATGGCATAATCGTCATACCCAAGTTTATTTTAAAAGAACTTCAGACAATATCTGATTCGCACGATAATCTGAAACGCAACCGCGGCAGGCGCGGTCTTGATATTCTTAATAAAATTCAATCCAACCCGAAAATAAAACTGAAAATCGTGAATATTGATTTTCCTGAAATTTCGGAAACCGACGAAAAACTTATCGCTTTGTCAAAAGAATTGAATTCTCCTTTAATCACTAACGATTATAATCTGAATAAAGTCGCGGAACTCCAATCGATTCAGGTTTTGAATATTAATGACCTCGCAAACGCTTTGAAACCCGTAATGCTGCCGGGCGAACTGATAGAAATCCTGATTATAAAAGAGGGAAAAGAGCATAATCAGGGCATCGGCTATCTTAACGACGGAACAATGGTTGTAATCGACAACGCCAACCGTCAAATTAATCAAATCGTAAAAGCGGTTGTAACAAGCGCGATACAAACATCCGCGGGCAGAATGATATTTGGAAAAAAACAGGAAGATTTAAATAAATGAAAAAAATATTTTTGAATATTGTTATTTTAGTTTTAGGCGTATTTTTTTCCCCTCATATACTCTTCGGTTTAGGCGCAAGTTCTTCGGTTTCAATGATTGACGCGGATAAACTCGGAGAAAAAGAAAACGAACTTGACAATAATATTACCGCGATTATTCTGGCGCCGACTCCTTTCAAACAGGATAAAACAAAAGGAATAAGCGCGGATTTTAATCTTTTCAACGTTATCGGAGAAATCACGGGAACGCGAAAAGGTTCAGGCAAACAAGAATATACAAATCCGGTTCTAATGTCGTTTGTTTCGCTAAGCGCAAAATATACGATAAATCAGGAAAAACCGAAAATTCCGGCTATTGCCGCAGGGGCTTTATATACCCTCGCAATCGACCTCGGCAATCAGATGAGTTCTGAAATAGATTACAAGGATTTTTCCAGACCGTCAAGCGCTTACGGCGTATTCGCAAGTTTCGGAAAAACTTTGATAAACGATAACACGCGCGTAGTATGCGGTTATATTTTCGGCAATTATTCCAAAATGTTCAGCAATATGGCTCAATACTATTATCCCGAAGAAGCAAACATAATTTTTACGGGCATAGATTTGAATTTGAATAAATTCAGAATGTATTTTGAAATATTAAAACCGCTCGACGGAAAACAGAATCCGCTTATAGTTAATTTCAGAATTAAAAAATTCGTTCCTACTCTCGCTCTGACTTATATGACTACCGGAGGGTATGCCGGCGAAGGAATCAAATACAAAGGCGGTTCTTCCCTTATAGCTTCAATCAATCTCAGAATTCCCGTGTATCCCCCGATTTCAGAATCCGACATCAACGAAATCAGATTGAAGAAAGAAGAAAAAGAACGTTTTAAAGAGATGCAAAAAAAAGTTAAAGACCTGGAACTTTGACCTGAAAACTGCATTAGAATATAGAAAAATTGCTTAAAAAAAGATTGATTTTGCGTGCTTTTTTTAAAAGCATTATTTTTTACTTGGCAGTTTTCAGGTTTTTAAAAGTTTTAACAAGCGGGCATATATGTTTTAGAAAAGGGCGGTTTCAAAGAAACTGCTTGGTTTCAAAGAAACCGCTTAAGCGATTCCAATTGGAATCGCTACTTCATTTTACTTCTAATGTATTATCCGCGTTAAATTTTTCAACTATGAAATCAGGAACAAATCCCGATATATCGCCTTTATATTTCGCTATTTCTTTCACCATACTCGAACTTAAATACGAATAATTCTGATTCGTCATCATAAATATAGTTTCAATTTCGTTATCGAGTTTTTTGTTGGTGAGCGCCATCTGAAATTCGTATTCAAAATCAGTTATGGCTCTCAAACCTCTCAATACAAGTCTTATATTTTTTCGTCTGGCGTAATGTATCAGCAAACCCTCGAACGGTTCGACTTCCACATTGGAAAATTTCGCGGCGGATTTTTTCACGAATTCTATACGTTCTTCTATCGAAAACATAAAATTGGATTTAACCGGATGTTTGATTATTCCGACCAATACTTTTTCAAACATATTGGAAGCCCTTTCTATAATATCAATATGCCCGAAAGTTATAGGGTCAAAAGTTCCGGGATAAATTATTGTGTTTTTCATAACGACTCCGTCTGCGGATTATTTTTTTCGTTTAAAACTTTTTTCCAATTCGTCAAAAGTAATATCAATTGAAGTGGGTCTGCCGTGCGGACAAGACGCCAGCGTATTGTCGGTCAATATTTTTTCAGTTATATCTTTCATTTCGGAGGGCATTAATCTGCAGCCCGCTTTTATCGCGGCTCGGCAAGCCATTGTCGCGATTATATGACGAATCATCTCGTCGAAATTTTTTAATTTGCCAAAAGAAATAATATCGTCGATTAAATCAAGCAGAATTCTTTTATCGTCGGCCCTTATGCCGGAAAACACAGGCATACTCCTTATCAAAAAAGAATTCGCGCCGAATTCTTCCATCTCAAAACCAAGCTTATTTAAAACAGGCAGCCATTCCCGCATTACAATTTTTTCAGCTTGAGTAACCTCGACGTTTAAAGGCATCAAAAGAAGCTGGGCTTCGACCGATTCTTTGTTTTTAACGGCTTCCATAAATTTATTATATAAGATTCTTTCATGAGCCGCGTGCTGATCGATTATTTTTAATCCGGCGTCGGTTTCAATAATTATATATAAATTTGCGGATTGTCCGATTATTTTATAATTCGGAATCTGTCCTGAAACGAAATTCGCAGGAATACCGTTTAACTCCGAGCCGCCGGAAAATTCCTTTCCAATGCAGTTCGATTTTTCAATATTCCCGGATAATGCCGTATTTATTCCCGTTTTAATCAATCCCAATTCTTGATTTTCCGCTTCCGTTATTTTTTTATTTATAATTAATTCTTTATTCTCGGAATAACCAGAATTGTTTATGCCTCCGGATTCAGATTCCCGTTTATAGTTCGCGTTTCCAGTCAATTCCGAAACCGTGTAAGATTTAAGATTAACGCGCGGAGCTGAAAACGGACTTTTCATTAGTCCTTTTTTTAATATATTTTCCATATTAAACATTACGCGCTGATTATCGGTAAATCTTACTTCGCTTTTTGCGGGATGAATATTTACGTCCACGCTTTCCGGTGAAATATCTAAAAAAATAATGAATACCGGATGTTCTCCTATCGTAAGAAGCGTTTTGTAAGCGTTATAGGCGGCGGCGGATATTGAGGAATTTCGTATGAACCGGTTGTTCACGAATATCTTTTGTCTGTCCCTTGATTTTCTGGAAATATTGGGAGAACCGAGATACGCCTCGACACGCATATCCTGAAACGAATCTTTCACGGTTATTAAATCCTTGCCAATCGAATGACCGTAAATATCAAGTATTGAATTTAGTCTGTCCGGATGTTTAACCGATTCAAAAAGAAGTTTATCGTCCGAATAAAGTTTAAAATGAATATGCGGATAAGCTATTGAATGGTTGCATACGGTATTGAGAATATGAGCAATTTCGGTAGATTCGGTTTTTAAAAATTTTTTCCGGACAGGCGTGTTAAAAAACAAGTTTTCAACCGATATTTCGGTTCCGGCTGATAATCCCGCCGGATTTTTTTCCTTCATCTGCCCGCCGACAATTACAAGTTTATTTCCTTCAAGAGTTCCGCGCCGCCTGCTTGAAATAGTCGTTTTTGAAACCGCGGCGACGCTTGCGAGAGCTTCTCCCCTGAATCCGAGAGTGGCGATTTTGAACAAATCGTCCGAATTCCTGATTTTACTCGTAGCATGACGTTCAACCGACAAAAAAACGTCTTCTTCATCCATACCGCATCCGTTGTCGATTATTTTAATCTTTTTTTTTCCGGATTTTTCAATGAAAACGGTTATCTCGTCGGAACCCGCGTCTATGGAATTGTCTATCAATTCTTTGACTATTGACGCGGGGCGTTCTATGACTTCGCCTGCCGCGATTTTATTTATAAGGTTTTCATCAAGAACGTTTATTTTGCCCATTTCAAAAATTTATTCGTTCAAGCGCGGCTTCTTCATCGGTATACACTTCAAATTTAGATAAAAAACCGCCCTCTTTTAATTGAATTATTAATTGTTCAGACTGAATTACAAGCTCGATTTTACCGTTGAATTTTGAACTTACAATAGACTGGAATTTTATTAAATTTCCGGCAAACCGCGCCGGAACGCTGTGTATGTTGTGGAGATTCACAATTATTCTATGCTTATTATAATCAAGCAGTTCGTTGAAAGCGGCTTCAAGATCGTCGACCTGATTCATTGCAGGTTCAATATAATAGTTGAGTATTGGAATATGATTTTTGAAGGATACGGGTCCGGAATATTTAGCGGTTTCCGCAGATATTGTAGTCAAATTGGAAATTTCTTCAAGTTCAATATCTATCGGCAACGCGTCTGAAATATTCTTGAATATTTTATATTCGGTTTTAATATCTGAGGTTTTGAAATTTTCTTCCATTTCATCATTTTTCAAAATCACGCTGATTTTAATGCTCATAGTTTTTAATTTTTCAAAAAACCTGTCGAAAAAAATCACATTCAAATTATCTATATAAGCGTTTTCCGTCAAATCAATTAATACTTCGCAGATTTCTTCCTTGTTTTTAGAAATCGTGTTTAACAATTTCTTTATATATTCTATGTCAATAAATTCATCGGGACATTTTACGTATAAAACGTTGTTCTTATAAAAAGAAGGGTAGGTTTCGAGATTAATCTGTTTTTGAACGCTTTGCATTTTTTTTAAAACCTGAATTATTTTTTGATTCGCTATTTCTATCTTGAACGGTTTTGTAATATAATCGAGCGCGCCGAGACTTATCGCGTCAAGCACCTGATTTTTTTGAGAAAGGGCGCTTAATATTATAACGGGAATCTTTCTTGTCAAATCGTCCGCTTTCAATAATTTGAGAGTTTCGAATCCGTTCATTACAGGCATCATCAAATCAAGCAGTATCAAATTGGGTTTTTCGGTTTTAGCCAACTCGTAACCTTCTTTGCCGTTTTCCGCTTGAACGATTTCAAATCCGGTTTTTCTGAGATTAAGCGCGACTATATTTCTGATAAATTTCTGGTCTTCTACAATTAGTATTTTCTTATTATCGCCGGTCAATTCAAATCCCCTCTATACAGATATTTTAACGACGGCGAATTTTCGAATTCTATCCGTTTTGATATGGTTTTAAATATATTATTTGAAAATAAACTTTCGTTCAGCAATTTAACGAAAAAATTTTCAGAATCGCCGGTTTTTATAACCGGCTCTCCAGTATTGCCGGTTAAAGTCCATAAATATTCGAGCGATTCAGAGTATCCTCCGATGTAATCCACAAGTCCGAATTCAAGAGCCTGTATTCCGCTGAATATCCTCCCGTCGAATAATTCCTTGTCGGGTTTTTTAAACTTATTTTTTCTGGACGATTTAACGTCTTTTAGAAATTGGTCGTAAACGGTTTTTACCATATCGTTCATTATCTTCTTTTCTTCCGCAGTCGGCTGCCTGTATGGAGACATAATATCTTTATGTTTATCGCTTGTATATACGTTGGGCTCGATTCCTATTTTGTCAATAAGTTTTTGAATTGTCACGCCTCCGATTATTACGCCGATGCTGCCTGTGAGAGTTCCGGCGCCGGCAAATATGGAATCGGCGGCGGAAGCTATATGGTAACCGCCGGACGCCGCTATCTCCGCCATTGAAGCGATTACCGGTTTTCCGGTGGTTCGCTTGAATTTATTCAAAGCGTTAAAAATTTCCTGCGACGCGCACACCGCTCCTCCCGGCGAATTAATCCTTAATAATATCCCCGCTATCATATCGTCCTTGGAGCACTTTTCTATTTCTTCCGCGTAATAGTCCGCGCCTCCGCGAAATCCGAATAAACTTTCTTCTCCCGCTGTGGTTAAAACTCCTTCTATTCTGAAAATCTTAATATATTTGGAACCGCTCCCGCTTTTCAAAAAATTAAAACCAAAATCTTTGCCGCCTTTAATTTTAGCGGTTTCTGAAGTTGAAAACCGCCTCAGTGAAATGTCCGTTATAATCAAAACAACCGACAATGCGCTTAAAATTAAAATAAATAAAACCGTTTTATTTTTCATTCGAATATCTCTATTCCCAAAACTTTTTTAGTTTCGCAATCTTTTTCAATTATAAGAGTGGTTCCGTTTTCGCAATCAAACATAATAGTGTCCACTCCTTTTTTGCGATTGATTTTCTCCCCGTTATTCAAAGAAATATAAAGCGTCCCTTCGAATATTCCGGAGTTATCTTCGTTTGTTTTTTCAATTAGTTCGTTAAACGAATACGTTTTCATTTTTTTATAACGTTTTCAAAAATTCATTCAGTTCTTTTGAATTAGGATTTAGTTTTTTCGATTCGCCGCTGAAATGTCTGGCGCTCTGAATATCGTTAAGACTTTTCAACGATTTAGCCATCATCAGATAAATCTCCGCTTTATCCTCGGGTTTATAATCGCTGTTCTGAGCGTATTGATTCAACAAAGGCAAAACGGTTTTATACAATTCCGATTTAAATCCCATATCAACATTCGCGTATTTTCTATCGAGAAAATTATAATACTTCTTGACGTTGACAATATTTTTGGAATTCAGCATATATTCCATCATAACGGCTTTATAAATTGCGTTAGAATCGTTTAAATCTATAGCCAGCGTTATCCAGTTCACCGCGGATTTCATATCCTTTTTCGCAGCTCTTATTGTGGAAATATTTCTTAAAGATTCGCTATACAAATCATTATATTCCTTGAAATTTTTTTTCAATCCAATAATCCAATCTTCCAATTTGTTTTTTGGATAATCGTCTCCGATATTCGGCATATCGTATAAATACATTCCCATTTTCCGGTCTTTTTCCTCGCGGGCGATTTCTTTTATCATATAAGTATGATAAAACGCCTGTCCCGGATTGTTTAAACGGCTCATATAAAAACGTATAAGATTATCGTGGTTTTTCTCGTTATTTTCAAGCATTGTAGCCCATTCAAACTGTCTGACAGCTTCGAAAGTATTATTCATTTGACCTTGCAGCATACCAAGATTATTATGAATTTGAGCGTAATTCGGAGCAAGCTTTATTATTTCATTATACATATCAAGCGCTTTGTCAAGCAAAACTTTTCCTTCCTGATGCCGCCCTTTATTCACTAAATTAGAGCCTTTCTGCAAATAAACATATCCAAGTTTATAATAACTCGATAAATCAAACGGATACAATACAATGGATTTTTTTAAAAAAAACTCGGCTTCATTAAGCATCTGTTCGTTAGGATTTCCAGTGTCTACTCTTACCATTCCCATTTTTAAATAAAAATCGGATTTAATCATTTTAAAACAGAAATTCAGAAAATAAACAAATATGAAAATTAAACCGGCATACAAAATATATTTTGCGGGGTTGGAATTAACCGGCGTTTTTTTAGAAGAATTAGTCTGCAAAACAGGCGCTTCGTTTTTTACGGCAAAACACAATGCGGTCGACAGTCCCATAACAAACCACGCGTTAAGAGCCGGACCCGTCCACCTATAATTTACGCTCATAATATTTTCAACAAGAAAACCGAGCGTTGAACACATCAGTCCTATCTGCATATTCCTGAATGTCTTGTTCTTCACGCGAATAAACATATGGATAACAAAAATAAAATAACTTACTATAATCCACCAGAACAAAGTTATGCCCACTAATCCGGTTTCGGAAAACCATTCCATGTATTCATTATGAGAATGCATCGTATTATGACTGACTCCAGACCTATTATAATTCCATGGGCGTTTTGGACCAAAAGTCAATTGAAACGTTCCCATACCCTGGCCCATTAATGGTTTTTCTCTAAACATACGGGCGGCTCCAGTCCACATTATAACGCGAACTCTGTTAGTGCCAAACTGGGTTTGGAAAACGGTTCTCATTCGCATTGCAAAATAAGGGCTGAATTTCGCAGCCGCGAAAAACAACAATAAAAACATAACTAATACGCTTAATAATGTGCCGAAAAACATTTTTTTATTTTTCAAACTGAAACTCAAAAAACCAAATCTTATGCTGAATATCACGAATGCCACGTTTTCAAAAGCCCAGCCTATTATAGCGCTTCTGTTTCCGGAAGAAACCAGATTAAAAACCGCAAGTATATAAGATATAAACGCCAGAGCTTTAACCAAATGATTTTTCGAATATACAATTATTGCCAGACAAACCGGAACGCCCACGACGAGATAGCCGCAAAAAAAGTTTTTGTTTCCAAATGTTGAGACATACGGAACTACCGGCATTCCCCATTCTACAAAAGGATCAATATCATAAATCTGCATAATTCCGTATAACGAAGTAAATCCGGTTATCAGCATTATAAAAATCATAAACTTATCTATCGTTTTAACTGACGTAATATATTTAACGATAGCAAAAACAAAAATAAAATAACCGATAAATCTTCCTGATTCTTCAAGGGCGTAATATTTGAAAGGAGAAATCACCGTATGAATAACGCAGCCTACGAGTATCATCATAATTAGAGGGAGCGTTATGGGAGAGTTCGGCAATTCAAATTTTCCATTTTCAACCGATTGAACCAGCCAGATAAAAAAAATCGCCATAGCCGCGACTACAACCGTAACAGGTTTGTTCAACACTATATTTTGAACCTTCGTAGTAAATAAAACGGCTATCGCAAAAAAAACGACGCCAAGAAGCGTTACAACCGCGTTATTAAAAAGTTTGTCTTTTGACGTAAGCATATAAGCGCACCTTTTTATTAAAAATTTTATTTTATAAGTTTATATTCTTTCAAAGTCTTAAGCAGCGAATTATAATTTTCTTTTTTCATATTGCACAAAGGAAGTCTTATTTCAAAATCGCAAAGACCCATTAAAGAAGCGGCTGTTTTTACCGGTATAGGATTAGACTCGATAAACATAGACTTCATTAGCGGTAAAAATTCATAATGTATGCTTCTTGCTTTATCATATTTATTTTTCATAAAACTATCGTATAACTCCGCGATTTTTCCCGGAATAATGTTTGCTATAACGGAGATAACGCCTTTTCCGCCCAACGCAAGTATGGGAAAAAACAAAGCGTCGTCGCCCGATATCACGTTTAAGTTATTTCCGCATAATCTGATAATTTCAGAAATCTGCGATACGTCTCCCGAAGCTTCTTTTATTCCCGCAATATTGGGAATTTCGGACAAACGCGCTACGGTTTCCGGAAGCATATTTACTCCGGTGCGTCCCGGAACATTATAAAGTATAATCGGAATATCAACGTTTTCCGCTATGGTTTTAAAATGCCTGTATAATCCGTCTTGAGTGGGTTTGTTATAATAAGGCGTAATTATCAGAGCGCCGTCGGCTCCGGCGTTTTTCGCATGCATCGTAAGTCGTATGGCGTCGTTTGTCGAATTGGAACCGGTTCCCGCAATAATATTAATTTTATTTTTCCCGCGCCTTATCGCAAGCTCTATCACATATTCGTGTTCTTCCAACGATAAAGTCGCGGATTCGCCGGTTGTTCCGCAGGGAACTATCCCGTTTGCATTGTTTTCAATCTGAATATCTATTAGTTTCTCAAATGCGCTCTCGTCTATTTTTCCATTCTTAAATGGCGTTATAATCGCGGTGGTTACGCCTTCAAACATATAATTTCCCCCTATTTTAAATATCAGCAATGACGCCGGTTAAAATTAAAAAAATAACCGTTTCGTTATTTATAAGTTTAACGCGCGGCAATTTGAAATAATTTTATTTATAAAATATTTAAAAGTCAAGTTTTTTTACCTGATTTTAAAAATTAAATGTTGATTTTTTCGGAGGAATTTTATAAAATTAAACAAATTGAATTTTGGTCGAATTTTTCATTTGAATTTCAAAAACTAATTCGCTGATTTTTCAACTGTATTTTTTGAGAAATAATTTAGTATAATAAAGGAGTGTAAACATTATGACAGGAATTATTGATGTATGGGCAAGGGAAATATTAGATTCCCGCGGCAATCCGACTGTTGAGGTAGAAGTAATATTGGAATGCGGAGCAATGGGTAGAGCGGCTGTTCCGTCCGGAGCGTCAACCGGAGAAAACGAAGCGGTCGAACTGCGCGACGTTAAAGAAAAAAGGTATCTCGGCAAAGGCGTTCAAAAAGCGGTTGACAACGTCAACAAAATAATCAGACCGAAAATTCTCGGTATGAACTCAATCGACCAGGCCGAACTTGATAAAACTTTAATTAAACTCGACGGAACTAAAAACAAATCAAAACTCGGAGCCAACGCTATTCTCGGAGTATCTCTCGCAAACGCTAAAGCCGCCGCGGAAGCCTGCGGACTTCCTTTATACAAATATATCGGCGGAGTGAACGCCAAAGTTCTGCCGGTTCCTATGATGAATATCATAAACGGCGGTTCGCACGCGGACAGCAGCGTCGATTTGCAGGAATTTATGATTATGCCGGTTGGAGCGCCTTCTTTTAAAGAAGCCTTAAGATGGGGCGCCGAAATTTTCCACAATCTGAAATCAGTTTTAAAAGCTCACGGATACAGCACAGCGGTCGGAGACGAAGGCGGATTCGCTCCTAATTTGAAATCAAACGAAGAAGCGCTCGAACATATTGTCGCGGCTATAAAAAAAGCAGGATACAAACCGGGCAAAGACGTATTTATCGCAATGGACCCGGCTTCCAGCGAATTCTTTGTCGATAAAAAATATTTTTTCAAACGTTCGGACAAATCAAAAAAAACCTCGGCTGAAATGGTCGCTTATTACGAAAACCTCGCAAAAAAATATCCTATCATTTCTATTGAAGACGGAATGGCGGAAAACGATTGGGACGGCTGGAAAATTATGACGGATAAACTCGGAAATAAAATGCAGCTTGTCGGAGACGATTTGTTCGTTACTAACACAGAATATCTTGCAAAAGGCATTAAACTCGGCGTCACCAATTCCATTCTTATTAAAGTCAATCAAATTGGAACTTTAACTGAAACGCTCGACGCCATAGAAATGGCAAAACGCGCCGGTTTTACCGCCGTAGTGTCTCATCGTTCAGGCGAAACCGAAGATACGACCATTGCCGATATAGTAGTCGCTACTAACGCGGGTCAAATTAAGACCGGCTCGGCTTCAAGAACCGACAGAATCGCAAAATACAATCAATTGATTAGAATCGAAGAAGAACTCGGTTCGCAGGCGATATACGCCGGAAAATCCGCGTTTTACAATTTACAATAACGCGGCGTTTTTATATATTTTATCAGCTTGAATTTGATTTGATTTGATTTGAAGCCCAAACTTTTTAAAGTTTGGGCTTTTTATCTCATTAGCCGGATAAACCGGAAAAGCTATCCAAATTATAAAAAATTTTTTTGCTAAGAAAAGCATAATTTTTTTTAATAATACAATAATTCGTTTTTATTTTTATGTTGACTTTTAACTATCATTGATTTAAAATTTTAAACTATGAAATTTAAAAATTATCTTTGTTTTTCGTTTCTGATTATTTCAATTTTCTTGTTGAACGGTTGCGGAGGATTTCTAAATCTAATAAAACCAAGATTGCCGGGTCCTCATAAAGTCGAAGGCGGTTATATGTTTCAGCTTGACAAACCGAGCGCTAACACAGTTCAAGTTCTTGGCGACTGGAACGATTGGGGCAACAAAGGTAGCGCAGGCGACAGTTTCAAAGACCCTGAAATAGGAAAACTCGCAAAGAACAGCGAAGGTATCTGGCAGAGAATAGAAAAATTATCGCCGGGAAGACACATTTATAAATTTGTAATCGACGGAAACAACTGGATTGAGGACCCGAACAACCGCGATTTTTCCGAAGACGGAAATTCTCTTATAATTGCCGAATGATATATAAATTAAAATGAAAATATATGATTTTTCCGGCGATAAAATAATATTCCGGAACAAACCCGTATTTATAATTCATTCTTTTTTCATTCTTTTATTTATCGCATCAACGCTGATTTTTCTCAAAAATTCCTGCAATTTTCAAATAATAATTTTCAATCTTCTTCTTCTTGCGCTTTTATTTTCCGCGCCTTCGTTAAACGGTTATTATCCGCCGGTTTGCGCGTCGATTATCATTATTCTTTATATTTTTTTATTTTCAAGCGTTTTCGACGGCAATATTATTGATAAAATATATTATATTTTCACATTTTCAATCTTTACGGTTTTATTGACTATTCTCATCTGCGGGCTTATAGGAAGAGCCGCGGCCATTCAACTCGACTCGATAATATTTCTCAAAAATATCCGCGAAAAAAATAATATCGTTTGCGCGGAAATCGACGGAACTCTGCAAATGATTCCTTTGATAGAATCTAAAATAGACAAATTTAAATCCCTCAACGAATCTTCGATGTTATTTTATCAAGCCCGTTCCATCGATGAATTGCTGCAAACTTTCATAGATTTACTAAATAAAAATTTCGGAAACGCCGCCTTAAAAAAAATAAAGATTCTTCAATACGACATGCTCGAAAAAAAAATTCTGATTAATTCAAACGCCGGCGCGAATGAGATTTTCGATTTTGACAAACTTGATTATATGATAATGGAAAACAATTCTCCATTGATTTGCAGAGACGCGGGCGGCGATTACAGAATAGCGAATATTCTGCCTCCTGAAGTTTCAATTTTCAAATCCATAGTCGTTATCCCGATAATAAAAGATAATATGTCCGTCGGCGTTGTCCGTCTTGAATCAAAAGAAAAAAATTTTTTCACAACCGAATCTTTAAGATACGCCGACTATCTGACTAATCTTATGTTTATGAATTTCCAAAATTTGCTGTTGCACAAAAAATCCGTCGAACTCGCCGAAACCGACGGTTTGACGGGATTATATAAAAGATGGTATTTCGATAACGCTATTAAAACAGAGACTAACAGGGCTTTCAGATATAATCAACTTCTCTCATTAATTATGATTGACGTCGACGATTTTAGAAAATTCAATAATAATTACGGACATCTTGCGGGCGATAAAACCCTTGAAATAATCTCAAAAATCATAAAACGTAATTCTCCGAAAACCTCTATAGCTTGCAGATACGGCGGCGAAGAAATTTCAGTGATTTTACCCGATTACGACAACAACCGCGCTTTTGAAATCGCCGAGACTATCAGAAAAAAAATTTTTACCGAAAGTCATATTTTAGAAAACGAAACAATTTCTATAAGTCTCGGGCTCGCAGAATTATCAAAATTATCTCTTAAAACGCCGGACTTTTTAATAAACGTCGCGGATTCGGCTTTATACGAAGCAAAAAATTCCGGAAAAAATAAAACGGTTTATAAAGAGAAGTAAATGAAATATTCAGAACTAAACAGTTTAGACGCAGTCTTTAATCCGGAGCCGGTTTTCGATAAACCGCATTTATCCGAAACTCAGAATCTTATCATAAAAATATTGTTTTCCGCTGTTTTAATATTATGGACCGCCGTATTTTTTTTAATATATTTTTTCCCCGAATACAAAGTTCGTTTTTCAAATTTAAACTATAATTTTTTTTTATTTTTCATAATCATTCCGTTCTTATGGACGCGTTGTCCGGATTTTTCAAAAGCGTCGAAAAAATTATTCTACATATTTTTAGTTTTGGCCGCTATAAGATTTTTTTATCTTGATTACGAAATCAAACCCGTTGAATTCGCGGCGGAGATAATGATTATACTCGCTCTTTTTTTATGTTTTAATTTTTTTACTTACTTTTACGCTTTGCAAAAAAAATACAATTTGTCTTCAATATTCGAAAACGCCGGATTCTATAGCGCAAACTCTAAACATCTGAATGATATTATTGAAAAACGTTCGATTCTCGAGGATAACGCGAATTTAATAATATCGGTTTTTGAGGTTTCCAAAGATCTTCAACGGCAAACCTCGATGGAAAAATTTAAAGAATCATTGACTTCAGGACTAATAAAAAATTTTGATTTTGACTATGCTAGTTTAATTTTTTTTGAAAACCTCAAAAACAAGGATTTTTATTTTTATAAAAACCAGACCCCTGAAAGCGCCGGTTATCCGGATAATAATATCGAATCTCTTTTAAACTCGGATTTTTATAAATCGCTTTCAGACAAAAATCACGTAATTGCATTTTCCAAAAAAACCGGCGAATTCGTCTGCGATATTGAACAACCCGATATTGATTCCATATTTATTCCGTTATACGATAAAAGCTCGCAGTCCGGAATTATGCATATCGCCAAATCCCTCTCGTTCTTCTCGCCTTTTGAAATAGGATGTTTTAAAATGATAGGTTTTCAGATTTCAAGAATCATTTATAAACTAAAATTAAAATCTGAAATCAACAGTTTGATTATTTCAGACGGATTAACCAAACTTTTTGTTCAAAAATATTTTAAAAAAAAATTGGAAGACGAACTTGAACGCTCAAAATCCGGAAACAATTTTTTTTCTTTAATTATGTGCGATATCGATCATTTCAAAAAAATCAACGACGTCTACGGTCATCAGGCGGGAGACGAAGTTTTGAAAAATACGTCCGATATTTTTCTCAAAACAATACGTTCCGTTGATTTCGCGGCAAGATACGGAGGCGACGAATTCGCTTTAATACTTCCCCAAACCGATAAAAATGGAGCCGTTATACTCGCCGAACGGTTGCGTAAAAAAATCGAAAACGCTAAAATTCCTTTTCACGATAAACATATAAGCATCGCTATCAGTCTGGGCGTCGCCACATATCGCAAATCAAACGCCGGCATATTCAATGCCGATGATATAATTAAACTTGCCGACGGAGCGTTATATCATTCAAAAAAATCGGGAAGAAATTGCGTTACAACCGTCGACTGAATTTTTTACAAAAGGACGTTTTAAATGAAAAAAATATTATTTATGGTTTTGTCAATTCTAATATCGTTATCCGCCGTTTCGGCCTTTCAACCTAACAATAAAACTGAAATCGTATATCAGATTATGATTGACAGGTTCTACGACGGCAACCCCGATAATAATTTCAAAATTGACAAAATAAATCCAAACGCTTATCACGGAGGCGATATCGAAGGAATTATTAAAAAAATAAATTATCTTGAAAACCTCGGCATAACCGCTTTATTGTTATCTCCGTTTAACGACAACCGCGACCTTGAATTTTTCGGGTCTTACGGTTTTCACGGTTACTGGATAAAAGATTTTTATAAAATCGAAGAACATTTCGGCGTCGAAAAAGATTTGAAAAAATTGTCTGACGCGCTAAAATCAAAAGGAATAAAATTAATTATTGATATTGTCTTAAATCACGTAGAATGGGACGCCGAATTAAAGCGTTCAAATGCCGGCTGGTTTAACGACAAAGGAGATATTAAAAATTGGAATCTTCAGGAAGAAGTCGAATCGGGAAATATGGGCGGGCTTCCTGATTTTAATCAAAACAATCCGGAAGTCTACGACTACCTGCTGAATATGACAAAATACTGGATAAAAAAATCCGGATGTTCCGGAATCAGACTCGACGCGGTTAAACACGTTCCGATAAATTTCTGGAAAAAATTTATCCGCGATATAAACGATTTTGCCGTTGAAGAAAAAATTCCCGATTTTATCATTATCGGCGAAGTTCTTCATGGAGATATTTTTTATTTGAAAAATTATTACAACGCTGGAATTTCCGAATTATTCGATTTCCCTCTTTATTACAAAATAATCGAATCAATCGCCAAATCAGGAAATTTATCGCTCGTTGCAAATCTTATTAATAACGACGCGGTTTATCCTGAAAATTCAAAACAGGCAATCTTTATAGATAATCACGACGTTCCAAGATTTTATTCTTCTGCCGGCGAAAATATCGACAAACTCAAACTCGCTCTCGGTTTGATATTTACCCTGCGAGGAACTCCTGTTATTTATTACGGGACAGAATGTCCTCTCAAAGGTATCGATGAAAATTCCGGAAGAACCGAAATGATATTCGACCCTGAACCTTTGTTATACGACTATATTAAAAAACTTATTTCAATAAGAAAAAACAACAAGTCGCTTGCCGAAGGCAAGTTTATCGAACTTTATAAATCGGGCGATTTGCTCGCATTCGCAAGGGTATTAGAAAACGAAGAATCGATAATCGCCCTGAATAATTCCGAATCGGAAAAAAATTTTACATTTGATTTGTTCCAGAACTCTTTATTGAAATCAGAAATTCTAACCGACCTGCTAAACGGAGATACCATTTCAATAGAAAACAATAAGGTTTCCATATCGCTTTCTCCGCGTTCAATAAAAGTCTTCGTAAAAAAACACCCGAATCCGGTTTATAAAAATTTTTTGCTTTCGCTTAACGCTAAAAAAGAAGACGCGTCAATCCGATGGTATGTTAAAAACGATAAAACGAAATTCGGTCAGCAAATTTATATATGCGGAAATACCGGCGAACTCGGCGGATGGAACCCTGAAAAAGCCGCCGGTCCTTTTTCGTGTCCTGACTGGCCGGTATGGACATTCGAGCTAAAACTTCCCGCAAGCAAATTTATCGAATATAAATTTATTCTCAAAGACGGCAAAAAAACCGACTGGGAATCCGGAGAAAACCGGTCGCTTAAAATTGATAAAAACGAAATCGAAATCAAAACGGAATGGAGATAAAATTCAGGAGAAAAGAATTATGATAAATATTCAAAAATTCATTTTCGACGAAGAATACAGAACTAAAGAAGCGTATCCTTATATACAATCCATTTTAAGAAAAAATTGGAACGCGCTCTGGAAAGAAATGCAGGAATCGAAGGATTTAACTCTGAATCTTTATAAACTGTCAAAAGGTCAAAGTCTAACCGAATCTGAAATTGAAGCGAGTCTGGCGCAGCTTAAAGATATAGCTAAAATAATTCCCGCCATCGGAATTTTTCTTCTTCCCGGCGGCATTTTCATTCTCGCAATACTTGGCAAATTACTGCCTTGGGACCTTGTGCCTTCGGCTTTTAAAGAAGAACTCGAAATCAAATCTTCAAACGGCGGCGAATCTAAAAAATAAAAAAAAAATTGTAATCGGAAGCGGAAGGAGGTTTGAAAAAAAGCCGCCGGTTAAAAACCTCATATAACCTGAAAACCGAATTAGAATTTTGAAAAAATACAATGACTCTAATTTTTTTTATAAAACCCCGCCGGCGTCTTATCCGATTTCACGATTTTGAATCCGAAATCTTTTTGAAGACGCATAGCGATATACCGTATATACTCTCCGAAATTGGAAGAATTAACTTTCTGAATTCTCTGTTTAGGAAACTCTTTATTAGCCGATGGTTTGCAGGTCGCGGCTTCCGAATGTCCTCCGTCGTCTTCGGCTCCTATTTTTCCGGCAAGCTCGTTTAAATCAAGCGATTTATCTTTATCGTTCACCTTTCGCGTAGTCATCAAACTTAATCCGTAACAAAAAAACATATAATCGAATTCGAATTTATTTTTAAAATAATGAATAGCCGAAGCAACGTTGATTTTAGCTTCTTTGGAAGATTGGAAAGGAGATAATACGAGCAGAATCCTATGAATATTTGACTTGTCGTATTTATGAAAAAAATTCGTCATATCGTATAATCCGAAAGAGAATATTTTTCCAACCATTACAAAAATTTTTTGAATCTGATTTAATCTTGAAAAATATTCGGTTTTATTTTCAGAAGTCAAAGGCAGCGAATATTCGATGAATCCCATGCCTTCTTCAAGTTTAGGGCAGACTTTTTCCAATTCCGATTCATAATCGGAAATCTTTTTCCCCCATCCGGTTCTTTCGAAAATAGCTTTTAAGTCTTCCATAGAAGCCAACTGCATTATTTGCTGAACCATATCGAGTTTGGAATATTTTGAGCCTATAAGTTTTGAAAAATCTATAGCGGCTTTATCCTCCATTATGTGCAAGTCCTGAATATGAGCCAGCCGCGTGAATTCTTTCCAATAATCCGAATCAAGATTCGTGTTCAGAATTAATCCCTCGTATATCATATCGGTTCCGCATTTTTGAAGGTCTTTCGGCGTTTCGGGAGTTCCTTCAAGATAACCCGACATCGCGTAAAATCCGATTTTTCCCGAGTTCAAAAGATATTCGAGCGCGTCTTTAGATTCTTTGGAGTAAGGATGGTGATCGTCGAATCTCTGAACAAAATTGCCACATTCCATTAAAGCTTCGATATCGTCTTTCAAATCCGGAATCGCGTCTATTGGAAAATCAGGAATATAGATATCGCAATTTTTATATCTTAAATTTAAATGTTTTAGTCCTTCGTGATAGTTAATGAAATCAAACTCGAAATCTCTGCCGTAAACCGCGTATTCTCCGGTTTCCGCAGGTATTGCGTTTAACGCCCAGTATCCGTATAATGAATTCGAACCTATTGTGTCAAGATCTCCGCCCGCTTCGCTGTTTCTGATTATTTCTTTCAATCCTTCTACAAAAGCGTCCGCGTTTCCCCCGTTTTCAGAAATAATTTTTCTCAAAAACTCTTCTGCTTCTTTTTCAAGATATTTTCCTTCGGTATCGTTTCCAAGCGAATCGTGAAAGTATTTCAAATATTGTAGAATGCCTTCTTTTGAAGGTTCGGGGCAGCAAACGATTTTAGCGAAATCGCCGCAAGAAATTGTAAATAATGTTTCGCAAAATTCTTTTTTTTCTTTTTCGGTTTTTTTAACCTCGTATCCGGATAATTTATTTTTTATCATATAATCGCTTAAAGCGACCCAGCTATCGTCGGGTTTAAAAGAAGCGTCCTGATAAAATTCCGATATCACGATTTTTGTTACAAGCAAACGTTCAAGCTGTTTCACAAATTTATTATCCGCGGTCTCGTAGACTGCGTATCTAATAAAACGGCTGATTTCTTTTAAGGCGTAATATTTTTTATCGTAATAATAAATTTTCGCCGAAATCGCTTCTATTACTATTTTAAGCGCTTCCTGAAAAGAAATTGAATGACCGTGAATAATAAAGACTTTTTTTCTCATTATAAATAATCCATTAAAGACATTTGCATAATTTGAGCGTTTATTTTCAACGCCGCGGTTTGAACATTCTGCATCTGTTGAAATTTAGTTAGAATTTCAGTATAATCGACCTCTTCGGCGTTTCCTAATAATTCTTCATTGTTTAATTTCAATGTTCCAAGTCTTGACGCTACGCTTTCAAGACGGTTGACTTTAGCTCCAACTGCCGAATCCCTCGCCACAATATTATTTAAAGCGCCGTCAATATAACCCAAATCAACGCCGTTTAAATCGGTTGCGTTATTATTAAGCAAATCGTCGCGCAATTTTATCAATACGTCGAAAATTGTCCGTTTCTCAACCTGCGCGGCATTCGTAATGTTGTTCGGAGATTTTTGATTTGGCGCTCCGGTTATCACGCCGGCGTCTCTTAAAAAATGAGAGTCTTTAACGTCTGAAAGAAATATTTGATGATAATTTTCGCTTGTTATTTTCAAATTATAATTTTTCGTAACGTTAGCCGCGTCAATATTTAATTTAATGTCGCCGGATTTCGTTAAAAATCCAAGTTCCGTCATTACGTTTGAAGTTAATGACGCGTCATTGCCAGAATCTCGTATTTTCAAATTTGTAAGGTCTCCGGATAATATAACCTGATTGGTCGCCGCGTCGACTGAAGCTGTTATCCCCGAAGGTCCAGCCGCGTTTATAGCGTTAACTATATCGTCAACCGACGCGTTGTCGGCTATTGAAACCGCGGTTCCGTTTATCTCGAACGTTCCGCCCTTTACATCAGTTTGCGAATTGCTTGCGGGAAAATTTCTGTAAGAAGTGATTTTGGAAAAATCTACAAGTCCCAAATCGCTCAATATGGTCTGAACTCCTGATTCTTTGCTGAAACTGAATTCAACTCCTCCGTCCAAAACTATATTCTCGTTTGTTCCTATACTTGCCGAAACGCCCGTAGAACTTGTTAAAGCATTAATCTTTGAAACAACGTTTACCGCCGAATCAGAAGCGACAACCGAGAGTTCTTTTCCGTTTATTTTAAATGTTCCAGAAAAACCCAAAGCCGAAGCCGGATCCGTAAATAAAACAGATTTTCCCGTCAACTGACCGTCTATTTCAGCGTCCACGCCAACGTCTCTTGCATTTATAAGATTTTTTAAATCCATAAGAGAATCTTTATCAGTATCAAAATAAAATAATTCGTCATTAATTGAAAAATACCCGCGTCCGCCGGAGCTAACTCCGTTTAACTCGCTTAACGATTGCGAAGCCGACTGAACCGTCTTGGGAATTTGCACAACGTTAGGCGCAGCCATAAAAAGTTCATTTCCATTTTCGTTTATCTGTATTAACGAATTTGTTTCTATCTCTCTGTAAACCGGTTTATAATCTCCAACGTATTCTACGTCCAGTATAACATTTTTCATTGTTCCGTCAGCGTCCTGACTTGTTCCGCGAGTTATTTTAAAAGGTTTTTCATTAAATGGAGAGTCGAGTATTTCAGTGCCTCCGAATAAAAAACTGTCGCCTATTGTAGAATTAGAGTCTTCAACGAGAGTTTCAAGTATCTGATTAATTTCTTCAGCTATAAACGCTCTGTCCGACGCGGAATTGGTGTCGTTTCCCGCCTGAACCGTTAAAATGCGGGCTCTTTGCAGACTTTCTTTTGTTTCGGCTAATAACGAATCAATCGTATTCAGCCAGCTTTTCGCGTCCGTAATATTCGTAAGATACTGGTCAAGTTTCAGCGCCTCGCCTTTGAATTTCATTTGATTAACCGTGTCTATCGGACTGTCCGAAGCAAATTGAACTTTTTTCAAAGTCGAACCCTGATATGTCAATTTATCTATGGTTTGATAATTTTTATTTAAATTCCGAATTCCATTATTTTGCACCATAAATGAAGTAACGCGCATTTTAACTCCTCCTCATATGATAAAAACCTATTTGCGAATTTGCGAAAATTCGCAAATAGCTAAATAATCATAAACCGCAATTTTTCTTTTAAATTATTTTCCCAATCCCATTAAAACATCTAACATTTCATCCAGAGTATTTATGAATTTAGCGCACGCTTGATACCCCTGTTGAAATTTAATCATATTTGTAAATTCTTCGTCCAAAGATACGCCTGATACAGACGCTTGCAAATTTTCCAAATTATTAATTAACGCTTCTTTAGTCTCCGCGTTCGACGCCGCAGTTTTGGTTTCAACCGCTATTTTTGAAATAAGACTCGAATAATAATCGTTAAAAGTCGTGGTTCCGTTATTCAAGTAAACGTTATACTTTAAATTTGCGAGTTTCAAACTATTAGTATTGTCTCCGGGACCGTTAGATTCATCCGGCGTTCCGTCAAGATTGGTATCGACGCCGCCTATCGCCGCGAATTTATTAACGTTGTTTTTGATATCTTCCGACACGCTGAAAGCAAACGCGGCATTTTCTATGGGCTGACGCATAATTCTATTTGTCATTATGCTCGATTCGCCTGTTACCGAACCGAAATATCCGTGCCCTTTCGACAATATTCCAAGCGTTGAAAGCAGATTTCCATTATCTTCCAGCGATAATATTTTATAATCATTGTCTTTTGTAGCGGTTAACGTAAATCTTCCGGTCGGATCAATATTAGCGGTTACTCCGCATTTTGTTTCATTGATTCTATTGACAATATCCTGAAGCGAATCTACTGAACCGTCGTAATAAATCGTATATCCGTTTATAGAAAGTCTTTTATCTTTAAAATCTACGACTCCGTCGTTATTTGTAGATATTTGATTTCTATCAGACACATTATCGTATGAAATTGCGGCGTTATATTCGATATTTGCGGAAGTCCAGAAACCATTGGGTTCAAATGTAACTCCGTCTTCCTGAACCTGATTAATGGTTGCGTCCGAATTGCAATTAGATACGGAAAAAATAAATTTATCGTTCACATTATCGTATGTCAAAGATACTCCTTCTCCGGATAATACTGCGGAACTGTTAACTTTGTTTAAAAATTCTTCCACTGAACTATACGCGGATAATCTGTCTGACGTATATGTTTTTCCGTTGACTGAAATCGTTATTTTGGAAGAGCCTTCCGGAGCGGCTGCAAAATGAGCTTCGCTGAATTTGTTATTAACGTTTATAGAAGAATATCCTGACGCGACGTTAGCCGAGGTTGATTCGCGCTGAACGCGTTTTTCGAAATTCTCCGGTTCCGTAGTAGATGCGTTTCCGTTAAGAGCCGTAGTTGCATACGGCATATAATTTGTAGCGGTAAGTTTATATATTCCGCCGCCGGTCTGAGTTGGTATCGCTTCGAAGAAATTAACGTTTGTCGAACCGTCGAGTCCAAATCCGGTTCTGTGAATTTCATTGAAAACTTCGGTAAAAGTAATAGCTAATTCGTTCAATCCTTCCATATTATAAGATAATATATCGTCGCGGAATTCAACCAGAGCTTTCAATTCTCCGTCCGTTGGCTTTATTTCAATTCCGTTTGCCGAATGATATAATCTCATTTTCCCTTCGGCGTCGGTTTTCGTTTCAATTTGATAATAATTTGTTCCTTGAGCTAAAACCATTCCGCCAATAGTTACTTTATAATCGTCCGCGTCTCTATTGGTTACGGTAATATTCGCAAGTTGGCTTAACTCCTTGACTATCTGGTCGCGTCTATCGAGCAAATCATTGGGTTCCTGATTTATTCCCTGCGCCGTCAATATCGCTCCGTTAAGACTCGCAAGCTCTTTGGCATATCCGTTTATAGTCTTTATATCCGTATAAATTTCATAATCTATAGCATTTTTTTGACCCGCATAACTTCCATTGCCTCCAAGTTCCTGCATTTGCTCATACATACTGCTTACCGTAGAAGTTAACGTATTCGCATTTTCTATAACGATAGAACGAGCCGCGGCTTGTTCGGCTGTTCCTTCCGCGTTTGTCAAATTTTCAAGCGACGTCCAAAAATCATCCATTACCGCTTGCAATCCGTGTTCGGAAGGTTCATTGTAGATTAGTTCAAGCTGATGGGTAAGCTCTTCCATTTTTGACCAGTAGCCATACGATTTGTTTTCAGAAATAATTCTATTGTCGATAAAAACGTCTCTTATTCTCTGAATCTTTGAAACTGTGACTCCAGTCCCGAACTGACCGACTCCGACTCCGTATAAAGGCGTGGTGGCAGTCATTATTACCTGCTGCCGCGAGTATCCCTCGTTTCCGGCGTTAGCAATATTTTGACCGGTAACATCCAATGCCTGCTGGTTTGCCTGTAATCCTGAATATCCTAAATCAATTCCGCCAAATGAAGTTAGCATCTTTGACTCCTGTTAATTTAAAATTTCTTATCGAATAAAAACGACTGCTGATTCTTTGAAACGTGATCCTTTTTGTTTTTATTATAAACCTGAGGATTCGCCGCAGTGGTCCCCATTATTTTTATCGTTTGATTTATAATATCAAGAGATTGTTTTATTAATTCAGTGTTCATATCGTTTATTTTTCTTAAGTTTTCAAGCGTATCGCTTAATGATTCCTTTAATTCAATAATCTTTTTCTTTGTTTTTTTATCCGCGCTGAGCTCGGAAATTTTAGACATATTCAATTCGTTGAAATCTATTTTGTTTTCCTCGGCAATCTGTTTCAATAAATTAATTCTTTGAACTTCTACTTCCTTTATTTTACTGACCAGTTTTTCTTCTTTCTGAGTAATTATACTTATCTCGTCCAAATTTTTATCTATCAGATTCTTATTTTTTTCTTTGGAATAATTCATCAAACTATTATAATAATTCAATTCGTTATTTAAATATTCCGTTAATTTCTCGAGTTTTTTCTGCATTTTTTACAATACATCCCTAATACATCTTTTTTCTTCTGAATATATTTTCGGCAGAAACCTTAAAAAACTTTAATACTTTTTTCATTTTTTTTTGCTGCAATCCTATAATACCTGTAAAACCACTACAATATAGAGCTTAATTCGGATTAACTTCTTTTTTTTCAAAGCGTTAGAATATTTTACATTATTATTAAATAATTAAACAAAAATTTAAATTTTAAAAAAATTGCAATAAAAGGATTAATAATAAAACATTGAAAAATAGAGAGATAAAAGAAATAAATAAAAAAGGGCTTGACAAAACTTAAAATATAGGATATATTGGAAATATAAGAAAAGAAGGAAATACGTTGTTTTAACAACGGAACTAAAATTCAAATTCTGTAAAGGGGATGTTTTAATGCATCTATTGACTATTATTTCTAAACTTACTAATTACGGCAATAAATTATTCGAGGTTGATTGTCCCCAGCTCGATATATTCATTTCATCCGAAAATAAAGATGATTTGATAAAAAAATTGGCTTGCTCTTTAAATAATTTTTTTGAAATCGCCGACGTTAAAGTAGTAAGCAGCGAACAATCTGAAAATAAAACTATCCATAATATAAAACTAACTGTAGCCAGATAAAGAATCCTGCCTAACCAACCATCAGCCGGATTTTCCTAACGGGAAATCCGGCTCCTCCTTCCTTTGTATCCGAACCGCAAGCATATTAATTAAACCCGAAAACTGTATAAGGATTTTGAAA
The DNA here is from genome assembly GCA_036733285.1 of bacterium. GTDB lineage: Bacteria > JAGOBX01 > JAGOBX01 > JAGOBX01 > JAGOBX01 > JAGOBX01. Next base: position 29,650 of record DAINAU010000017.1, read on the forward strand.
AATTGTTCAGACAGCATAGAATACTTGTTTCAGACAATTTTTCAAAATATTAAAAACATATGATTTACGGCTAACGCCGTAAATTTAAAAAGTTTTCGGGTTTTTAGAAGTTTTAATATAAATTGCGATTTTCAATCGCAATATTACATCTATGTTTTGAAAAACTTCACTTAACGTTTAATGCGCTATCCGGGTTAAACTATTATCCGATAATGTAGCATATGGAATAACATCACGATTTTTTTAAACCCAAAAACTACAATTGGATTTTGAAAAATTACTGGAAGTAAGGGAAAATAATATTGTTAAGCGCTTTTTCTAATGCGAAAATTTTCACTTTGCAGTTTTGGGTTTTTTTAGAAATTTTTCCTAACAAACGTATATGTTCTGAAAAACTTCGCTTTACGTTTAACGCATTATCATTGTTTAATAAAAAGAAAAACGTCTGCGGGAAAAAATATTGGAAGGCAAAAAAAACGGTTATAATATAATAAAATCTAAAAAGAAATCAGATTATATTATATTATAACCGGCGATTTTTATCCGCATAAATCCACTCCGCTAAAAAAGTTTGCTGAATTTTTTAGAAGATTTTTTTGCAATTTTAGAAATTGCATTTGATTTAAGCGAATCTTTTTTTTCCGCGGATTTTTTTTCTTTTTTCTTTTCCGCAGAATCTTTTTTCCCCGATTTTTTCTCGGTTTTTTCGATAGCTTCGGCTTCTTTTTCTTTAACTGAAGATTTTACGACTTCGGTTGTTTTTGGTTTAACAGATTCCTGTTTTGAAGATTGAGCCGCAGTTGATTTTTCCAATTCCGCTTTTATTTCTGCTTCAGCCCTAATCCAGTCCTGTTGATGATAACCATGAACTCCGCCGCGTTTAAGAAAATAATAATAAGCGCGTTCCGCTATCAATTCGTTTATATTTTTTGTCATTTTGTTCACCTCCCTTTATTAAATATTTAACTGAAAATTTAATGTTTCAGATTCAAATACGCCGTTAATCCTTCCTTCAATATTTGCGAAGACCTTTTCATTAATTTCGATTCCAAAACGCAGGCAATCCTGATTTCATTATATCCGAGTCCGGGCGTTTTATAAAAACCTTTGGCAGGCGCAACCATAATCGTTTCTTTTTCTCCGGTTTCAGGATTAATAGCATAAAAATCAGACAATAAGAATTTCGCAAAATCATCCGAATCCTCTACCGGCAGACTTACAATTATATAAAACGCGCCTTCCGAATGATGATATTTTATCAAAGGATTATTGTTTAATTCTTCGCAGCAAAAGTTTATTCTTTTCTCATATTCCGCGGCAAGATCCAGCAGATACTTGTCCGGCAGACCAAGCGCGGCTTCGCCCATAATCTGACCGTAATAAGAGGCGCTTAATCTTGCCTGCGCAAATTTCAAAATTTCTTTTATTATAAGTTTATGTTTTGAAACAATAGTTCCGATTCTCGCTCCGCAAGCGCTGAATCTTTTCGAAATACTGTCGACAACTATTATATTTTCTCTGATTGCAGGGTCTAATCCGAGGTTCTTAATATTAAGAAGACTTATAATCTTATCGTATTGAGTTATTTCGCAATAAGCTTCGTCGGAAATAATATATAAATTGTTTTTTTTACAGAAATTACATAAGTCTATTATTTGATTTTTTGTATAAACCGTGCCCGTAGGATTACAGGGATTGCTGAATAATACCGCTTTAGTTTTAGGCGTTAAAACCTTTTCAAATTCGCTTATACCTGGCAATTTAAATCCCTCGTTCAGATACGTTGTTACCGGATTAATATTCACTCCCGCCATATAAGCGAATCCGTTATAATTCGTATAAAAAGGTTCGGGAATAATTATTTCATCGCCCGGATCAGCCACCGCCATCAATGAAAATAATATCGCTTCGCTGCCTCCAAGCGTTACGATTATTTCATCTTCGGAAATATCCACGTTATGATTTTTATAATACTGGGATAATTTAGACACATAACTCGCCAATCCCTGCGACGGAGTATAAGGAATTATCTCCTCGCAACAATTTTTTACCGCGGATATCAATTCTGGCGGCGTTTTAATATCCGGCTGACCGATATTGATATGATAAACTTTTATTCCTTTTTTTTTTGCGGCTACGGCATAATCGTGAAGTTTTCTTATAGCCGAAGCCGGCATATTTATAACTCTTTTAGATAATTGAAGCATTATTTCTAATCCCGTCAAAAAAACTCAAATATAAAAATGAACCGGTTATTTCACAACGGAATACGCCGGTTTCAATCTCTGGTCTTCGGATCTAACGCTTATAGAAGCGCCGCCGAACAATCCGGACTGTCTAACCGCCGATTCATTTCTTCCGGCATTTGCAGAAGGAACAGGCGACGCCGCGGCTTGTCTTAAATCTTGTTTTTGACTGAACGGTTTCCAGTCAAACCCGGTTGCGATAACCGAAATCTTAATCATTTCTTTCATAGTCTCGTCTATGCTGGTTCCAAAAATAATATTTACGTCTTCGGCGGCTTCCTGCTGAATAATTGAAACGGCGCTATTAATCTCGTGCAGTTTAATATCCTGACTGCCGGTAATATTCACGAGGATACCGCGAGCTCCGGAAATCGTAGTGTCTAACAGCGGGCTTTGAATCGCCTGACGCGCCGCGTCTAACGCGCGCGTGTCGCCCTGTCCGTATCCTATTCCCATAATCGCTTCGCCCTGTCCACGCATTATAGTTTTAACGTCGGCAAAATCAACGTTTACCAGACCCGGCGAAACTATCAAATCCGATATTCCCTGAACGCCCTGTCTCAATACTTCGTCCGCCGCGCTGAACGCTTCAATAAGAGGCGTGTCTTTATCTATTATTTTCAAAAGATTTTGGTTTGGAATTATTATCAAAGAGTCGACGCTTTCGCGGAGTTCTTCGATGCCTTCTTCAGCCTGCCGCATTCTGCGCGAGCCCTCGAAGGCGAAAGGTTTTGTAACAACTCCCACGGTCAAAATATTCATTTCTTTTGAAATAGCGGCAATTACAGGAGCCGCTCCGGTGCCGGTGCCGCCGCCCATTCCGGCAGTAACAAAAACCATATCGGCTCCGTTCAACACTGCCTGAATCTGATCTTTATCTTCAAGCGCCGCGCGTCTACCTATTTCCGGATTGGCGCCGGCTCCAAGTCCTTTAGTCAGTTTCGAACCTATTTGTATTCGCTGTATTTTATCAGCCGACATATTTTTCAACACTTGCAAATCGGTGTTGGACACTATGAAATCTATTCCTTTAACCTGACGCATTAACATTCTATGAACGGCGTTTCCGCCGCCGCCGCCTACGCCAATTACTTTTATATTAGTCACATTTGTATTATCAGGGTCTTTAAAATTCAACATACTTTCTTTGTCAATATTAAAAATATTTCTGTCAGCCATATACTTTACCTTCCTTAAAAATAATAATTTGAGTTTTATTTATCGAACAGAAATGTTTTAGTCAAATTTAGTTTGAATAATCCTTAATATTAAAAACATTTTTTTTATCCGATTATATTTCGTCAACCACCTCCAAAAAATAATATATAATGAAAATTATGTCAACAAAAAAAATTAAATATTAAAATTAAAAATTTGACTCGCCGTATCTCTGCATTTTTTTAGAAATCCGGAATAAAAATTATTTGACGGATTTACGCGGATAAAACTTTCATTTTCAAGGGCGTAATTCAATAATCCGACGCTTACCGAATACTCCGGTTTTTTCAAAGATTCGCTGAATCCCGTTATATTCAGCGGACTTCCGGCTCTGGCTGGAAGCCCTAATATCCTTTCGCATAACTCAAGAATCCCGCGCATTTCAGCCATGCCTCCGGTAAGCGCAATTCCGCATATGCAATTATCCAATATATCCGGAGATTTTTCTTCAATATCTTTTTTTAATTTTTCAAATATTTCCGTCGCGCTTTTATTTATAACTTTTATCAATTCTATTCTTTTGATTTTATGCGGCTGCATCGAGCCCACAAGCTGAATTTCTATCTCCTCGTCGGGATCGCATGTTTCCAATAAAACGCCGCCGTATTTAATTTTTAAACGTTCCGCCTCATTAAACGACACCGTAAAATTTTTTGAAATATTTACGGTTATATAATCGCCGCCCAAGTCGTATGACGCGAGTCTTGTTATGCTTCCGTTTTCAAAAGCGGCTATATCCGTAGTGCCGCCGCCCATATCAATCAATAACGCTCCAAGATTTTTTTCTTCCTCAGTTAACGCCGAGTAACTTGCCGCAAGCGAATTTATCGCGTAACTCTCAACGCTTAAAGAAGCGTTATTTACGCTTTTCATCAGATTGTGAAAAATATTTGTCGCCGCCGTAATTATAAGAGCCTTTACTTCGAGACGCCAGCCCGACATATTTGTCGGATCCTTAATCCCCCCTTCTCCGTCGATTATAAATTCCTTTGGCAATATATGGATTATTTCAAAATCGCCGTTGAGTTTAAAAGTCTTTGCCAATTCTATCGCTCGATTTATATCTGTCTGCGATATTTCTTTGTCCGGACGGTCGACCGCGGTAACTCCCTCTTTTTGAAAACAATTAATATGACCGCCGGTTATCCCGATAGTAACATTCTGTATTTCTCTACCCGACATCGTTTCCGCTTC
>DAINAU010000018.1:0-33184 GCA_036733285.1 bacterium
CGCTAAGGCTGTGAAGACAAAAAGGTTGTTTCGGTTCAAAGCGAAAGTAGGGTATCATTCGTTTCTTTACAGAATATCTTTTTTGCGTAAAATATTTTTTGCGCTAAAAAAAATCATTGATAAATGAAGATTTTTGTCATCCGCCAATCTTTTTTTTATTCGAAACGGTCAAATTTTTTTTACAATAATTAGATTTATTTCCTTATTCAAAATATATTTATTATCCAATGAAACACAGTAAAGTAATGAATTCTTTTAATAAAATAGAAAATTGGAACATTTATCTAACATTAAGAACATGAAATAAAACTTAATAAAAAAGAATAAAAATTGCGTTGAACTAAATACCGAATGCTATTTATTGTGACAATAATTGTAATGGAAAATTTTTTTGTCGGATTTGTTTTATGAAAAAAATTATTATAGTATTATTTATATTTTTATGTCCTTCAGTATTGTTTGCAAAACCATGGTGGTGGGCGCAATTCAGTTTAGGAGATAAAAACAATTTTTCGAACTCGGCTTATGAGCGATGGCACTCTTATTTTTTAAATCAGGCGTCCGCTACCGATACGGTTTATATTACTTCGTTCACTTGGGGAACAGGACAGATTGCGACAATCGACGGCATAAACGAAGCGAATTCTATTGGTTTAAACGCATTAATTTCCGCGCGAAAACTTATCCCTGATTCGGCTCCCATACGAATGATTGGAGATAACGGAGGCGGAGCCGGCTGGACTAACGCCAAAAACAGAAGTCTTGAAGGAATTGAAGAGGTTCAAGACGCGACCGCCGATTATATGCATCAGAAAATCTGTTATGTGGCAAACAAGGGAGTTATAATTTCTTCGGCAAATCATACCGCCGGCGGCTGGCGCGCTCAGCATAATAATTCAATTGTTTTATGGAATTCCGAATTTCCCAATATAATGAAAACTATTGAAAATCAGTTGAATGAGTGTTATTCCGGAACTTTCAGCGATAATACAAGTCCCGGAGATACGACGTATTTTTCTCCGTCCGGAGATACAGTTGAAATTTGGATCGGTCCGGATCATTTCAACAACGGAACCACTATTAATCATCATAGTTTGGCTGCTCAGCTTGTAAAATACGCGTCCGGCGCAACTGAATCTATTTTTTATACAGCAGACCAATTTTCGCTTGGAGATTTATCTTCCGCTATAATTGGAAATTCAAAGGTTTTAAAAATTGGCGCCGCCGATTACGAGGATTTTGACACCGAGCCGACTGATTTGCGTCAAAATCATATTAATGACCATACCTTAAGAGCCGACGATAATGATTATGACCACTTGCATTTGAAACTTATGATATTCGATATGGAAAAAGTTTATGCGGGTTCTGCCAATTTCACCTTCTTTGCGTCAGGAAGCAATTCAGGAAACGACGAGCTTTCTTTCATTATCCATGATTTCCGGCTTGCCAGAAGATATGTAAATCAATGGAGAAAAGTTTTGATGCCGCTTGCCGCTGAAAATACAGGACAAGCGGATCAATTCGAATCCGTTCCTCCGGATAAACCGACGAATTTGACTATAACCGCAAATAGCGCTTCATTTGATTTGAAATGGACAAAACCTTCTTCAAATATATCTGATTTTTCAAGATATTATATTTTTATTGACTCTAATCCTATCTTGACAAATAAAGATATTGGAGATACGGTTGACGACGACGCGGACGGAATGTATAACGAAGACCCTCTTGGAAATATCGACAGATTCGCGTCAAATTCAAGCGGAGCAGGAGTCGAGAACGACGACGACGCGGACGGTTCTTCGGACGAGGACCCTTATCTTAATCCGGAATCTCAAATAAAAAATATAAACGATACTCAAATTACTTTAACGTCTTATAACGTAGGAGACCCGCTCGCTTCAGGCGTTGATTACTGGTTTGCGGTTATAGCCGTTGACTCTCAAGGAAACGAATCCCTTGCCGATACAGCCGGTCCTTATCAGCTTCAAACTTTAACAAATGTTTCAGTCGAAACAAATCATAATATTATTTCCGATACGTTTTATTCGAATGAACCGAATATAACTGTTATGTCTTTGTCAATTTCTATCGCATCCGGAGATATTCTTGACACTTTTACTGTAAATAATATTCAGAATATGGATAGTCTTCAAATTTCGGCTCTAAAACTCTGGTTCGATACCGGTTCAGTTTCGGGCAGTTGGGACGCGAGCGACGGATTAGCCGGAGAATTGACATGGAAATCGGCAAAACAATGGTTTTCAAATTCTTTGAATTTAACTCTGCCGAGTTCGGGCGCGAGTTTTATCTTAACACTATCAGCTTCAAAATTAGCCATGACAAACGATTCTTTTCAAGCTGAAATTCCGATTGGCGGAATAGATTCAAGAAATCTTTTGGCTTCGCCTGCTTCCATTTTAAAAAATCCGAACGCTCAAACTTGTAATAATACAATTTCCGCAGTAAAAATAACTGACGCTCCGGTTTACAAAGTTTATAAAAATCTTGACAATATCGAAATTCTCAATTTTGCCGTTTATCCAAATCCTTTTTCCGATTCCCTTGTTTTTGTTTCAATAACTAACAAAGGTTCTGCGGCAAACGCCGATTTTTCTAATGTCAAACTGTATTCGGACAACAATTCAAACGGTTTCGACGCTTCCGATGTTTTTATCGGCGAATTGTTCTGGGACGGGGATTCGTGGGATTCTAATTCCTTGAATTTTTCTTTAATGAGCGGAGCAAATAATATTTCAGTAGTTTGCAAAACTTCAAGTTCAATATCAACCGGCGATTCCTTACAGTTCAAACTCGACTCTGTTAAAACGCTTTACGGAGATAGCGTTTATCCTTTATTTTTCAATTCTAACGTCTCGGTATGCAGCAACGCAGTTTATTTATCGCAATACGAACTTCAAAACGCGTCGCATTTTGCGAACACTAACAACGTTGCTGTTTTCTTAGGAACCATTTTTGAAATACCCACAGGGGACAGTTTGACGTCCGTATATTTCAAAAATGAGAGTTATTCGCTGGATTCGTCTAAAATTTCCGCCGCAAAACTTTGGATTGACAACGGCGATTCGGTTTTAGACCCAAACGCGGACATTTTCATTGATACTTTTCAATATATCGGTTCCAACATTTATTCTTGTTCTAACATAAACGCGACAATATCAAATTCTTCTTTTATCATATCAATTGATATTAACGGCAACGCTGTTTTAAACGATACTTTCCGTCTGATTATTCAGGATTCGGGTTGTAAAACTTTATATGGAGATTCTTTCCCCGCATTGCCAGTCTACGGTTTTAAAACCGTTACTATAACGTCAGGGATACAATGCGAAATAACAGCTCCGGCAAACAATATTGACACAAATGTTGTTTATATACATTTAACCGGAACCACGCTCTCTACAAATACGGGAGATACGATTAAAATATATGTCAATGGAATTTTTGTCTGCGATTCGACCATAGTCTCTCAAAATGCCGCTTTTGATACGGTTTTATATATGACCGATATGGCGAATACTATCACAGTAATTGCCGTATCTCAACTTTCCGCGGAAAATTCTGATACAAAAACTGTCGTTGTAAATTTTTTTGACACGCCCTCAATATATTTTGTTTTTCCGGTTTCAAGCGGTTTGCAATACGACACCAACGCTTCAGGAGATATGTCCATTTCGGGAACATTATCAAAAGCGAGAAATGGAGATAGTATCAGTGTCTATGTTAATGGCATTCTTAACTCGGTTTTAACTGCGGCGTCAACTAATTGGGCGGGAACGGTTCCAGTCAGTCTTGAGTCTGAAACAATATCGGTAATGATTTCAGACAGATTTAATCAGACCGATACCGATTTTATTATAATAACCCCCGGTTTTATTATTTCTGGAGCGATAGATTTGGACGGATTGACAAATGATTCAGGCGTATTGGTTACGATAAGTTCCTTAGGATATTCCTACTCTTCAATCACTAACGAAACCGGAGAATTCATTTTAAAAATTTTAGCCGACGATACTTATTCGTTGAATTTCTACAAACCTAATTTTACCGTATTTGACACTGAAATATTTATTTCAGGAAATATGAATTTTACAACGGCTTTTAGATTAAACGCTGGCGATTTCTTTTTTGACGGCGGAATTAATGTCAGGGACGCCGCATTGCTTAAAAAGTATTTTGGTCAAACCGGAACCGGATATGATATAGACGGCGACGACAAATTAGGGGAAATAGAAAAAAACTTCATTAAACGCAATTATCAAAAATAAATAATTGCGTTTTAAAAATTTATAATTATTATATTTTACAAATTTTGTTTAAAAAAACGAATATAATAATTATGAAAAAGAAAGAAAGCGGAACTGAAAAACCGTCGAATAAAAAAAACAAGAAATTTAAACTCCCCGTAAAAAAAATATTCAAATGGCTGGGAATAATTTTAGTTTTGGCAATTCTATACACTTTTTATCAAGTTATTTCTCTGAATTTTATCAATCCAAAAACCACTAATTTGATGAAAATCAGACAAAAAGAATCTTTACAGAAAAACAAAAAGATTAAGACATACCGTTTCTGGAAACCGTTGTCTAAAATTTCACCGCATTTGCGGAAATCGGTCATCGCGGCTGAAGACGCGCATTTTTACGAACATTTCGGATTTGATTTCAAGGGAATGGAAAATGCAATGAAAAAAAACAAGAAATCGAAAAAAGTCAAATTTGGAGGCAGCACAATTACCCAGCAGCTTGCGAAGAATTTGTTTTTATGGCCCGGCAGAAGCTATCTGAGAAAAGGACTCGAAGCTTATTACTCTTTGCTTCTTGAAATTTTTTTAAGTAAAAACAGAATACTCGAAATTTATCTTAACGTTATAGAATGGGGAAATGGAATTTTCGGCGCGGAAGCCGCTTCGTTAAAATATTATAAAATATCTTCCGAAAGTTTAAGTCCTATGCAGGCGGCGACTCTTGCGGTAATTATTCCGAATCCGAGAAAATACAAATTGTATTCAAATTACATATTGAAACGGAAAAAGATAATTAGAAAATATTCCAACGACGTTAAACTCGAAAATTAAGCGCGTCGTTTATATTATTTATAAGAGAGGCGTCAGATATGAAAAAAAATATAACGATAGAAAAATATTTGGTTGACAGAAAAAAGATTATTGAAACAAATCTTGAAAAATATTTAAAATGTTCGGACGCCGATATAAAAATAATATTTGATTCTATGGGATATTCGGTTTTAGCCGGAGGCAAACGTTTAAGACCTTTGCTTGTTTTACTGACTGCGGAAACATTCGGCGGGAACTCGGGATTGAAAAAAGCGGTTCCGGCGGCATGCGCAATAGAAATGATACATACGTATTCGTTGATTCACGACGATCTCCCCTGTATGGATAACGATGATTTCAGAAGGGGGAAATTAACCAACCACAAGAAATTCGGCGAGAATATCGCGGTTCTTGCCGGAGACGGTTTATTAACATATGCGTTTTATGTAGTTTCAAAATTTTCCTGCGTTTCAATATGCGGCGAACTAATCAAACTTTTATCGTTTAATTCAGGAGTCGATGGAATGCTCGGAGGCCAGACGCTTGACGTTATACTTGAAAATAAAAAAATCCGCGATATTACCGTAATTGATAAAATTCATTTAAAAAAAACCGCGGCTCTTATAAAATGTTCTATATTAATTGGAGCGGTATGCGGCGGAGTATCAGATAAAATAATTATGAATTCGCTTGAAAAAGCTGGAAATAATCTCGGTCTTGCGTTTCAGATTATCGACGATATTCTTGATTTGACCGCAACAACAGAAGAGCTCGGAAAGCCGTCGAAAAGCGATTTGAAAAAAAATAAATCCACATATCCCTCGATACTTGGAATAAAAAAATCGGAAAAAATAGCTTTACAATTACTTGAAAACACTGTAAAATTATTAAAAAAGTTGCCTATCGATTCAGGTTTGCTGATAGATTTGGCTAAAATGCTCGTATTACGGAAGAAGTAATAATTATAATTATGAAATATTTAGATAAAATCAAAACCCCGGACGATTTGAAAAAAATTGACCAAACCGAACTGAACGAAGTCGCTTCGGAACTCCGGAAAGTTATTATTGAAACCACATCCAAAAACGGCGGTCATCTTGCGGCAAGTCTTGGCGCCGTTGAGCTTGCAATCGCTTTGCATTATGTTTTGAATTGTCCTGAAGATAAATTAATCTGGGACGTCGGTCATCAGGCGTATGCTCATAAATTGCTTACCGGAAGATTCGATTCTTTTCATACTCTAAGAAAATTTAAGGGAATATCGGGATTTCCCAATATGTTTGAAAGCGAATACGACGCGATTACCGTTGGTCACAGCAGCACTTCAATTGCCGCCGCAATGGGTTACGCCAAAGCGCGGGATTTAAACGGAAAAAATAACAGAGTGATAGCGGTTATAGGGGACGGAGCTTTGACTTCGGGACTTGCGCTTGAAGCGCTCAATAACGCGGCTTCAATCAATTCAAGAATGACAGTTGTTCTTAATGACAATGAAATGTCAATCTCGCCGAATGTTGGCGCAATGTCTGAATATCTGAATAAATTGATAACCAATCCCAAATACAATAAAATCAAAGATGAGATAGAAAATATTTTGTATAAACTTCCCAAAATCGGAGGGGTTACAAAATTTATTTCAAAAAAAATTCAGGAAAGTCTGAAAAATCTTGTTATTCCTAAAATAATTTTTGAAGAATTCGGATTCAGATATTTCGGACCGATAGACGGCCACGACATTAATGAAATAATAAAGATTTTACAAAGCGTAGTTTATTATTCGGGTCCCAAAATTGTTCATATAAAAACCGTTAAAGGAAAAGGTTATTTATACGCGGAGAATAATCCTTCATTTTATCACGGGCTGGGACCTTTTGATATTACTACGGGAAAACTCGCGGATACAGGAAATAAAATTTCCTTTACTAAAGCGTTCGGGGAAACGCTTGCGAAGCTCGCTGAAAAAAATAATGATATTGTGGCGGTAACAGCCGCAATGCCCGACGGCACCGGATTAAATAAATTCAAGGAAAAATTTCCCAATAGATTTTTTGACGTTGGTATAGCGGAAGATTTCGCCGTAACGTTCGGAGCGGGTCTTGCCGCAGAAGGCAAAAAACCGTTTATTGCGATTTATTCTACTTTTCTTCAAAGAAGCATAGATCAAATTTATCACGACGCGGCATTGCAAAAAAAAATCGCGCCTGTGTTTGCGATTGATAGAGCGGGACTGGTCGGTTCGGACGGAGCTACTCATCACGGCGTTTTGGATTTGACGTATACTCTTATGATTCCAAATTTGACCGTTATGATTCCTTCAGACGAATACGATCTTGTCGGGATGATGAAAATAGCTTCGGAATTGAAGACTCCCTGTTCGATAAGGTATCCTCGCGGAAATATAATCGGAACCGAAATTCCCGACCCTGAAACCGTGAATTTAAAATTCGGAGATAATCAGATTTTGTTAAATGAAGGAAAAATTCTTATAGCCGCCGTTGGTCCGGCAGTTCATCGTTTGAAAAAAATTATCGACTCGGAAAAGATTCCGGCGGCTCTGGTTAATTGCAGATTTATAAAACCTTTCAACGCTGAATTTTTTATAACTTTATTTTCCAAATATGAAAAAATAATTACGGTTGAAGAAAATTCGGTAATTGGCGGATTCGGGGCGTTTATAAATATATTTATAAATGAAAATAAATTATATGATAAAAAAGTGATGAATATCGGAATTCCCGATAGATTTATCGAGTCGGGCGAAATAGACGAATTATACGGGACGTTCGGTTTTGACGACGAATCGCTGAAAAATAAAATAATTGAATTCATAAAATAGATTAAATTTATTTACTCAAATATGGAGTAACGCCTATTTTTATTATGAAAAATAAATTATTAAACCTTATTTTTATCGGTTATTTCGTTGCAGTTTTTTTTGGATGCGGAAAAAAAATAGCTACCGTAACAATCGTGGATGAAAAATCCGCGCTTGAAAAACAGATACTCGGTCAATTCGGAGATTTCGGTAAAGAGGTCTATTATATGTCTTCGGTAAGATCGGTCGATACGGACGGCAAACTGAAAAAAAACGAGAATCTTCCGGAAGACAAAAAAAAAGTAATATCCGCGATGCAGCGTATTTCATTTAATTCTGACGATATCGGAGATTTTAAATCGAAGCGTTATGTCGGCGAAAACAATAAAGGTCTTCTGGAAATATTTAACGACAAAATAATGGAACTCGACGTTAAACGGAAAAATTTCTTGATTGAAATAGTGAATCAGGAGAATCGGGATAGAAAAACAATTATGGAACGGATACTGAACACGAATATCAATTTGAAAGACAATGATATGAGTAAAGTTGAAAATATTTACGCGTCGATGAAACGCGATACTGCAAATGCTGGAGAATATATCCAGCTTCCCGACGGAAACTGGACAATTAAAAAATAAAGCAAGACGAGGGTTGACAAAAAATGCCATCAATTAAAAAGTTATTAGGAACTCAGGATTTTTTTTTGACGCGGAAGGTTTCATTATTTTTTTTCGGGATAATTTTTTTATCAAATTTATCTATGGCGGAAAATTATAAATGGACTAATGGAGCCGGAAGAAAACCGGACCCTGTGGCAAGCAAAAACGCTGTCAAAGGCGGTTCAATAAATATTTATGCGGGTCAGTCGCCTAAATCTTTGAATTATTATCTTGACAACAACGTGTTTTCATTGAACGTATTCGGCTCTTTATTCGACACATTATTGAATTTAGACCCGATAACCTCCGAATACGTTCCGGCTATAGCCGAAAAGTGGGCTGTTTCGGAAGACGGGTTAAATTATATTTTTCAGATTGACAAAAAGGCGAGGTGGAGCGACGGAACTCCAATTACCGCGGCCGACGTAAAATATACATATGAGGCAATAATGAATCCCAAAAATCTTACGGGGGTTCATAAGGTCGGTCTTGAAATCTTTCAAACGCCTGAAATAATCGATACTTACGCTATCAAATTTACGGCTCGCGAAAAACATTGGAAAAATTTGCTTGAATTATCGGGTTTGATTGTATTGCCCGAACATAATTTTCAGAACAAGGATTTTAATAAAATTAATTTTGAGTTTCCGGTTGTATCCGGACCCTATAAAATAAAAAAAATATTAGAGGGAAGGTCAATATCGCTCGAACGCAGAAAAGACTGGTGGCAGAGAAATTATCCCGATATGAAATACGTTAATAACTTCGATGTTATTAATCATAAAATTTTTGGAAACACTACTGACGCGTTTGATTTATTTAAAAAAGGAGAGATTGACATTTATCCGGTGTATGTTTCAAGAATATGGATGAATGAAACTTCCGGCGAAAAATTCGACAAGCGCTGGATTGTGAAACAAAACATCCATAATTATGATCCGGTGGGTTTTCAGGGTTTCGCAATGAATTCAAGACGCAATATTTTTTCGGACAATCGGGTAAGAAAAGCGATAGCTCATTTAATCAACAGAAAAATGATGAATGAAAAACTTATGTTTAATCAGTATTTTCTGCACAAATCATATTTTGAAGATTTATACGATAAAACATACAAATGTCCAAACCGACTTGTTGATTTTGATAAATCAGAGGCAAGACGGCTTTTGAGCGAAGCCGGCTGGATGGTAAATTCAAAAGGCAATCTTGAAAAAGACGGAAAGGAATTTATAATTGAAATTCTTGAAAGAGACAAATCAACCGAAAAATTCGTCAACATAATGGCGCAGGATTTTAAGGACGCGGGCATACAGGTAAAAATAGTTTTGGTTGATTTTGCCGAATGGGCGAAAAGAATGGACGAATTCAGTTTTGATATGACGTGGGCAAGCTGGAGCGCCGGTATATTCAAGGATCCGGAAGGAATGTGGCATTCAAAAGAAGCGGATCGGCTTCAAGGCAATAACATAACTGGATTTAAAAATAACGAAGCGGACGCGTTGATAGATTCGTTAAAAAATATTTTTGACATAAAGAAACGAAACGAAATAATCAGGAAAATTGATTCGATAATATTTAACGAACATCCTTACGCTTTATTATGGAATATAAATTCAACCCGTTTGTTATACTGGAATAAATTCGGCAAACCGAAAACAGTCTTATCAAAATACGGAGACGAGCGGTCGGCGTATTCCTACTGGTGGTATGATAAAGACAAAGCGGTCGAGCTATCCGACGCGATAAATGAAAACGAAGCGCTACCTCCGGAAAAAGAACAAATATATTTCGACGAAGAATTCGGGAAGAAAAAATAAATGAGTTAAACTAATCTCCGTTCCGTTAATCCCCGGGCTGAGTTTCATCTGAAAAGCCGTATTTTATATGGCTTTCAGAGTATTAAAATTATTTTTAGTTTTATTGCGTTAAAAAAAAATATTTTTGTTATTTTAGCAAAAAAATTTTTTTAATTTGTTAACCTCGAAAATTTTTTGGTATTTTTATGAGATTTTGAAAAATTGCTTAGAGGAAGTATTCTATAATGTTTTCATAATTTTTCAAAATTCTAACGCATTTTTCGGGTTTAACAGCTTTTCCGGGTTATCCGGCTTATTTTTTTTAAAGTATGAATTTTATATTTAAATTTGAACGGCTTTTAAAAATCCGGATATTTAAGAAAGAAGAGCTTGAAAATCAGCTTGCGGTTCTTCAAAACGAATTATTCAGAGAAAGAGAAGAATTGAAAAGACTCTATCTTACGCTCGAAGAACAATATAAGCTGCAAACTCAATCGCTTTGCGGCAAACTTAATATTAACGACGTAATAACGGTTAGAAATTATATTATAAAACTTTGCTCCGATATTGAAATTCAAAAAAAAGTTATAATTCAACTGAGCGACGAAACAAACGTTAAAAAAAATCAATTGATTAAGGCGGTTCAAAAGGTTAAAATTCTCGAGAAATTAAAAGAAAAAAAATACCGTCAGTTTTTAAAAGAACGCGAAATTGCCGAAACGTATGTTCTTGACGAAATAGGATTAAATCAGTTTTTGCGAAAATGAAATGAAAAAAACAATCGCTTATTTTATAGATACTTTAGGTTGTCCGAAAAACGAAGTTGAATCGGATAGCTTGAGAAAGGTTTTTGAATCTTACGGTTTTTTCAGGGAAACCCTCGATTTTAAAAAATCAGATTTGATTGTCATTAATACTTGCGGTTTTATAAAGTCGGCAATAAAACAATCGGACGATACCGTAAAATTTTATTTGAAATCCAAACCAAAAAACTCCTCTGTTATAGCGTATGGATGTTATCCGGTAAGAAACCGCGCTATGATTGAAAAAAAATTCGGTTCTAAAATAATAATTCTTAAACCCGATAATATTAAAGAGTTTTGCGGAGATTTTATAAAACAAAATTTAAATATAAAAAAATTTGTCAAGCGGGATTCCCCTGAAATATATAGAACCAATCATCATAACAAAATTTATTCTTATATTAGAATTGCGGAAGGCTGCTCAAGAAAATGCGGATACTGCGTTATTCCAAATATAAAGGGAAAATACCGGAGCGAAACGATGGATTCGGTTTTAAAAGAATCCGAATTGTTTTTAAACAACGGAATAAAAGAAATTATCCTTGTGTCGCAGGATTCCGGTTTTTTCGGAAAAGACGCCGGCATAAAAAACGGACTGGTAGAATTGCTTAAACAATTAATTAAATTTGATTATGATTTCAGGGTTAGAATTATGTATCTTTTTCCGGACGCTGTGGATAAAAATCTTATACGCTTAATAAGCGGTTCTGAAAAAATTTGCAATTATATAGATATGCCGGTTCAGCATACTGAAAATTATGTTCTGAAACAAATGAGACGACGAGCCTCTAAAAATGAAATTTTCGAGAAAATATTTTTTATACGAAAATTTAATCCGGATATTGCGATTAGAACTACGGTTATGACCGGTTATCCCGGCGAGACTGCTAAAATTTTTCAAAATATGCGGGATTCGCTTGAAAAACTCAGGTTCGATAAACTCGGCATTTTTAAGTATTCCGACGAGTTTGAAACCTATTCTTATACTTTGAATAATAAAATACCGGAATCCGTAAAAACGCAAAGATACCGCGAACTAATGAAGCTTCAGCAAAAAATAAGTTTTGAACACAACCAAAAATATTTAGGGAAAACTTTAAGGGTTCTTATAGACGGATACGAATCGAAATCGGGATTTTATTTGAGCCGCGACGAACATAACGCCCCGGAAATAGACGGGTATGTTATGTTTAAAACAAAAAATAAGATTGACATTAATGATTTTTTAAATATAAAAATAACCGATTGCAGTTATTATGATTTAACCGGAGAACTTATTAAATGAATTTCAAACATAACATAGCGAACAAATTGACGCTGATGCGTTTTATGGTTTCTTTTTTATTTATCGCATTAATGGTATTCAACAACTTGACTTGCAGAATACTCGCCCTTGTAGTTTTTATAATTGCGGCGCTTACCGATTTATACGATGGAAAACTTGCGCGTATGCACAAACAGGAAAGCGATTACGGAAGAGTCGTCGACCCGCTCGCCGACAAAGTTATAACTGTAACCGCTTATGTTTTTTTTGTCGGCGAAAAAGAATTTTTCGACATACCCGCATGGCTTGTAAGTATGATTATTATCAGGGAATTTACCATATCTGCTTTGAGAACCCTCGGGTTGTATTACAAAAGCGAAGTTAAAACGTCTAAACTCGGAAAATGGAAAACGGCCTCTCAGTTCATTGCTATTATCACTATTCTTCTTATATGCATAATAAATTTCTATTACGGTTCTAAACTAAAAGACGTTCCTGATTTTATGAAAACCGTCAACGACTGGATACCGATTTCTTTGATGGCGCTTGTATTTATAACAACATGGATTTCAGGACTCGACTATATTATAAAAAACAAAAAAATCGTTTATGATATTGCCATAAAATAATTATAAATTAATGTTGCTGTTCGGGTATATAATAAAACTGTTTTTGCGGTTTTATCTAAACGCCGGTTAGTAACAAATTATTGGGATAAAAAATGATAAAGAAAAGAAAACTTATTATTATCGCTCTTTTGATTTTCGCTATTATGACGGCGGCAACCGCGTTATTTTATAAAAACGCGATTTCGCCTGAGATTCAATTAACGGTCAAAGATAATGAATTGTTAAAATTGAAATATGGAGCGGATTACAATCAGATAATCAAATCAGCTTCGGATTATTTTTCTAAAATTTTTCCGAGCTATTTAAAAAATCCATACAAACCCGACGATTTAAATTCAAAAATCAACGAGGAATATGAAATAAGAAGCGTTGAACTTTCTAAAACATCGCTTGAAAATTTTGGAATCAGAGCGGATATAACTTACGACTATTCTAAAACAATCATTTATAAAAACGATACAGAAGTAATAGTTAAACCAAATCAAACTCTGATTCTTCTCCAGTATAAAACTAATGGAAAATCAAATAATGATATCGTATGGAAAACAGCCACGCTTTCCAATTGGATAATATTAGTTTTGTTGCTTATTTTCCTTGGGATTTTTTCGGTAATTTATAATTTTTTCTTTAAAACAAAAACAAAAAAAAATCTTGTAAAAGAAGAAACGGATTCTTCCGAATGAAATATGTATCCCGAAAAATTTATTGATTATGTTTGGTCAAATAAATTATTCGTCGATTTGTTAATTTCTACGGAAGGGGAAACCCTGAAAATTATCGACGCAGGCGAAAAGAATAATTTTGAAGGTCCCGATTATTTAAACTGCAATTTTCTATGCCGCGGAAAAAAAATAAATTCCGACGTCGAGCTTGATATTTGTCAGAATAACTGGATTAAACACAAACATTATTCGAATCCGTCTTATTCAAAAACAAATCTGCATATAGTTTTATACGAATCAAAAATGAATCCTAAACTTGTCGCTTCGTATCCTGAAATAACGGTCAACATATCTTTTCAGCTCCTTGACGATATTAATATTATATATGAAAATTGGAAATCCGGAATTTCAAAAAAAAAATACGGATGCTCGTCAAAACAATTAAAAAATAAAACAGAACTATACAGTTCAATTTTTAATTTTGGAATTCTTCAATTTAAAAACAAATCCGATAAAATCTCGGATTATTTAAAAAAATTAGGGTTGCTTAAAACTATGATAATATTTATCGGAAGATCTCTGGGATATGCAAATAACAAGGAAAATTTTACTAATCTATGTCAAAATATTAATATTGAACTTTTGAAAACCAAATGTATGAATTTAAGAACTAAAAATTTGATAGATACCGTCTATGATTATCTTTTAATCGTATCCGGAATATCAGAAAAACAAACCGGATATGATTCGGCAGATTGCGAATATTCCGTTAAAAACAAATGGAATATTTTAAAATCGAGACCGGCGAATAATTATTTATACCGTATTAAAAATCTTTCCCGATTTGTTTCGAAACTAATGTTTTTATCTGACGAGGAATTCTCAAATTTTCTCATTGAAAAAATTTCAGATTTCAAAAAATTACAAAATTTTTTTTCTGACTCCCTTAATTTTAGCGCGGAAATCAATCATAAAATCGGACGCGGTCATTTGAATATCATTCTTTCAAATTCCGTTCTTCCGGCGCTTCACGCTTATTTTAGTTTGATTAACGACGTTTTTTCTGAAAATAAAATATTCGGAATAGCGCTTAATTTAAAAGGCGTCCTTGTAAATTCTAAAATTAGAACAATGATTGAAAGAATGGATTTGATTCCCGATATAATTAATTCGCGTTTTTTTTATCAACTCGGATTACTTTATATTTCCGATAATTTTTGTCCGAAATATTGCCGCGAATAATAGCAGAGCATTTTAATTTCGCATTCTGAAAATTGCGGGAATTGATAATAAATGTTAAACGCTATGAAAAAAATAATTTTAATATCAATATCATTATTTTATCTAACGATTGCAATATTAACCGGAAACGCGGGCAATATTGCGAGTTATGCGTTATTTTTGATTCTTCCTTTGTCCTGCATATTCTTCAGCGCAGAACTCGGCAACTGGACTGGGATTATGCGGTTTCAAAAAATAACGTCTAAATCGCCGGCTATTCTTGTAGAGATAATGGGCTGGATTCTTTTACTGTTACCATTGATGATTGGTCTGATAAACGAATCCTCCCGATAAAATGAGACAATACAGATTTTGAGTGTGATTATTAAAAACGAAAATAAAGACAAATATGTTTTTAAAATAATTAAATAGAAAAGCCGTTACTTCGTGGAGTTGAAATAACGGCTCTGTAAAATGGGTGGTGCCGAAGGACGGACTCGAACCGACACGGGAACAAGTTCCCACGGGATTTTAAGTCCCGGGCGTCTACCAATTTCGCCACTTCGGCAGATAATAAAATCAATCAAACAAAAACGATTAAATCCTTGAAAAATCAAGGTTTTTTATATTTTGATGATATTATATTTAAAGAAATCCATTTGTCAAGATTTTTTTTATTTTCATTAGTTTTTGATACCGATTAGCTGCGGGTTTACTACGGCGTAGTAATTTGATTTTCTGAATGTAATATTTTACGGTTAGAACATTGTAATTATTTTTATGTATATTTTAAAATGTAAATCGCTATTATTAGCGTTCGGAATATTTTTTTTACAGAATTAAATAATAAACCCCTCAAAAACCCTACTTACGCTTTGAACCGAAACAACCTTTTTATCTTCACAGCCCTACCCGTCTTTCGGAAAATTAAGCATTTAATTTTCAAGGGCTTGAAAATTAAAAATGTCAAAAACCGAAAAATAGTGCCAAAAAGTTGAATTTTGATTGATTTTCCCCTTGACATTCTACGTATTTTATGATATAATAAAATCATGTATATAAGAGAATCTAATTTTTATTCCAAAACGGCTAAAAAAAGCTATACATATCATAAACTTGTTGAAACAATCGCAACGGATAAAGGACCAAGGCAAAAACTAATATTAAATCTGGGATTGCGCTCAATCTATGAAAAAAAATTAATCTTCCTTGACAATTCAATTGCTTAATGGTAAAATAACCAACAATTAAAAGCAAATATTAAGCTGCATCTTTTAAATGAAACTTGCATCCGTAAAAATTTTTTTAAAATAAATTTTATATAGGAAAAAAATTAAAATGAATAAATATGAATCTGCAAAAGTAAAAACGGAAATAATTAAGGCTATGGCTCATCCGGCGCGCTTAATGATTATTGAATCTTTAGACAACGGCGAAAAATTATTTTCTGAACTCTTCGCTCTTTTCGATTGCGATAAATCGACAATTTCAAAGCATTTGCTGGTTTTAAAAAACGCAGGCATAGTTTCAGCTCAAAAAAAGGGATTGGATGTTTTATATAAACTTGAAACAAAATGCATAATAAAATTTTTAGATTGTATCAATACCGTAATAAATACATCAATCAAAAAACAGAAAGCTTGTTTGAGATGTAAATAATTTTTTTATCTTTTGTTGATTAAATTGCCAACCGGCAAATAAATTTGAATATTTAAATTATAACATTAACTTTAAATTGTTTTCAGAAAAGAGAAAAATATTTTCTTAAATATGGAGAAATTAATATGGATAATTTTAAAAAATTATCGATGCTTTTATTGATATTTTTAGCGGCTTATTTTATACCGTTTGATAATATAAAAGTTCAAAAAGCCATTCTTGAATCTTTTTATATGCTTCAGGATTACGCGCAGAAACATGTGTTGTTATGTCTTGTTCCGGCTTTTTTTATTGCAGGCGGCATATCCGTATTTGTTTCGCAATCGTCAGTTATGAAATATCTTGGCGCAGGAGCTAATAAATTAGTAGCATACACAGTAGCATCAGTATCAGGAACTATTTTAGCAGTATGCTCCTGCACAGTGCTGCCGTTGTTTTCGGGCATTTATAAAATGGGCGCCGGGTTAGGGCCTGCAAGCGCTTTTTTATATTCTGGACCTGCAATCAATGTTTTAGCTATTGTGTTAACTGCAAAAATTCTTGGCTGGCAGATTGGTTTAGCGAGGGCTGTAGGAGCTATTGCATTTGCTTTTATAATCGGCTTGCTTATGGCTTTCACTTTTAGAAATGAAGAAAACGAAAAAAAAAGAATGAAAATATTTACAGGCGAGGTTGAATTAAAAAGAACTTTATTGCAAGACAGTATTTATTTTTTTGCAATGGTCGCTATTTTAGTTTTTGCCAACTTGCCAAAGCCGGATATTGAATCGGGAATATGGTGGAATATTTTTTCTGCTAAATGGTATTTGACTGGAGCGGCTGCGTTATTATTCGGTTTTGCATTTATAAAATGGTTTAAAGCAAAAGCCGCGCCGTTAATAATCACTGCCATTTTATCTATAATTGCGGCATTAATATTTCCACAATATCCATTGCTATCTTTTTCAATAGGAATAGCCGGAGTTGTTCTGACTGGAAAAATTTCAAATGACGATACGCGGAATTGGCTGGAATCAACATGGACTTTTGCTTTGCAAATACTGCCTTTATTATTCGGCGGAGTGTTAGTAGCCGGATTTTTACTTGGAATGCCCGGAACTAATAATGGTATAATTCCAAATGAATGGATTGGGAAATTAGTTGGCGGCAATTCGCTATTATCAAATTTTTTTGCTGCTCTTGTAGGCGCATTTATGTATTTTGCAACATTAACTGAAGTTCCTATTATACAGGGATTAATCGGTTCAGGGATGGGTCAGGGTCCAGCATTAGCTTTATTGTTAGCGGGACCCGCATTGTCTTTGCCGAATATGATTGTAATAAACAACGCGTTAGGTTTTAAAAAAACATTTGCTTTTATAAGTTATGTTATAATTTTATCGACATTACTGGGGTATGTGTTTGGAAAAATTATTTAATATAATCTTAAATACGCATTATTTTAAAAAATTTATTTGTGGTAAGTGAATGAAAAATATTAAAATCGAATGGAAACATCTTGATATTAAGAACGAAACCTGCGTTCGTTGTTCCGATACTGGAAAAAGCGTTAAAGAAACTATAAAAGACATTATATCTGAATACCAATCAAAAAAAATTGAAATTGAATTCATTGAAACTTTATTAAACGCAGATTGTCTTGCTGAATCAAATTTGATTCTAATCAATGACACTCCGCTTGAAAAAATTTTGAATGCTTTACAAATTGAAACAGATTGTTCTTCCTGCTGTTCTATGATTGGAAAACAGGTTAAATGTCGGGCAATCGAATACGACGGAAAAATATACGAACATTTAACCGCAGAAATAATCAAGAAAGGAATTATCGAAACAATAAATAAAAAATTGCAGGTTTTATTTTTATGCGCAGCGAATTCCTGCCGTTCGCAAATGGCAGAGGGCATTGCCAATCATTTTTTCGGCGATATTCTTAACGCTTACAACGCAGGAACAAATCCTGATGTAGTAAATGTGAATGCAATTAAATCTATGGCATGTATCGGCATTGATATTTCACAAAAAAGATCAAAACATCTATCTGAATTTAAAGAAAAACAATTTGATTTTATTATAACGCTCTGCGGAAACGCAAATGATAATTGCCCGTATTTTCCGGGAAAAGCTCAGCGTCTTCACTGGGGCTTTGACGATCCTGCGAAAGAAAAAGGAACATCCGAAGAAATCAATTTAGCATTTGATAAAGTAAGAGACGAAATTAAAAGGAAAATTATAGAATTTTTTGGAGGTATAAAAAATGAAAATTAAAATTTTAGGAACCGGTTGTCCAAAATGCAAAAATCTTTTTAATGCAGCGCAGGAAGCTGTCAAAGAAACTAATATTTCCTGCGAGATTGAAAAAGTCGAAGACATTACAAAAATTATGAGTTACGGCGTTATGATGACCCCTGCGCTTGTGGTAAACGGCGAAGTAAAAAGCGCAGGTAAAGTTTTATCGGTCGCTGAAATTAAAAAATTATTAGTTTAGTTTTTACAATACATTAAAATCTCCTTAATTTTTATCTATTAAATAGGAGCGTGTTATTATGTCAGAAAAAAATTCTTGCTGCTGCGGCGGCGAAAAAACTTTAATTATGGCTTGTTCAGGCGGATCAAATGTTGGTCAGATTTCAAACAATGTTATGATTGAACTTGATAAAGCCGGAAAAGGAAGCGCATATTGTCTCGCTGGTTTAGGCGGCGATTTATCAGGATTTATTCAATCAACAAAATCAGCAAAAACAATTTTGATTGACGGTTGTCCTGTTGCCTGCGCCCGAACTGTTTTTAACAGACATAATCTAAAACCTGATAAGTATTTTGTTGTTACAGAATTTGGCGTTGAAAAAAATCATAATTTCGATAATTTAAATTCTGAAACACAAATTGTTGCAGATAAAATTATTAAAAAATTAGAATGCTGCTAATCGGCTTACAAAATTTTTAAATATTTTTTATACAGAACAGTTGTAATACCGAGACCATTTCAAAATTACTTATAACTGCTGTTCTGTTTATTATGAATATTTTACGGAGTTGTTAATTATGCTAAATCGAAATTTAAAAATATTATTTATTTTTTTCTGGATTGCTTCAACTTTCAGCGGGTGTGAACATAATAGTAACAATATAGCTTCACAGCAAATAAAAAATGAATCTGCGCAGGTTCAGCCGTCTTCTAAATCTACTGGAATTGATCAAACTAATACTGCCAATGTAGATTCACCATCTGATTCGTCTCCAAATACCGCTAATCAAATTAAAATAACTTTTATTGAACTCGGTTCTGTCAATTGTATTCCCTGTCGAATGATGCAGCCGGTTATGGAGCAGATTGAAAAAAAATATTCCGGTCAAGTTAAAGTTGTTTTTTACGATGTATGGACTCAGGAAGGACAGCCATTCGGTCAAAAATATGGAATTAGCGCTATTCCAACGCAAGTTTTTCTTGATGAAAACGGCGCGGAATTTTTCAGACACTCTGGTTTTTTCCCCTTAGATGAAATCGAAAAAATTTTTAAAACCAAAGGTATAAAATGAATAAAATCTTTTTAACCATTTTTATATTGCCAGTGTTTTTATTTGCGGAAAATTTAAAAAAAGGCGAGAAAATTCCCGCTGTTTCTGGCAAAACATTAGCAGACAAAATATTTTCAGCCGCAAATTATAAAGGCAAATATATTTTGATTGACATTGGATCAACTATGTGCCTGCCCTGTCAGGAAACATTAAAACAATTTCAGAAACTTAAAAAAAAATATCCTGAATTAGAAGTTATTACGATTAATATTGACGGCGCGGCATTCAGAAAGCAAGTCAAAGATTTTGTCGCGAGAAATAAAATAACTTTTCCCGTCATACTTGACGATTCGAAAAGTTTATACGCATTATTTAAATCTGAAGTTATACCATATATAATATTCGCTGATAAAACAGGGAAGATTATAAATACTTCATCAGGCGAAGAAATTGATATTGACAAAAAATTTGAATTGCAAAAATATTTTTTCAAACAAAAAATATCAAATGACGATACTTCAGTTTTAATTGAGCAAATAAAAAATAAACAGGAAGACACAAATATTCTTGCCGTTATAAATGATGAAAAAATCACTATCGAAGAATTTAATGAAATATTTAATTCTTTAAACGGTCAGACTAAAGCGTATTTTCAGAATAACCCGAAGGAATTACTCAATGAATTAGTTAATCAGAAATTACTTTATTTTGGAGCATTAAATGCAGGTATTGAGCAAAAAAAAGACGTCAGATTGTCCATTGATAGAACAGTAAGAAATATAATTATTCAATCGTATATAGAGGAAATGTTTAAGAATGTTGAGCAGGAAAAATTTAAACAAAAACTTAATGAGCATATTGCGGTTTTGGAAAAAAAATCAAGCGTTAAAATATTTGATGAACGGATTAATAAATTTGAACCGAAAATCGAACGAATAAAACTGCCTGCTTTTATAAAAACAGAACGACCAATAATGATTGATTTAGGATCTGGAACTTGTCAACCTTGCAAGATGATGGAGCCGATATTAAAAGAACTGAAAAAAGAATATGAAGGACAAATAGACATTGTTTTTATTGACGTCAACATTGAACGGGAAAAGGCGATGAATTTTCCAATTCAAGTGATTCCAACACAATTTTTCTTTGATAGAAACGGAGACGAAATATTCCGACACGAAGGATATTTATCAAAAGAACAGATTATCGAACAATTAAAAAAAATCAAATAATTGTCTGTTAGAATTTAAAAAGAGCGCAATAACTAATTGAGGATATTTTATGTTGAATAACCATAATCATTCAGTTGAAAAATTAAGCGTAAAACTATTTTTCAGCATTATACTAAACTTGTCAATTACAATTGCGGAAATTATAGGCGGTCTGCTTTCCAATAGTTTAGCGTTATTATCTGATGCAGTTCATAATATGTCCGACACAGTTTCAATAGTATTAACATATGTAAGTTTAAAAATCAGTAGAAAACCAAATACTATAAAATATACTTTTGGATTTAAAAGAATAGAAATTTTATCAGCGTTAATAAATGCCGCTGCTCTTTGGGTTATTTCAATTTTTTTATTGCTTCACGCTTATGAACGCCTTCAACATCCTGCGCCAATTAATAGTAAATTAATGTTTATTGTTGCAGTAATCGGATTACTCGCAAATTTAATTTCTGTATTATTACTTCATAGGCATTCACACGATAGTTTAAATGTAAAATCAGCTTATCTTCATTTATTGGGAGATACATTTTCATCAGTAGGGGTTATTGCCGGCTCCATTTTATTATATTTTTATAAAATCGCTTGGATTGACCCGGTTGTTACCATTTTAATTGTTATATACATTTTAAAAGAAAGCTGGAGCATAATAAAAGAAACTTTACACATCTTGATGCAGGGAGCTCCTGTTAATATTGATTTAACAGAATTACAGAAAAATATAAATGAAATTTGCGGCGTTAAAAATATTCATCACACTCATATCTGGATGCTTTCTGAAAAAGATATTTTTTTGGAGACGCATATTAAAGTTGATGACATACCTATTAGTCAAACGGAAAACATTACAGAAAAAATTCAAACTATTTTAAATTCCAAATATAACATTAACCATATTACAATTCAATATGAACAAAAGGATTGCAAGTAATATTTTAAAACATAATAGGAGGCGGCTGTTATGAGTCAATTATACGAAACGGAGAATAATAAAAAAATTGGAAACGGCATAAGTTTTTTTGAGCGGTATTTGACTGTTTGGGTTGCGCTGTGTATTGTTGCAGGAATAATAATCGGTCAGTATCTGCCTTTTATTCCACAAACGCTTTCTAAATTTGAATATGCTAATGTATCAATACCAATCGCTATACTTATCTGGCTTATGATATATCCGATGATGTTAAAAATTGATTTTAAAAGTATTGTAAACGCTACCACAAAACCAAAAGGATTGATTGTAACCTGTATTACAAACTGGCTGATAAAACCTTTTACCATGTATGCTATTGCGGCTTTTTTTCTATACACTGTATTTCAAAATTTTATTGACCGCGAACTCGCAAAAGAATATGTAGCCGGCGCTATATTGCTTGGAGCCGCGCCCTGCACTGCAATGGTTTTTGTTTGGAGTCATTTGACAAAAGGCGATCCTGCCTATACGCTTGTTCAGGTTGCTGTAAACGATTTGATAATACTTATTGCATTCACTCCGATTGTCGCGTTTTTGCTTGGTATCGGCGGCGTTACAATTCCGTGGAATACTCTTTTATTTTCGGTTGTATTATTTGTTGTTATTCCGCTCGCGCTTGGTTTTATAACGCGAAACAGCGTTATAAAAAACAAAGGAATAGAATATTTTGAAAATGTTTTTATAAAGAAGTTCGGTAATATAACTATCATAGGACTATTATTGACGTTGATAATAATTTTTTCATTTCAAGGAAAAATAATTTTATCAAATCCAATGCATATTGCTTTAATAGCAGTTCCGCTTGTAATCCAAACTTTTTTAATTTTTTTTATTGCTTATCTATGGTCTAAATTTTGGAAACTGCCGCATAATATTGCCGCTCCTGCCGGTATGATAGGCGCAAGCAATTTTTTTGAATTAGCTGTCGCTGTCGCAATATCTTTGTTTGGTCTTAAATCGGGAGCTACTTTGGCTACTGTCGTCGGCGCGCTCGTTGAAGCGCCGGTTATGCTTATGCTTGTTAAAATAGCGAACTCAACAAAAAACTGGTTTAAAAACTAATAAACCAATGGAGTTAAAATAAATATGATTGACCAATTTCTTTTTAAAATCAACGAAGCCATTCTTACAGCAACATATTTTTCGTATGCTGCGGCATTCATCTGGGGAGTTTGCAGCGTTATATTCAGTCCCTGCCATCTCGCGAGTATTCCTTTAATTATCGGATATATCGGCGGTTTTACAGAGGATAAAAAAATAAAAAACGCTTTTGGATATTCATTATTATTTGTTTCAGGTCTATTTATTTCTATTTCTTTAATTGGTATAATAACTTCTCTGATTGGAAGAATGGTGGGCGATGTCGGAAATATTTGGAATTATATAATCGCCGGAATATTACTTATTGTTGCTCTTCATTTATTTGAAATATTCTCAATTACAATACCAGGATTACATTATATTCAGACAAAGAAAAAAGGATGTATTGGCGCGTTTTTACTTGGAACAACTTACGGTATTGTATCCGGACCCTGCGCATTTGGTTTTATTGCGCCTATGTTTGCTATGATTACCCTTCAAAAAGATATTATGCGCGGCATACTATTAATTTTATTTTTTGCTTTGGGGCATTGCATTCCTATTCTTATAGGCGGCAGTATGACACCATTTGTAAAAAATATTTTAGAATCTGCAAAACTGCAAAAATCAGGAGTTATATTTAAACGCGTTGCGGCAATTATTTTTATTACTGTGGCGCTTTATATTTTATTTAAATAATTGGCGGCGGAGAATAAATTTTTTTTTGTTAAACCCTGATAATGTCATAAAAAAAGTGAAGTTTTTCAAAACATAGATGTTTGCTTATTAAAACTTCTAAAAACCTGAAAACTGCCAAGAAAAAATAAATGCTTTTGAAAAAGCTCGCAAAATCAATGTTTTTCCTTATTTCCAGCGCTTTTTCAAAATTCTAATGCAGTTTTCATGTTAAATATAAAATCAACGTTGATTTTTTTAATATCTTTAATTACAATTCTTATTGATTATGAAAAAAGATAATTTGGTCTTAACTGTTTTTTTCACTGTTATTTTGTTAATAATCGCCAAAAGCGCCGCGTCTTCATTTGACCCGAGAACTATGGGTCTTCTCGGTTTGCTTTTTTTTGTCGTAGTTTTTGCGCTCGCTTTAAAATAAAATGTAAATGAATCGTTTTGTCAAGATAACCGTTTTTTTTTTTATAACCGTATTATCTTCAATTTTATTCAAATCGCTTGAATTATCTTATTGCGATTTTTTAAATAACGGAAAATCGACTGTTTTTACCGCGGGTTCTATTGATTTAAAATTTTTTCTCCTGACGTCATTTTATTCTTTTCTCATAGCTCTGGCAATCCGTTTTCTTTTTAAAATCAATTTCTTTCAAGGGTGGTTTGCCGCAGGTTTGACTTTGACTCCCGCTCTTCTTTTTCCGGTAATATTCAAATTAAATTTTATCGTTAATCAAAAATTTGCCGACTCCAATCCTATCGGATTTTACAAATATATTTTCGGTTATATTTTCATCTCTCTTCTTTTCTCAATTTTTATTTTATTTGCTTTATTGGTTTACAAATCTTCGTTTTCAAATCTAAAAAAATGCGTTTCCATTCTGTTAATAATATTTTTTTTCCATTCGGGTTTATCCGTATGGCAATCGATTATCGGCGAACACGGGGACGAATGGCTATACCTTCTTTTAACAAAAAGTATTGCCGCTGATTTTGATTTGAACGTTAAAAATAATTTCGATTCGCAATTTCATATAGACGACGGCAATCTTATTTTTAAATCAAACGGTTCGGGTTCTCAAAAAATTTTTATACGGTATCTGCCTTCGTATTCTCTATTAATTTCTCCCGGCGCAGTTATAGCCGGTTGGTTAAAAAAATTTTCCGCGTTCGATTTTTTAAAAAAAACAGTTTCTGGAATTACCGACGTATATGCCGGTATTTCCTCCAGAATACTTAATATTTTCTGGTCCGTCGTTTTCCTATTTTTTGGATTCATGATTTTATCCGAATTATTTGGAACAAACGAAGCCGTTATTTTAACTCTGTTCATTTCAATATCGCATCCCTACGGATTTTATCTTAATCAGCTATATCCCGAAACTATAAGCGCCGGCGTTAAATTTTTGATTTTGTATTATTTATGTTTTTCAAATAAAATCCGAAGTCCATTCAATTTGACATTTATCGTAATTTTAAGCTTTGTTTTGTTTTCTTTACACGGAAGAAACATAGTTTTTTTCTTTTTTTCCAATCTTCTAATATTATGCCTTAATTTGAAATACAAACGTTTGATAACGCTTCACTTTCTGATTTTAACCTTTCTTATTTTTTGTTACTTTTTTTATAACTATAAAATTTACGACGAAATATTCCCTTATAAAACTTTTACCGGAAAAGTCGAAGTCCGGAATCAGGAAAATATAAATATCCAAAATCCCGAAAATATTAATTCCAGCCCTGTTATTTCTTTCAAAATGTTCGCAAAAAATTTTACAGGTATGTTTTTCGACCAGAAATACGGATTGTTTTTTTATAACCCTGTTATGATTTTTATTTTAACCGGCGCTTTCATTTTATATCGCAAAAATATATTGCTATTCATAATTATTTTTTCTTCTTTTCTTGTTAATCTTGTTTTCCTCGCTTCGCAAAATCTTTCTTCATGGACAGGCGGCAGTTCAATTCCAAACAGGTATCTTGTTTTTTTAATGCCTGAAATGCTTTTTTTTACAGGTTTTGTTTTTCACTCTCTAAAAAATCGGCTGCCAAAATTTGTTTTTTACGCCTGTATTTCATATTGTCTTATTATTTTCTTTATTCTCAATCTATTTCATAGATTGCGGTTCAGCGGCGGTCATCATACAAACCAGCTTCTTCATTTTATCGATAAATCAATCGGTTTGAAATTTTCAGAATATTTGCCGTTTTGTAATGATATTTATTCAAATTCAATTTTATACTTTTATATTTTAATAATATTGCTTCTTAATATTTGGATGCTATTCTCTATAAATAAAAATGAAAATTGACATATCCGCTTTTTGTGAAATTCGTTCGGAAATCAACGCTATAATCACAAACTCGTATAATATTTCCGAAAGAAATATTAATTCGATTAAAACAAACGCTTCTCTTTTTATTAATTCCTTGAATAAAAATAGACAAGAAGATATTTGGCGTTTATCCGAAAAATGTCTGTATTGTTTAAACGATTTTAAAATAGAAAAAGACGCTATTGATTTCAATAAAAAAAATTTGACGCGCCTTATTGAACTTTGCTGGGACATAGAGATTGCTATTTTAAATAAAGGGATTGAAAATATAGACGGCGTAGGTTCAAAATATAAATCTATCATCAACAAAAAAAACATTTTTTCCATCCGGCAATTAATTGAATTTTTTCCGTCTAATTATTTGATTTTTGAACCTGCCTTTGTTAAAGACGCGGAAATCGGCGGGCTTTATTATATATCTGGAAAAATTACTTCTATTAAAAAAGGTTATATAAAATCCAAAAAAATGTTTTATACCGATGTTGCATTGAACGACGGAACCGGAATATTAACCTCAAGATTTTTCGGCAATCAGTTTTTTTATAAAAAAAATTTTTATGAAGGTTTGGACATTACCCTTTTTGGAAAACTCGAATATTATAATTTAAAAATATTTTATTCGCCTTCATATAAACTTGAAAAAACTGAAATTTTTGGAAACTCCATAGTTATAGAACCGGTTTATTCTATTCCAAAAACAATTTCAAATTTGAGATTCAGAAAAATAATCGCCGCGGCTTTAAACCGCTATCTGCCGATTTTCTCGGATTTTATGCCTTCTGAATTAAAAAAAGAAAATAATTTTCTCGAATATAAGGATTGCGTAAGATTTCTTCATAATCCGGATAACCCCGAATTTATCCGCCGGTTTCAAAATCAATCCGTTTATTATAACTTTTTTTTGTATCAGCTTCGGCTTCAGATTAATAAACTTTCCGTTCGCAAAAGAAACGGCATTTCCTTTGATTTCGAACTATGTAAATCAAAATTGAACTCTTTTATCAACGGTCTGAATTTTAAATTAACGCAATCTCAAAAATATTGCCTGAACGAAATTGTATCTGATATGAAAAACTCTTATCCGATGATGCGCCTGATGCAAGGAGACGTCGGCTGCGGAAAAACAATAATCGCCGTTATCCTTTCTATCGCAGTGGTTGAAAACGGCCGACAGTTTATTATAATGGTTCCGAGCGAAATTCTCGCTGAACAACATTTTAAAACTTTTTCTAAATATCTTCATAACTACGGTTATAAAATCGCGTTGCTGAATTCAAGCGTTAAAAAAAAGGAAAAAGAAATTATTCTCGCTGAAATCGCTGAAGGTAAAACTCAAATCATAATCGGCACGCATAGTCTTTTATCGGATTCAATTAATTATTTTAATCCCGGATTTATAGTTATCGACGAACAACATAAATTCGGAGTCGGGCAGCGCGATTTGCTTACGTCAAATAAAAACAATCCCGACGTTTTGATTATGACCGCTACGCCGATTCCAAGAACTCTCGGATTAACGGTCTTCAGCGATCTCGATATCTCGGTTATAACGGAAAAACCGTCAAACCGTTTAATTGTCGAAACAAAGATTATCGAAGAAAACGCTTTGCGGGATTTATACGATTTTATAATTGAAAATTCAAACCAAAATTTGCAAACTTTTTTCGTATATCCGGCAATAGAAGAAAACGATAAAACAGAATTAAAATCAGTTGAAAAAAAATTCGCCGAATTATCCCATACTTTTTTTAAGGATATTCCGAGCGCTATGATTCACGGCAAAATCAAACAGGCGGAAAGAGAAAAAATTATGAGCGATTTTTCAAACAATAAAATTAAAATATTATTTTCAACTATTGTGATAGAAGTGGGAATCGATATTCCAAACGCAAATATAATCGTTATTGAACATCCTGAACGATTCGGTCTCGCCCAGCTTCATCAGCTTCGCGGAAGAGTCGGCAGAAACGCGGTTCAATCTTATTGCTTTTTAATTAAAGGCGCTAATTTTCCCGAAAATTCCGAAGAAAGAATTCATTTCTTTGCGAATAACAACGACGGTTTGAAACTTTCGGAATTTGATTTGAAAAACCGGGGTATGGGCGACTTAATCGGTTCGCGTCAAAGCGGATTGACTTTTAATCTGATTCGAGATATTTTTAAATATGAAAATTTAATGATAGATATCAAAAACAAAATTACCACTATGATAAATTCAGGTTGTTTGGAAAAAAATATCAAATACCCCTTGATAAAAAAACTGATTAATTAAATCTACAAATTATATCTGAATATAAAATTTTCCAAAAACTTTAATAATAACTATCGTCAAACGTTTTTAATTATTCCCCCGACCGATTTTATATATGAAATCGTTTTAAATATTTTTTCTGAATTTTTCGGAACATTATACGAATGCATCAACAAATTTACTAATAATTCGGAGTTTTGAGATTTTGCCGATAATTCGTTTATCAATTCTTTTTGTTCTTCAAAAGAATTTGCTTCTGGAACCAGACCTTTCCATAACCTTTTATTTTCAGTTATTCCGAGCGGAACGCTTAAAACTTTTGAACTGCCGGATTTTTCTTTATTTCTATAAGAATAATAATATTGATTAAGCGGAGCTTCTTCAAAATGATTCGAGGTTTCAGGAATATAACCTCCCATATTGTCAAAAGACAATAAAATTCCGTATTTCTCTAAAATAGGAATAGTCCATTCCGAGATTGTAAAATAACCGAATCTGATAGATTTGGAAATTATTCCGGATTGATTTAAAAAATCAGAATGCGATTTTATGACCTTATCCATATATTTCGGATAATAATAATAATAACATTTGCCGTCGCATTCTTCTTCGTGAGGATGCAATCCTATGCAATGCCCTTTGTCAAAAAGTTTTTTCCATAATGAAATATATTTCTTATCCGTATAAAAAATATCGTTATGAAATCTTCTCATATATACTGAAGTGTGAATTAAAAAATGAGCCGGAACATTTGTTTTTTCTATGAGACATATAGTAGATTCCAAAGATTGATCAAACTTTTTTTTATTAAACTTGATTTTATTTTCAAACGGAAAATATCCTTCGAAATCGCAGTCAATAGTAATTATTACTTTTAACATTTTAACCGATTATAGATTATTGAAAATTTGATTTTAAAAAAATACAGCCGATTCAGCGTCACTAACAAAACCTTTAACAAGATTAGAACCCGATAACTTCTTATAGATTTTGAAAAATTGCGTAAACGGCTTATTGCGCTGCCATAAAAGAAAATTTAGAGTTGCAATACATCAAAATACTTATTTCCGGCAATTTTTCAAAATCTAAAAAAATACTTAAAATTGTCGCGTTAATTTCTCGCTATTGCTATTATTCCGGTTCTTACAAGCTCTATTATTCCATATGGTCTCATTATTTCTATAAACGCTTCTATTTTGCTTGCGGCTCCGGTAAGCTCTATTATCAAATTTTTCTGAGTTATGCCGACTACTTTGGTTCTGAATACCTCGCACAACTGAAATATTTCCGAACGCCTGCCTGCAGGTTCCGCCGAAACCTTTATCAGCATCAGTTCTCTTGACACGTTTTCTTTTTCGGTCAAATCAACGACTTTTATAACGTCGATTAATCTGTTAAGCTGTTTAATAACCTGTTCGATTACTTTGTCGTCGCCTGTAACAGTCAAAATAATTGTAGATACGTCGAGATTTTCAGTCGCGTTAACCGCAAGAGATCCGATATTATAACCTCTGCCGGCAAAAAGTCCTGAAATTCTTGCAAGAACTCCGAATCTATTTTCCACAGTTACTGATATTAAATGCTGCATAATTATTTTCCTCCCGTAAGCATTTTACAAATAGGCGCGCCTGCCGGCACCATAGGATAAACGTTTTCTTCTCTATCGATTATAAAATCAAGAAGATACGGTTCGTTTGATTTTATAGCTTCTTTGATTGCGTTTTCAACTTCGTCGGGTTTGGTAACTTTTTTCGCTTTAATATCATATGCGTTAGCGACTTTTACGAAATCCGGATTCTTGCATAAATCCGTAGCCGAGTATCTTCTGTTAAAAAATAATTCCTGCCATTGACGAACCATTCCAAGATAATTATTGTTCAATAATGCGATAATTACCGGAATATTATGAGTTCGCAACGTAGCAAGTTCCTGAATGTTCATTTGAATGCTTCCGTCTCCGGCAATATCTATTACAACATCGTTTGGTCTTGCAAATTTCGCCCCTATAGCCGCCGGCAGTCCGTATCCCATTGTGCCGAGTCCGCCGGAACTTATGAAATTTCGCGGTTTGGTGAATTTATAAAATTGAGCCGCCCACATCTGGTTCTGACCGACTTCAGTCGTTATAACCGCGTTCCCGTTTGTTACTTTGCTTATTTGCTCAATAATATATTGAGGTTTTAACGGACCGTTCTGGTCCTGTTTATACTGCATAGGACAAAATTTTTTCCACTCGTCGATTTTTTTCAGCCAGTCTTTATGTTCAAGCTGTTTCAAATTTTTCAGCATATCCGTAAGAACTATTTTTACGTCGCCTACAATCGGTATATCGACTCTAACGTTTTTACTTATCGCCGCAGGATCGATATCTATATGAATTATTGTTGCGTTAGGAGCAAACTCTTCGATTTTTCCGGTTACTCTATCGTCGAATCTTGTTCCAATCGCAATTATTAAATCCGATTCCGTAATAGACATATTAGCGTAATATGTTCCGTGCATTCCGAGCATTCCTACGGATAAATCATCCGTTTCAGGAAATCCGCCGAGTCCCATTAAAGTCGTGGTTACAGGCGCGTTTATTATTTTCGCAAATTTAAATAATTCTTCCGCCGCCGATGAAAGTATGACTCCGCCGCCCGCGTATATTATCGGTTTTTTTGATTTGTTTATAAGCTCGACGGCTCTGTTTATCTGACCGAAATGCCCTTTATAAGTAGGTTTATATCCTTTTATCTTTATTTCTTCAAATTGCTGCGGATCATAGTCAAGCGTTGCCACTGAAACATCTTTCGGCAAATCAACAAGCACCGGGCCCGGTCTTCCGGTTCGCGCTATATGAAAAGCTTCTTTTAATATCCTCGGTAAATCCTGAACGTCTTTAACAAGATAATTATGTTTTGTTATCGGTCTTGTAATGCCGGTTATGTCTGATTCCTGAAACGCGTCGCCTCCTATTAAAGACGTCTGCACCTGTCCCGTAATAGCCACTATAGGAATCGAATCCATATATGCCGTAGCTATTCCGGTTACAAGATTTGTCGCTCCGGGTCCGGAAGTGCCTATGCATACTCCGACTTTTCCAGAAGCTCTCGCGTATCCGTCCGCAGCGTGAGCTCCGGCTTGTTCGTGACGCGGCAGAATATGTTTTATATCCGCGTCATATAAAACATCGTATAACGGAATCAATACTCCGCCCGGATAACCGAATACTACGTCCACGCCTTCTTCTTTTAAAATTTTTACAACTATTTGCGCTCCGCTCAATTTCATTTTTGTTTCCTCCGTTAATTACGATTTATAAAAGCGGGCGTAAAAAAATTGACAATACCGATTTTAGTTTACGCCCGCGTTTTTTATTTAACTCCAAATTTCATCGGAAAAGGATAACCGTATAATTTGCTCTTAATCTTTTTCCGGAAATTCGGCTTTTATAATATTCGAAAATCGTTTCACGATTTCCTCAATTTTTTTAAAGTTGAAAATTAAAAAAAAGCGCCTTAATAAGACACTGTAATTTATATAGGTTACGAACCCAAATACTGTATTTGGGTTAAAACGCCTCAAAAAATATTCTTGCCCTAAATGCAAGAAATTTATTGATAAGATATTAACTAAATCAAATCCTGTTTGAATACTCCGCCCGTTGAAGCCGAAGTTACCATTTCAGCATATCTTTTCAAATATCCGGACAAATGTTTTTCAGGATGTTTCACTCTGCTTAATCTTTCTTTTATTTCAGCGTCCGATACTTTCAATTCAATTTTACGCGCCGGAATATCAATGATTATTTCGTCGCCGTCTTTTACGGCCGCTATAACTCCGTTCTCCTTAGCTTCAGGCGAAATATGACCGATGCATGGTCCGCGCGTCCCGCCTGAAAATCTGCCGTCGGTAATCAGCGCAACGCTTTCGGCAAGCCCCATTCCGCATACCGCCGCAGTCACAGATAACATTTCGCGCATTCCGGGACCGCCTTTCGGTCCTTCGTATCTTATTACTATAACGGTTCCCGATTTAATATTTCCCGCCATTACTTCTTTCATCGCGTCTTCTTCGCAATTGAACACTTTTGCTTTTCCGGTAAAACGTTTCATTTTTTCTGAAACGGCGCTTTGTTTAACAACGCATCCGTCGGCGGCAATATTTCCTTTCAATACCGCTATTCCGCCTTCTTTATTATAAGCGTTTTCAAGATTGCGAATGACTTCGGGAATGATTATTTCCGCGGATTCAGCTATATCTTTTATATTCCTTAAAGACACTGTTTGCGAATCGTTCAGTTTATCTTTTAACGCTTTCAATACTGCCGGTATGCCTCCAGCATATTCAAGATCCTCCATAAAATGTTCGCCGCCCGGTCTTATGTTCGCTATATGCGGAGTGTCTTTTCCAAGTTTGTCAAATAAATCAAGCGTAATTTTTACGCCGGCGGCGTTAGCAATCGCAGGTATATGAAGACAGGTATTTGTCGAACCTCCGAGAGCCAAATCTACTCGTATAGCGTTTTCTATGCTCGCTTGAGTTATA
>DAINAU010000019.1:0-32834 GCA_036733285.1 bacterium
AAATCTTAAAAACATATGATTTACGGCTAAAGCCGTAAATTTAAAAAGTTTTCGGATTTTTAGAAGTTTTAACATAAATTGCGATTTTAAATCTAAATCGCAATAATATATCTATGTTTAAAAAAAACTTTAATTAACGTTTATGCGCTATCCGTGTTAAAAAACATTTATATTGGAATTATTTAATTGGTTTTCGTAAGCCTGAATACTAACTATATTGTTAAATTTCGAACGAATATTTTATAATTGTAAAAAAATTAATATTTCCAATTGCATTTTTCAAACAGTTTAAATAAAATACTACTAATTTATATTAAGCAAATATCATAAAACCGTTAAAACGATAAAAACTTTTCGGTTATTTTTTCAATCCTGCAATTAAAATGCGGGATTAATCAAAGGTTTTATGAATTGCATAAACCGGAAAAGCTATAACGTTATTAAAAATTTTTTAATGAAAAAGCAAAGATATTTTTGATAATGCGATAACCGTCTTAACGGTTTCAAAAATACGCCTGAAAAAAATTTATTATCGGGACTTGATTATGCTTGAACTAATCAATATAAGTAAAATTTACGGCAATACTGCCGCAGTTAATGATGTGTCGCTTAATATTGAAAGCGGCGAATTTTTTTGTTTGCTCGGACCGAGCGGCTGCGGCAAAACCACAATATTGCGTATGATCGCCGGATTTGAAAATATAAGTTCCGGAAAAATCCTGCTTGACGGCGAGGATATAGCGCAGTTGCCGCCTTACAAACGCAACGTGAACACTGTATTTCAA
Source organism: bacterium (assembly GCA_036733285.1). Classification (GTDB taxonomy): domain Bacteria; phylum JAGOBX01; class JAGOBX01; order JAGOBX01; family JAGOBX01; genus JAGOBX01. The sequence goes on from DAINAU010000019.1 coordinate 786, forward strand.
AACTACGCGTTATTTCCAAATTACAATGTTTTCGACAACGTAGCATACGGATTAAAAATAAAAAAACTTTCAAAACAGGAAATTTCAAAAAACGTAGACGAAGGGCTTGCTATGGTGGGTTTGACCGGTTATGAAAAAAGAATGCCTTCTCAGCTTTCCGGAGGTCAGCAACAGCGCGTCGCGCTTGCAAGAGCTATTGTGAACAAACCTAAAATTCTTCTACTCGACGAACCGCTCAGCGCGCTTGACAAAAAAATAGCCGAGCAGACAAGAATAGAACTTATTACGCTTCAGCGAAAACTCGGAATCACTTTTATTTTTGTCACGCATAATCAACAGGAAGCTCTCACGCTTTCAGATAGAATAGCCGTTATGAAAAACGGATTTCTTCTTCAATGCGATAATCCTCAGACTATTTATGAATCGCCAAATAATTATTTTACAGCCGATTTCATAGGCACAATGAATTTTTTTGACGGAGAAATTTTAGATATTAACGGACAAAACATAACTATCAAGCTACTCGACAGATTCATTATATCATACAAACCAAAAAAAAAGACTAATTTCAATATTAAAGATAAAATAATTTTCGGATTGCGTCCCGAACAAATGAAAATCGGACTGCTTGAACCAAAAGATTACGAGAACGGCATTGAAGGAATTATCGAGTCGCAAATATTTATTGGAGAAATCACCAAATACATCATAAAACTTGAAAACAATCAAAAAATAACCGCAAACATTCTTAATTATCTCGTCCTTGATTCCAAAGTTATGCCTTACGATATGAACGAAAGGATTTTTATCAGTTGGAGCAAAAATTCAGGGGTCATTCTTGAAAACAAAAAATAAAAAAAATTTTTACGAATTATTATTTCTAATTTTTCCATCGTTCGGATGGCTTTTATTTTTCTTTCTTATACCTTTAATAATAGCGCTTATATACAGTTTCAATTATAAAGGAACTCACGGCGGAGTAATTCCAGGATTCACATTGGAACATTATAAAAATGTATTTTCAGGACAATATATAAAAATTTTTCTTAATTCGTTAACGCTCGCCTCAATTACCACGGCATTGACAATTCTTATAGGATATCCCGTCGCGTATTTTATGGCGGCGTCAAATTCAAAATTAAAATCTATACTTATGTTTTTCGTCATACTTCCATTCTGGACGAATTTTCTAATACGCGTATATTCCTTTATTATGATTCTCGGAAGGGAAGGATTAATAAACAAAACGCTGATGTGGTCGGGAATGATTTCAGAACCGCTATCGTTATTAAATTCAACATTCGCGGTTTATTTAGGATTCATTTATTATAACCTGCCTTATATGATTATTCCGATTTTTTCAGCTCTTGATAAAATGGACGTTTCGCTTATCGAAGCGTCTATGGATTTAGGCGCCGGTAAAAAACGAACATTTTTTAAAATAACGTTTCCACAATCCATTCCCGGAGTAGTAGCCGGAATCGTTTTCGTATTCATTCCCACTCTCGGCAATTTCGTAATACCGGATTTGCTCGGCGGAAAAGACAATTATATAATCGGCAATCTTATAACCTTACAGTTTCAGCAAGGCAGAAACTGGCCTTTAGGGTCGGCGTTATCTTCGGTTTTAATATTTTTAGCGATGATTTTTATTTCTCTATACATAAGATATTATAATCCATCAAAAAGCAAGAAAATGATTGAAGTATAAAAACAGGAAAACAAAATAGTATGGCGGGCAATATTTCAAAAGCAAACGATTTAAAAATTGGCAAGGGAATTTTTCTAAAAATTATTACTGGCGCAAACATATTGTTTTTAATAACGCCTTTGATAATGCTTGTGATTTTTTCTTTTAATTCTTCAAAATACTCAAACAACTGGGAAGGGTTTTCTTTAAAATGGTATAACGAATTGTTCCGCGACGAAACCTGGTTTTTAAGTTTAAAAAATTCTATAATAATAGCTTTTGTCAACACTTTAGTGTCGACCGTTTTCGGAACAATGGCGGCGCTCGCGCTTGGAAAATACAATTTTAAAATCAAACCTCTGTTTCAAAATTTATTGTATATTCCAATAATTCTGCCGGAGATAATTTTTGCCATTGCGCTGCTTTCGTTTTACGTTATGATTAAACTGCCTCTTGGAATAATATCAATTATTTGTTCTCATATCACCTTCAGCATTCCTTTCGTGATTTTGATAGTTCTTACGCGGATTTTAAATTTTGATTTAACGCTTGAAGAAGCGAGTCTTGATTTAGGAGCCACGCGGCGCCAAACGTTTAAAAACGTTATACTGCCTGGAATTTATCCTGCGATCATATCATCAGCGATATTCGCGTTCACCTTAAGTTTTGACGATTTTATAATCACTTTTTTCACTTCAGGCGCCGGAGTTTCCACGCTTCCCTTAAAAATTTATTCTATTCTGACAAAAACCGGAATCACTCCGGCAATAAACGCGGTTTCAGCCATTATGATATGCGCGACTATCATTTTATTGGGAGTAACGGCGGCGTTCCAAAAAAATGAAAAAACCGCCAAAATCGGTTTATATGCTGCCGCCGCAATACTGTTTTTATTGCTCGGACTTTTATCTTATACCGTATTCGCTCCCAAAAACAAAAATGTTTTGCATATTTCAAACTGGGGCGGTTATCTCGACGAGACAATTGTAAAAGATTTTGAAAAACAAACCGGAATAAAAATTATTCTGGATTATTTTTCGTCAAATGAAGAACTGCTCGCCAAAATGCAGACAGGAGCGATAGATTTCGATTTGATAGTGGTCAGCACTTATATGGTCGATATAATGAAGAAACAAAAACTGCTTTCCGAATATAATCATAAAAACATTCCAAATTATAAATTTATCGACGAAAGATTTAAAAAACTCGCATTCGACCCTACGGGTAAATATTATATTCCATACGCATACGGATTTACCGGAATAGGTTATAATTCAAAAAATATCGCCGATAAAATTACTGGATGGGCAGATTTATGGAACGAAAAATATAAAGGAAGAATTATTATGCTCGACGACGGCCCCGAGGTCTTTGACGCCGCCATAAGTCTTACCGGTCATTCTCTGACGGAAAAAAATTTGAACGCCTTGCAAAAAGCATACGAGCTGCTTTTAAAACAAAAAAAAATAATTTTAAAATACGATTCAAACACGATTGCAGATATGCTTTTTAACGGAGAAGCCGATTTAATACAGATTTGGAACGGCAGTCTGTATAAACTATCGCTTGAAAAACCGGAGCTTAAATTCGTTGTTCCCAAAGGTTCCATTATGTTTATCGATAATTTGTGTCTATCGTCAAACTCCAAAAACAAACAAAACGCCGAAAAATTCCTGAATTTTCTTTATACGCCCGAAATTTCGGCGAGAAATATGAATTATATAGCATACGCAATGCCGGTTCCGGAAGCGGTAAAACTGCTCGACGATAAATTTAAAAACAATCAAACAATTTTTCCGGATATATCAAACGAGACGCAATTCAACGTTTTAATCGATTTAGAAGATTATATGAACGAAATTGAAAAATACTGGGTTAAACTAAAATCGCAATAATGAAAAGGATTTTTAAATAATATGCAAAATTCAATATTGGACAATTTTTCCGATTTAATACTTGCGGTAAAAGACGACGAAAAATTAAAACAAAAACTTCTTGATATTTGTAAGCTGCCTATTCAACAGCGAATCGTCGAATTGGAGAAATTCAGATTCGAAAATCCGGGTATTCCTCTGACGTCTGTTCTTCAATTATTCAGAAACGATTTGATTACAAAAGAAGTAGCAAAATATCTGTCAGGAGAAAAAACAACAGAATCGGAATACCAACCCAAATCCCAGCCCGAAAAAAAAAATTTTCTATTGATTATAATCATTTCGCTGCTTTTAATCATAATTTTACTTTTAGTCGCAGTTTTATTTCTTTCAAAAAAAGACGCCGACATAAAAGACGATTCTACTAATATTTCCTCGATAGTCGTGCCTCCGAATTATAAACAATCGGTTCTGATTGATTATCAAAAAATTATTTCGGAAAGCAATCCCGAACTAAGAAAAAAATTAATCGAAAAATTTTTATCGGATTTTCCCAACAGCGATTACGCGGAAGAAGTAAGAGTAAAATATCTGAAAACTCTGTTTCAATTGAAAGATTTTAACGGAATATCAACGTTTTTAAAAACTAATATGGATTTTAACAGCAAAGCTTTTTTTCAAAAAATCGACGTTCTGATTGAAAATAAATATTACGACGAAACAAAAAGACTCGTAGCCGAACAATTAACTTTAAACTATGACGAAACCGTAAAGACTAAACTGAAAATATATCTTGCGGATATTTATTTTTACGATCAAAAAACCGAAAACGCAATACGAACATATTTCGACATTCTAAAAAATCATTCCTTGACGGATTCGCAAACCTCGAAAATCTTTTTCAATCTGTCAAAAATTTATTCTTTAAAAAACGATAATTCGAATTTAGTAAAAACTTTAAACGGCTTAATCGAATCATCGTCAAATATTCAATTTAAAACTCTCGGTATGATGATGCTTGCGGAATATTGCTATTTTTCGAATAATCCGGCTCAAACCGAATCATTATGCAAAAAAATAAAAAACGCGGAGGATCAGAAAATCTCTTATTTTCTTTTTAACGAAAAAATCCATACCTCTCATTATTTCGCGGATTTTTTATTGAACCGTTTGAAACAATGAAATAATGATGATTTAAAAAAATTTATTTATAAAAAATATTTTATAAAAAAAAATAAAAAAATATTTGACAAATAAAAAATTACATAGTATATTTTATATAATAAAATTAATTTACAAAAGAGAAAGATTTATTGAAGATTCAAATCAAGAGACTATTTATTCTATTTTCTCATGTTTCGAGGCAAATCTAAATCCATATCTAAAGTAAAAATATATTATTTATTTAAGGAGTTTTTTTATGGACACCAAATTATACGTTGGTAATCTTAATTGGGGCATTACTGAAGAACAATTGCAGAATTTATTTGCGCAGTTTGGTTCGGTAGTATCCGCGAAAATTATTACGGACCGTTCGACCGGCAGATCAAAGGGTTTCGGTTTTGTTGAAATGTCTTCTCAGGAAGAAATTGAAAAAGCCATTTCCGGATTAAACGGAAAAGAATTTGAAGGCAGAGCTTTAACCGTAAATATCGCAAGACCTCAAGAAAAAAGACCGCAGCGTAATTTTGACAGAAACCGGGGCGGCAGCGGACAGCGCAGATATTAATTTAAAATAAATACGATTGTTTGTTTTAGTATAACGTTTAACAGATATGGATTTATACTAATCGCCGTCGTTCATTTAAATTATTAACCCGATTAAATTTAACAATTATTATGCAATAAATCCGGAAAGCCGCAGGTTTGTTTTTATAACCGCGGTTTTTCGGTTCATTGTATAAGTGCGTCAAATTTACTAAATCGAAATTTATAACCAAAAAAACGAATTACTGATAATTTTTTTTTTAAAATATTATACGCTATTGTTTTATAATTTCTTAAAATATTGAAGATTCTAAGTTTGAAATGGAAAAAAACATCCGTATCAAAATATATTCCCAATCAATTTCATATAATTGATTTTTTTTCTGACCAATGATCAACGAAGCCGATATTAAATGCCATGTTGGAAATAATTCCATTTTCGAAAGAGGCAGACACTATTATATCAATAAAAAAGTAATTTCATTCAATCATAATGAATCCAATGACAGTATTGAAGCAGTAGTGTCCGGAAACGACGATTACGCCGTGAAAATACGCGGAGCAAGTTCAATATTGCATTCCACTTGCTCTTGCCCCTATTACAGAACATTTTTAACCTGCAAACATATCGCGGCGGTTTTAATATATTATTTGAAAAATGTTTGTTATAAAACTTGCCCGGTTGTAAAAAGAGAATTTTTAAGAGACGCCGTTTTATCAGAAAATCCGGTCAATAAAGAAACTACTAATTTTTTTTTATTGGACAATATAAAAAAACTTGTTGTCCCCAAAAAAAAAAATATAAACGATTCCGGAAAAACATATAAACTGCAATTCATTTTAAAACAAAGAAATTCATCATACGATTGGAAAATCTTTCCTATGTTAAGGCAGTTTAAAACCGACGGAACATTTTATTCAACCGCGATAAGTTACGACGAAAACAAAAATATTTTTCCCTTAACAAAACCCGAAGAAACTCTTTTACATTTGCTGATTGAAAGAAATCCGGAAAACATATCGTTTGATTTTTCATTTTCAAAACTTCACGAATGCAATTTAGACTTATGGTTTTATAATTCTAAAAAAAAATACGTTCTTTTAAAATTAAAAAAAATATTAAAAACAAAGATAGATTTTAATTTGCATAATCCGCAGACAGAATCGAGATTATTATGGGAACCCGTTTTGACTATAACCGAATCATCGGGCGAGATATTCCCCAAAACCGTTTTTAATCAAAACAATATTTTTTATACCGAATACGATTTATTTTTAATAAACGAAAGCAGCTCTCTTTTATTTTACAAATTTAACGATAATTATTTTTCTAAGATAATCAAAACGGTTTGTTCGACAAAATTCAGCGGCGGCGATATTGTTTTTCTTGAAAACGCATTGAAAAAAATCAATTATTCCGGCGTTTCAATAAACGCGACGCAAAAAAAAGTTTTGCATAAGTATCCGGTTCCAAAACCAATCGTCAGGTTTATCGAACGTTATAATTCAGTATCATTCGAACTTGAATTCGATTACGGATTCGCATTTAATAAAGAATCGAAAAACTCTCATAATGAAATTCCTTATAAGATTATCGAACCTGCTGAAGAAGCCGGAGTCATCGAAATCTTACATAAATCAGCTAATTATGAAAATTCCATAACCGGTTATCTCGAAAATATTTTTTTAGAATACGGAGCCGTAAAAGACTGGCATAACGATTTTGAATTCAAAAAGAAAAAAACTTGGGACGTATTGAAGCTGCTCGGAAAAAAATTAATAGACGACGGATTTGAAATACTCGTCAACAATCAAAAAATCAAGACAAACGACGCCGGCAAAGTAAGTTTGTTTGTAAGTTCAAATATTGACTGGTTCGATATCGAGGCTTTGTATTCTGACGAGAACGGAAAAACTAAAAAACTATATATCGATAAAGAGCTTTTAAAAAATCATTTCATTTTAATAGACGGCGACGTAATAATTTTAAATAAGAACAATTATGAAAAACTCAACGAACTTGTCGAAGCCGGATTAAATCAGGACGGCAAAATAAACGTTTCGAAATATCATTTTCCCTTAATAAATAAATTGTTCGAAGAATTCGAACTCAATGAAAACAAAGAAATTCTCGAAGCCAAATCGCTCGCGGACAGATTCAAAGAGTTCGATAAAATAAAAAAAATCGGAATACCGAAAACTTTCAACGGAACTCTTCGCAATTATCAAACCGCCGGGGTTAATTGGATAAATTTTCTATTTGAATACGGCGTCAACGGATGTCTTGCGGACGATATGGGTCTTGGTAAAACGGTTCAAGCGCTCGCATTTCTACAGTTTTTAAAAACGAAAAAAAAACTCGGAGTAATCCTTATAGTCGCTCCGGTTTCCACTCTGCCAAACTGGGAAAACGAGATTATAAAATTCACTTCCGGATTTAAAATCATAATCCATCACGGAACCGACAGAATTCAGGAAAATGAAACTTTTAAAAACGCGGATATTATTCTTGTAAGCTATCATACATTGAGAAACGATATTGCGCTTTTTTTAAAATGCGAATTCAATTACATTATTCTCGACGAAGCTCAAAACATAAAAAACGTTAATTCGCTTATTTTCAAAACGGTTAGAATGCTAAAATCAAAACATAAACTTACGTTGACCGGAACTCCGATTGAGAACAACACGCTTGAACTTTGGGCTCAATTCGATTTTCTGCTTCCGGGATTGCTCGGTTCTCAAACACGTTTCAAAAATACTTTTTCAAAACCTATTGAAACTTTAAAAGATAAATCCTCGGCTGAAAAATTAAAAAACATTATTTTTCCTTTTATTCTGCGCAGAAAAAAAGAAGACGTGTTAAAGGATTTGCCGGAAAAAAACGAAATAATATTGTTTTCCACAATGTCAAAAGAACAAAAAGAAATATATAATAAACACCGCGATATATACAGAGCAAACGTTTTAAAAAAAATCGACGAGCAAGGTTTGAATAAATCCGCGATTCATATTTTTACGGCTCTTTTGAAACTTAGACAATTATCTCTTTATCCCGGAATTCTCGACGCCGCATATAACAATATTGAATCCTGCAAATTGGAACAGCTTAAAGAAACCGTGTCGGAAATACTTTCAGAAAAACATAAAATACTTATTTTCTCGCAATTTGTCCGCATTCTCGATGTAATAAAAAATAAACTCGCCATACCTCAAAACATTCCGTATTCTTATATTGACGGACAGACTCCGGCAAAAATAAGAAAAACTGAAATCGATAAATTCCAGAATTCGGACGAAACAAAATTATTCTTGTTAAGTTTAAAAACAGGAGCGTTCGGAATTAATTTGACCGCCGCGGATTACGTCGTTATTTTTGACCCTTGGTGGAATCCGGCGGTAGAATCGCAAGCTATTGACAGGGCTCACAGAATTGGACAGACGCAGAAAGTTATAGCTTATAAAATGCTGGTTAAAGACACTGTGGAAGAAAAAATTCTCGAACTTCAAAATAAGAAAAAAAATCTTATAAAAGAAATTATTTCAAGCGAATCGGCGTTTTATAAATCGCTGACGAAAAACGACATTGAAAAATTATTCGGATAAATTTGCCGGCATCCTTTTTTTTATTACTGTTTAAACCGAAAACTTTTAAATTTACGGCTTTAGCCTTAAATCATATTTTTTTAAGATTTTGAAAACAGATTTAATAAAACAATGAAATTTCCAACGATAAAATATATTGGTCAGTTGTTTATAATTGAACTTAAATCCGATTCGGGCGAATATTTTACGGAATACAACGAGGTTATAGACGAAGCCATAAAAAAATACAAAGTAGGCGGATTTATTTTCTTTGAAAAAAATATTATAGATAAACTTCAAGTTAAATTGCTTATAAAAAAATTAAACCAAAACTCTTCTATTCCATTATTCTTGGCGATTGACGAAGAAGGCGGAACCGTTTCAAGATTAAAAAAAATTTTAAAAAAACCTTTTCCGTCTCATTCTGAACTCGGCGAAAAAAACGACCTTGACTACACGTTCGCCACAGCGTTCAAAATCGGGTCGCTCCTTAAAAATACCGGGTTTAATATCGATTTCGCGCCTGTTGCCGACATTATTCAAGATGCTAACGCATACGGAGCAAATAATATTTCAAAGAAAAATACTATGCTGAAAAACAGGACGTTTGGAAGCGATATAAAAAACAGTATTCCGCATTGTTATAATTTTTATAAAGGACTCGACGAATCCGGTATAATTCCCTGTCCCAAACATTTTCCCGGATGCGGAGACGCGTTTAACGATTTGCATAAAACCAATTCTTTTTCTATGAAAACCGAGAAAGATTTGCTCAATTTCGACGTTAAACCTTATAAACTACTTATTAAATCCGGCTGCAACCTTATAATGACAGGTCATAATACGTTTTCAAAAATAAACGAAACCATTTTAATAGGCGGCAAACAAATTGTAACCCCTTCTTCTCTTTCTAAAAATATTAATACTTTTTTATTGAGAAAAAAATTAAAATATAAAAACGTCATAATAACCGATTCATTGAGGATGAAATCTATTCAAAACTCTTTTACAAGTCAAACGATTACAAATCTCGCTTTAAACGCCGGAATAGATATTTTATTAATGCCGGAAAATTTTAAACAATACTATGAAAACGTTGAACATTCAGCTATGATTCCCGACGCTTTAATAAATCAAAATATCGCCGCTTCCATATCAAGAATATTAGCATTAAAGAAAACTAAAATATTGTGAAGGGTTTTTTTTCTGTAGAAAAACAATTATGCTATAAAAATGTAGGGAAGCCGTTTAAAAAAATTAGCAAATTCATCAGATTTACAATAAACCCAAAAACTGAAATCAATTTTTGAAAATTTGATGAAAGTAAAAAAAAATATTGGTGGAGGCGGCGGGAGTCGAACCCGCGTCCATTAGTTCTCAATTGTTGTCCACTACATACTTGTCCGTCGTTTTAATCTTACAGGCGCAGCTCCCAACGGCGGGATAAACGCATGCCAGCCCGATTGTTTTCGGTATAAACGCTACAGGCGGAAACGTTTATAACTATCCTGCATTTTTCCGCTCTTCAAACCGAGGCAAGAACCCTGATTGAGAACGTAGCCGAACTAAGCGGCTAATGCTAAATTTTCGTTAGCGTTTATTATTTTATCGGTGTTTTACGAGGCCTCCGATCACCTCGGTATGCGTCCAACAAAATCCTAAAAATGTCGAAACCAAATTCGCCCCCTAAAAAATGAAATTTACAGCCAATTTGGTTTTCATCATAGTACAATCTTTTTATATAATGTCAAGTTTATATTTATCCTTTGATATATTTTATTAAATAAAAAAGATAAAAACCTTGATAAATCATAAATTTTGTGATATATTTAAAACATGAAAAGTTATTCGTGAACTTATCAAGAAACGATTAAAGGATAACAGATTTGAAATGTATTATTTTTACCCTGCGGATTGCCAAGCCGCGTATCGCAGGAAGATGAACTTAACAACGCTCAAATCACTATTATCCTTAAAAAATGAAAATTAGATTTTCTTCCCTTGCGGTTTGTTTTCAATGATTTTAATGTAGTTTAATTAAAATCATTGAAAACAAACCGATAGATTTATATGTCAAGGCATATAGTTGAAACGGGAAAATCTAAAACTTAAAGGTTATTAAAACTATTGATTACGGTCAAAAGTTTTAATAACCTTTTTTTTGATAACTAATCAAATAAGAATTTTAAATTCAAATTAACTTTATTAGCGCAGTCTATAGGCGAAGTTGATATTAAAATCCCCCGAGACAGAAATTCAGAGTTTGATCCGCTTATAGTAAAAAAACACCAGACTAAAATCGGAGATTATGAAGAAAAAATAATTTCGCTGTATGCGTCAGGAATGACGACCCGCGATATATCAGAACACATTCAAGAATTATATGGGATTGAATTATCCGCGACAGCCGGATCTCAAATAACCGACAAAGTAAAAGAAGTTCTGACAGAATGGAAAAATAGAATCGCGATGCGTGTATAACTGTTTGGGAATAGATGCGATTGGAAAAAAAGAAATTCTTGGTTTCTGGTTACAGGAAAGCGAAGGCGCCCACTTTTGGTTATCAGTTTTGAATGAATTAAAAACTCGAGGCGTGAAGATATGCTTATAGCCTGCGTTGACGGATTAAAGGGTTTCAAAGAAGCCATTACAACGGTATTCCCGAAAACTGACGTTCAAACTTGCGTCGTTCATCAGGTCAGAAATTCATTATGTTTTGTCTCGTCAAAAAATCAAAAAGAAGTTGCCGGAGATATGAAAAAAATTTATGCCGCTCCGACGATTGAAAAAGCGGAATTAGAATTAAAATCATTTGAAGAAAAATGGCAAGATAAATATGCGGCAGTTGTAAAATCATGGAAAAACAACTGGGAAACTTTATCAACTTTTTTTAAATATCCTCCTGAAATTCGCAGAATAATTTATACGACAAATTTTATAGAAAACGTTCATCGTCAATTAAGAAAAGTTTCTAAAAACAGAGGCGCTTTTACCAATGATGACGCTTTAAAAAAACTTTTATTTTTAACTATTCAAAAAGCATCGAAAAAGCGGGGAAATATTCAAAATTGGGCATTGACATATTCTCAATTGGTCATAATTTTTGGCGATAGATTATTGGCGGGATTAAATTGATTTTTGCTTTTTTTGTAAACTGTATGAAAAATTGCAAAGTTTTTTGGGAAAGTTTGAAAATCGCTTTTTTTCAAAAAAGGGTTTTCATAACCCCCCCTTGTTTTTGTCTTACTTTTTTCAAGAAAAAAGTAAGCGACTTTTTGTTTCTTTTTGGTCGGCCAAAAAGAAAGATCAACTTAAAATCAAATGTATTGATTTTTTATAATTTAATTTATATTGGAGTTAATTCGAATTTAGCATTTTAAAATTTACACAAATATATTTACGCTCTCAAAAGTAATAATTGAAATATCGGAATTTATAATATATTCCTTAATTTTTACAATAATCTTTTTTATAATTAATCCTGCATTAGGCGTATTTATTACGACATTTATCCCTTTGTTTATAATAATATATTATTTTGTTTCCAAGTTTATTGCAATATATACAGAATCCATTACTAAATTAAAAACCGAACTTTCAGCAAAACAATATGAAGCCATACGTTCAGTCAAGACAATTTTAGCATTAAATTTAAAAGATTATATATTAAATCAGCTTAATGAAATAATTGAAAAAATTAAAATTTCGAGTTTTAAAATAATATTATTAACAGACGCCGGCAAATCAATTGTAAACATAACTTCAACGGTTCTATTTTTAACTGCAATTTTTTATGGATTTCATAACGTTATTAATGGCTCAATGACTTCTGGAGATATATATTTTTTTATAGCCGGATTTTTTTATTTAATAAAACCGATAAAAAGCATATTAGACATATCGGTTCAAATACAAATACTATTAGTCAGAACTTCAAGATTTCTTGAAATATTTAATCGAAATGCCATAGATAAATCAATGCTTCATCCTATTGAGTTAGATAAAATAGAAACAGATATTATTTTTGAAAATGTCAGTTTTGGATATGATTATATACGACGACAAAATTTAGTTTACAAAAAATATCGTTGTATTTAAATATAACGTCATATCCGCATACGTTATGTCAACTTTTCAATGACGTTATATATATATGACGCCTGTAATTAATAATGCTACTTTTAAAATATTAAAAAATAAAAAAACAGCAATTGTAGGGAAGTCAGGCGTTGGTAAAACTACTTTATTAAATTTAATAGCGGGATTTTATACGCCGGAAAGCGGTAGAATTATTGTAAATAATAAAAATATAAGCGTTTATTCGGAATATTCTTATAGAAAAAAAATTGGTTATGTTATGCAGGAGGATTTTTTATTTAATGGAACAATAAAAGAAAACTTAACGGCGGGACTTGAAAAAATATCCGACAATGAAATTGAATATGTTATGGAAATAATTCAATTGAAAGAATTAATATATTCTTTAAGAAAAGGACTTGATTCTGAAATAGGAGAAAATGGTATTTTATTATCGGCAGGGGAACGCAAGCGATTAGCAATAGCAAGAATAATATTAAGAAATCCTGATATAATAATGTTTGACGAGTCAATGTCTCAAATTGATTCGGAAACAGAAGAAAAAATTTTAATATCGCTCAATTCAGCGGGTATAAATAAAACAATGATTTTTATAGCCCATAGATTATCATCCATTAAAAACGCCGATAAAATAATTTTTATTAGTTCTGAAAAGAATATTTTTGAAGGAAATTTTGAGGAAATGCTTTCAAAAAATCAAGAATTCAAAAAATTATTTGAATCTCAATTACGAATAATATAAAACAATTCGACTTGCATATAAAAAAAATTGTGATTTTTGGTGTTTTTTGAAGTCTTTTTTTTAACTTATCCAATTAGAAACGTTGAAATATTCGTTAAACCCGAAAACTGCATAAGGATTTTGAAAAATTGTTCAAACAGCATAGAATACTTGTTTTAGACAATTTTTCAAAATCTTAAAAATATACCGAAAAGTTTTCGGGTTTTTAGAAGTTTTAACGAGTCATAATTATCCTTATTTTTTATACCATCATTTTTCTATGTTTATTTGAATTTTTGGGTTAAAGATATTGGTTTCAGTCATTAGACAGAAAGCGGAAATTTAAGTTTTTAAACTGAAAGACGGATTTATATTTGTTTTCATATAACATCATTTTTCAAGCCATTCTGAAGAACGCCAACACGCCGTATATTTCAATATTCTAACGGTTCAGTTTTGGGTTAAGGCGATTACCGGTTCTCCGGCTACCGGATGCCAGATTTTGTCAGGTTTTTTCGACATATGCATAATAGCCGATTCTTCGCTCGCAATAAACGTTTTATCCCCTTCTATTGCGGCTACAAGCGGACGCAATTTAATTCTATCGTTAAGTCCTATCATGCCATTTGCAAAAGCAAGGACTACGGCAAAAGGTCCGTTTAAAGATATGCTTCCATAAACGATTCGTATCGCTTCGTATAGTTTCTTATCGGTTTCGTTCATACCGTCGATACGCGACCAAAAATCCGGAGTCAAAACTTTGCAAACGATTTCAATCGGAAGTTTATGTTTTCTTACCAGCAAATCAAATATATAAACTATGACCTCGGTGTCGGTCATACAGGTAAGTTCGTAATCATACATTTCAAGATATCTTTTATTAATTCCATACGACGAAATTTCTCCGTTGTGAACCACCGTATAATCGAGCAGACCAAATGGATGAGCCCCTCCCCACCACGACGGCGAATTAGTCGGAAATCTATTATGAGCCGTCCACATATATCCTTTATAATTTTCCAGCATAAAAAAATCCGCAATATCTTCCGGATATCCTACTCCTTTAAATACTCCCATATTTTTTCCGCTTGAAAAAACATATGCTCCTTTAATGGTGGAATTTATTTCCATAACTCTGCGGACTACGAATTCATCGTCGTCGATATTTTCATACGCTATGTTCGGAGTATCGGTAAATACCCTTCTTGATTTGACAAAATATCTTCGTATCAAAGGATGTTTTCCGAGAGGATGCGAATCGAATTTAGTTTCGTGTCTGTGAGGCAATGCCCCGTGTTTGTCAACGTAAAAATATTTATTCAAATAATTCTCGGCGTTTTCAGCGGCGGTCGCGTCGTTAAAAAAACAATGAAACGCGTAATAATCGGGAAATTCGGGGTAACAACCGTATATCGCAAAACCGCCGCCGAGACCGTTGCCCCTGTCGTGCATACTCGCGATTGAATTAATTATCGAATCGCCTGACATAGGTTTTTTTGAAACGTCTATCATAGCGGCTAATCCGCAACCGCCGATTATTTTATGATCTTCATAACAAATGTTGTCAGTAGCGGTAAAATTACTCATTTTCATATCTCCATTTTTCCGGCAAATCCGCAACGCTGAAATCCGGCAATAATAATTTATCTTTTATAATTGAAATATCAAATCTGTTTTTAAGCAAATAAGACAATATGCCGGACTTTTGAATTGAAGTTCCGGTCATAATGAATCCGGTAATCCGGTTGCCGGTTACCAATATTTTTTCATAAATATTTCTCTTTTCAAGTTTATAAATCAGAATTTCCGATTTTTCGTTGAATAAATCTCCTGCCGAGACAATCGGGATATCTGAGAATTTCAAGGGACTCAACGGATAGCCGCCTTTAAAAAAACGTTCGGCGCCGGTCATATTTGTTCCGGCGGTCAAACCCGCTTCAAACGCCCAAACCCATAAAGGCACCGGATAAATTTTATTTGTTGAAATATCTAATATTTCAACGACGTCGCCAGCGGCGAAAATGTCTTTTATATTTGTTTCGCATTTTTCATTTATAACTATTCCGGAATTCGTTTTGATTCCGCTTTGATTGACGATATTTAAATCCGGTTTTACTCCTATGGAAAAAATAATAATATCCGATTCAAAAAATTTTCCCGATTTCAAGGTAATATCGAGTTTGTCTTTTTGGTTGTTTTCAATCGAATCTACGGATTCGTTTGTATATATATTTATATTTCTTTTTTTTAATTGAGTCGTAACTTTTTCCGAAATATATTCGTCCGCGGAACGGATAAGCGGCCGCGAAGCCAATTCTACTATATTTACAGCGATGTTGTTTTTAGACAAGGCGTCCGCCACCTCCAGCCCGATAAAACCGGCTCCTACGACGGTCGCGGATTTGATGTTCCTATATAAAATTATATCTTTTAAACGAGCCAAATCCTGCATATTGGTAAAAGTTAATATTTTTGATTCCGTCTGTCCGCCGGTTTTTACAGAAGGCATAATCGGTTTGCCGCCGGTTCCGATAAGAAGTTTTTCAAAATGAAATTCCGCGCCTTTTTTTGAAAATATTGTTTTCGAAACCGGATCTATTTTTTTAATTTCTGCGTTCTCAATAAAATTTATCTTGTTGGATTTTATTAAATCTTCGCTATATATATAAACTATTTTTTTAGCGTATTTTTCGTCGCCCAGCGCTTCGGCGATTATAGGTCTCGAATAGATTATTTTGTTATCCGATGAAATCACGGTAATTTCGTTTGTTTTGTCGAACAACCTGATTCCATTTATACAACCCAGCGCAGCCGCGCTGGAGCCGATTATAACGTATTTGTTTGAAATCATCCTTTATTCAGTCTCCTCAATAAATAACGCTTTGTTCGGACAGGCGTCGACGCATGCCGGCGATTCTCTGTTTTCGCATAAATCGCATTTAATCGAATATTTTTCGCCCTTTTCAGTTTCTACCGCCGTTATCGCTCCGTTAGGACAAACCATAATGCAGCTCCAGCACCCAACGCACTTTTTCGAATCAAGTTTTATTATTCCGGTTTCGGTTTTTGTTATGGCTCCTGCGACGCAGGCTTTCAAGCATTCGGGCTCTTTACAGTTTCTGCAAGAATTCATAAATGAAACGGAATCTCTCCTCGCGACTTTATTGCGGGAACGTAATTTATAATTCTTATCGATAAATAAAAAATTTTCAATTTCGTCGCCATGCGCTAAAGAACAAACAACCGCGCATAGTCCGCAGGAAACGCAAAATTCCCGATTGCATTTAATTCTTTTTACACCGTTCATTTAATTATTCCTTAGTTCAAAAAATATAAAAAAGCTTACGCATAAATCAACTGCCCGCCTGTTTAACGCCGAGTATGGCGTTTTCTTCAGCCGTTAATCCTATCGACCTCAATCTTATTCGCGAGCCTCTTAAACTTTCAATAGAATTAATCCCGAGAGAGCCGAGAACGTCCTTAATTTCAAGCGACCATGCTCTAATTAAATTATATAATCTTTTTTTAACGATATCAGGATTCAATCTTTTTGAAAGCAGCGGATTATTAGTCGTAATTCCCCATGCGCATAATCCCGTATGACATTGCTGACATAACGTGCAACCCGCGGCAAGCAGAATTGGCGTTCCGATATATACCGCGTCTGCGCCAAGCGTTATTGCTTTCAATACGTCGGCGGCGTTTCTGAATCCGCCTGCCGCTATCAGAGAAATTTTATTTCTTAATTTTTCTTTTCTTAATCTTTCGTCTACCGCCGCAAGCGCAAGCGCTATCGGTATTCCAACGTGATCCCTGATAATCTTCGGAGTTGCTCCCGTGCCGCCGCGAAAACCGTCGATAACTATAACATCGGCTCCGGCGTAAGCTATTCCGCTTGCAATCGCCGCAATATTATGAACCGCCGATACTTTGACAAAAACAGGTTTAGAATAATTAACGGCTTCTTTTATAGCATAGATTAATTGCCTTAAATCTTCGATTGAATAAATATCATGATGCGGGGCAGGCGATATTGCGTCGGTTCCCTCCGGTATCATTCTGGTTTCAGAAATCGAATAAGTTACTTTTTCACCCGGCAAATGTCCGCCGATTCCGGGTTTTGCTCCCTGACCGATTTTTATTTCCACAGCGGCTCCGAAATTCAAATAATCGACGTCCACTCCAAATCTGCCGGAAGCGCATTGAACTATAGTGTTTCCGGAAAAACTCCGCAAATCTTTATGAAGACCGCCTTCTCCCGTATTCCAGCATATCCCGAGTTCTTTCGACGCCTCCGCAAGCGCTTTTTGCAAATTCAAATTTATTGAACCGTAAGACATAGCTGAAAATAAAACCGGAACGTTTAATTTAATATGCGGAGAAAATTTTTTTGATAATTTGTAACCGGTTCCGGAAGCCGGTTCAATTTGCAAACTGTCGCTATGAGAGCCTATATAGGTTCTTAACTCCATCGGTTCTCTTAAAGGATCAATAGGAGGATTTGTAACCTGACAGGCGTCAAACAATAAATGATCCCAATATATTCTATATTCTTTGTCGTTGCCGGCTCCGGTCAATAAAATGCATCCTGTTTCAGCCTGTTTGTATAAATCCGTTATATGTTCTTTTGACCAGTTTGCATTTGCTCTAAACGGAGATTCCTTAAATTTAATCTCTATCGCATTAGTGGGACAAAACACAGCGCATCTCTGGCAGCCGACGCATTTCGTATCGTCGTTAACCACGATATTATTGTCTTCGTTAAAAAAAGTCGAACTAAAAGAACATTGATTAACGCAGACTTTACATCTGACACATTTCGCATCGTCCCTTAACACTTTAAAATTACAAAATGTTTCGTAATAATTTTTATTTAACATAAATCTCCGTCCAAATAAATTTCATTATAATTAATCGATAAGACGTATTATCCAAAAAAATCGCAGTAATATTAAAACCGAACTATGACGGTATTTTATAAAACAATGAAATGTTTGTCAATATTTATAAAAATAATATTTTTGCGCAATCGTATTTTATATTATTGCAGTTTTATTTTATTGTATTTTTTGAAAAAAGGTTTTTCCGGCGTTTTTTCTTAGCGAGTTAACCCCTTGCGCATTTGCAAAATTAAGGCACTTGAATATTATCAAGAATCTTATCAATTATACAATCCGCCGTAATATTTTCTGCTTCGGCTTCGTATGTCAATATAATTCTGTGCCGCATAACGTCGAGACATATTGATTTAATATCTTCCGGAATAACAAAATTCCTGTTTGCCATAAAAGCCGACGTTTTAGCAAGCAAAGCTAAAGAAATCCCGGCTCTTGGAGAAGCTCCGAATTCGATAAATTTTTTTAATTCGGATAATCCGTAATTTTCAGGATTTCGCGAAGCGTCTATGATATTAACTATATATTCGTCTATTTTCGGATCAGTATAGACTTTAGAAATCAATTTTTTTATAACGTTTATTTTTTCAATATCGGCGATTTTTGAAATTGAAAATTTTGCGCCCAACCCTTCATCGTATTCGGAGGCAGCCGTTTCCCTCGCTATTTTCAAAATATTAATTTCATCCGGTCTATCCGGATAATTAACTTTTAATTTCATCATAAATCTGTCTATTTGGGCTTCCGGCAAAGGATAAGTCCCTTCCTGTTCAATAGGATTTTGCGTGGCAAGAACCAAAAACGGGTCGGGTAAATTGTATGTTTCTTTGCCTATAGTAACTTGTTTTTCCTGCATAGCTTCAAGCAAAGCCGATTGAACTTTTGCCGGAGCTCTGTTAATTTCATCAGCGAGAATAATATTTGCAAAAACCGGTCCTTTATTAACCGCGAATTCGCCGTCGCGTTGGTTGTAAATAAGAGTTCCAATTAAATCCGCAGGAAGCAAGTCCGGAGTGAATTGAATTCTTTGAAATTTTGCGCCTATACATTCCGCTATTGTTTTTACTATGGATGTTTTTCCAAGTCCGGGAACGCCTTCGATAAGGATATGCCCTGAACTTAACATTCCCGATATTATTCTCGAAATTATCAGATCCTGTCCCGATATTTTTTTTTTGATTTCAGAAAATAGATTTGTAAAAAACGCGCCGTTTGTTTCCATATCAATAGGGGATTCTTTTAAACGGGTCAAACGGACTAACCGCTTTTTGAGTTAAATAATTTTTATAGCTTTTAATATTTCTATCCTGCAAATGATCGAATATCATCGGCGAGTTTGAACCGTAAGTTATTTTTTTTATAGGGTCGGGATCAAGTTCGGCATAAATGATTTCTTCCGCCCCTCTGGCAAGCGCAAGTTTTTGAGCAATAGGGGACACTATCATACTATGACCAAAATAACAGCTTTTTGAAGCGTCTAATCCGACGGCGTTCACCGATACCATATAAATATGATTATCGTATGCGCGCGCCATATTAGTCATTTCCCAGATTTCATAACTTCTTAGAAGAGCCGAAGGTCTGGCAATAATATTTGCGCCTTTAATAGCTAATATTCTTGATAATTCCGGAAAATCGCCGTCATAACATATTATCATCCCGACTTTCCCGAAATTTGTATTGAAAACCGGAATATCGTTTCCCGGAGTTGTCCAGCCGCCGCCGGAAGCGCGTTCGACTGGAAACGGATGGGTTTTACTGTAATATCCTATTATTCCCTCTTTTGGTCCGATGAGAAAAGAACTGTTATAGATTATATTCTTTTTTGAGCCGCGTTGATACGTAGGTATCGCGCAATAAGATTTTGTCTTTGCGGAAATCTTGATGAAAGGATTTAAAATATCATCGATATTTTCAGGAAGCAAACCGTAAAAATCTTTAACCGGCATCGCGGGATTAAAACCTGTAGTTATAGTTTCCGGAAAAACCACTAAATCAGGTTTAGATTCTTTAACCGCTCTATTATACCACTCAAGACATTTTTCTATGTTAGCTTTTATGGAATTCGGTTCAATGGCAATTTGAATTCCTGCGGCTGTTATTTTTTTCATAATCAGTCAACTCCATAAAAAATTTAAACTTACCAAACAAAATAAAACAGAATGTTTTTTTACCAAAAACCGATTTAGAAAATTGAAAACTATTCAAATGCTGGAAATTACTTGCTTTTGACAATTTTTCAATCGCAAAAAATCAAGGATTAGAAAAACTTCGCTACGCAAACGACTGCGTTTCCAAAATTCATTCTAAGTTTTCCTATTAAAATCACATCTCAAGAATTTTCAAAACGTCTTCTTCCATTTTTTTAGCTTCAGGCGATAATTCATCTTTCTTCTTTACTCTCGCTTTAGCTTCATCCGAATCAGCATCGCCAAACATAGCCTCGTCGTCGCTTTTTAACAATTCGTCTAATTCGTCTATCTCTTCGTTTATATCGGTTTCGTCTTCGTCTTGGTTTAAAAGTTCGGTTAGGATGTCTGTAGAAATAGGTTCTCTGCTTAATTTTCTAACAGGTTTAGAAGGCTCAATGACATCTGCCGCGGCTTTTGATGCGTCGTTGTCTTTTGATGCCGCGTCAATGCCAGACTCAGCCGAGGATAAAGTATCGATAGATTTGAAGTCAAGTCCTTTATCCAATCCGGTAATTCCGGATTCGGATTTAATTTCATCTAAATTTTCTTTAAGTAAATCATCGAGCCCGTCAAGCTCTTTTTCTATATTTAAATCGTCGATTGGTTCTTCTTGTTTCTGTATGACGGCATTTTTATATTCGTCTATTATATCTTCGTCATTTTTTTTTGAGGGTTGGGATTGCGCTGTTATTTCTTGAATTTCATCGGAAGTTGTTTTTAAATCGTTAAGCAATTTTTCCACGTCGTCAATAGATGAAACATTTTCCGGTTCTTGTTCGGCGGTTAAATCTAAACCTTCAATCTGAGTTTCAGCAAGAATTTTATTTATTTCGTCGTCTTCGCTTGCAGATGATTTTAATAAACTTTCAATATCGTCGGCATTGTTAATTTCTGAGAGCGTATCAGCGACAGACTGATTTAACCCGTTGCCTGCTTCATCCAAAACGCTTGCGCCCGCTATCCCGCTTGCGTCCTCCATAGAATCTGCGCCCGCTATCCCGCTTGCGTCCTCCATAGAATCTGCGCCCGCTATCCCGCTTGCATCCTCCATAGAATCTGCGCCCGCTATCCCGCTTGCGTCCTCGGTAATATCTGCGCCCGCTATCCCGCCAATTACATTTCTTTCAGAAATATCATTATCAAAAGAATTCAGTGAACTTAATGATTCTTCATTTATCTCAGTATCTTCTTTCTTAGATTCCTGCGCAATTATATCTGTCATTATTTCATCAATTTCATCTGACGGTTCTTGCGTTAATCCAGTTTCTTCTAAATTAAATTTTTCATTTTCTACTGTTTTAGAAATATCTTTTAATTCAAATTCTTGATCTTCTGCCGATTTAGAAGATTCTTCCATTTTAAGTTCTTCGTCTTCTACTGATTTAGAAAATTCTTCTGAATTAAATTCGTGATTTTCAGTTGGCCTTACTTCCTCTATTTCAAATGCTTCGTTGGAATCATTTGAAGAAAATTCTATTTTATCATTATCCGCCGATAAATTCTGAATTGCAAAAGAATCATCGGTTTTTGAATCGTTATCTGTATCGGATAAGACAAACGAATCCTCTGATTTATCGTCTTCAAATTCAAAAGCTTCCTCTGTTTCGCCGGTTTCAACCGAATCTTCAAATCCGGTATTTTTTAGTTCTTCGGACAATTCCTCATTCGCGATTTCTTCGCCGTCCATTTTTTCGAATAAAAATAAAATAAAACCTAAACAAAATAAAACGCCGGCAGTAATAAGAGCCGCCGTATTTTTAAAAAATAAAATTCCAATAGCGGCAATTATAAAAAGAACGCCGATGTTAATTTCAATTATTTTTTTTTTAGACCGGGTTTTCATTCTTTATCCTAAAAATTTATTAATAAAGTTTAATTGATTTTTTTATAAAATATTTTATATTTCAAATAATAAAATGTCAATATTAGTTTGACAATATTTTAATTTGTTTTGAGATTAAAAAATGATAGGAAAACTTTTAGGCGGGGGAATAGGGTTTGCGCTCGGCGGACCGATAGGAGCTTTACTCGGGCTTGGTTTAGGATACGTTATAGACGCTGAAAACAGAATTAATTCTTATGTCAAATGCGCCAAATGCGGAGAGATTTCCGACGCAGCGTCCGAATACTGTAATTATTGCGGTTCTCGATTTCAGAATAAAAATACGAATGCGGATTATCCAAAAGATTTTTCCGGAAATAACGAAACTGTCCAACAAACTGCGTTCATAACAATTTTAATAGCATTATGCGCAAAAATGGCGCTTGCCGACGGAAAAGTGGACGGAGGCGAGGTCAGAGTCGTAAAAGATTTTTTTAAAAATCAACTTAACGCAGACGACGCTTCCCTTGATAAAGTAAAACTAATATTTAAAGAAGCAATTAATTCTTCGCATAATACGGATAATTTGTTGATTCAATGGAAATCCCTTTCAAATCCTCAATTAGACTTGGAACTATTAAACTTATTATATAAAATCGCTTTATCCGATAATAATTTTCATATTGCCGAGCGGGAAATAATCGATAAAGTCGTCGTCTTACTGGAAATCTCTGAAACCCGCCACAATCAGATTAAAAGTTTATATATAAATTCCGCAGACCAATATTACGAAATTCTTGGAGTGTCGCCGCAAGCGGACGATAAAGAAATAAAAAAAGCTTACAGAACTCTCGTAACCCAATATCATCCCGATAAACTTGTGTCAAAAGGTTTGCCCGAAGATATGATAAAATTTGCCACTGAAAAAATGAACAAAATTAATGAAGCGTATGAAGAACTCAAAAAAAAAAGAAAATTCTAATCCGAATAATAATTTACGGAACGAAGGAGTTTTACATCCTCCGGTTTTAAAAAGCCCGGATATTTCTTTTTTTGAAGATACCGCTCCGAAACCTTTATTCAACCAAGAACAATTATTTTCAAAAAAAATAATACTTCTTCAAAGATGCTATCTTGGAAGCGCCGAAAAAAATCTTGAAAGCATTGATAATTTTTTTCGTTCCATATTGCAAACCGAATTATTTCCTTCTCAAATTCTTTTGATTAGAGACGCGGTAAAACTCGCTTCTTTATACGATTCTTCAATATACAGATTACAGACTCTTGAAAAATTCAACGTTAAGATTCTCGTTGAAAAAGAAGCTCTTCTCGAATATGAACTCGCGCATAAATGTTCCGCCGGTATTCCAGTAGAGTTTGAAGATATAGTTTCAGTTATTATGTCCAGTAAAGACGTTTTAAGTCTTTAAGAAGATTATGAGTTCCGAAATTTCCAGCGTATCAAATTTTTCGATTCTTAAAAAATCAGGAATAGAATCAGGCGATTCGATTATCTCAATTAATGGAAATGTTATAGACGATTTTTTAGATTACGCTTTTTACTCCGCGTCGAATGAAAAATTTTTATTTTTGGAATTCAAAAAAAAAAATTCGAACAAAATAAAAAAATTAAAATTTAAAAATGATTTTTCCGGCAATCTCGGAATCGAATTAAGCGATTTTAAAGTAATGCGATGCGGAAATAAATGCGTCTTTTGTTTTTGCGACCAGCATCCTGAAACCTCAAGGTCTTCGTTGTTTTTCAAAGACGAAGATTACCGTCTTTCATTTTTATACGGAAATTATTTAACTTTATCGAATCTTTCCGAAAAACATTATAATAAAATTTTTTCCCTGAGATTGTCGCCTCTCTATATTTCCGTCCATTCTACAAACGATAATATAAGACGCAAAATTCTCGGCGTAAATTACAAATTTAAAATTTTGGACAAGCTAAAGGATTTTGCGGCTAATAAAATTGAAATGAATTTCCAGATTGTGCTTATTCCGGAATATAACGATAACGATATAAACCGTTCATTATCGGATTTGGAAAAATTATATCCATATGTAAAATCAATCGCAATCGTTCCGGTCGGTTTGACAAAATTCAGAAATGGATTAACAAGATTAAAACCTGTGGATAAACGCGCAGCTTTAAAAATCGTAGATACGGTTGAAAGATTTCAAAAAAAATGTTTAAAATGGCATGAAACGCGTTTGGCTTTTTTGTCTGATGAATTCTATATATTAGCCCAAAAAAAATTGCCGGATTACGAATGTTACGAGGATTTTTCACAATTAGAAAACGGAGTGGGATTAAGTTCTAAATTTGAATGCGAATTAAAATCAGGATTAAAGAAATACAAAAACAAAATTATTGAAAACGCGGGTAAAAATTTTTTTGCGATTACCGGAAAAATTTCCGCCGCATTTATGCAAAAAATATCGGATTATATATTCTCGCAAACCGGAGTTTTGTTGAACGTTATATCCGTAGAGAATAAATATTTCGGAAAAAACATTACGGTTACAGGTTTGTTAAGCGGAACCGATATTGCCGGTTCGCTAATAAAACTCAAATCGAAAAACAAATTGGATAAAAATTCTCCGGTTCTTATTCCCGACATAGCGCTGAGATACGGGAAAGATATATTTATCGACGATATGCGGATTAATCGGCTGAAATCAGAATTTAATATTCGAGTCGTCGGTTCTTCCGCCGCAGGACTTTTAAAAGCTTTATCGAAAAAATAATCAACAGGATTATCCCTGCTGAATTTTGAGGATTTCTTCGTCGGGTATATCAATAATCAAACCGCATAATTCAGGATCAAATTGAAAACCTCCGCATTTTTTCAATTCGTTTTTTGCTTCGATAATTGTCATAGGTTCTTTATACGGTCTATAATTTATCATAACGTCAAATGAATCAATTACCGCCAATATCCTTGCGTAAAAAGGAATTTTTTTTTCTTTAAGCCCTTCGGGATACCCTTTTCCATCCCATCTTTCATGATGGTATTTTATCGCGTTTATAACGTTGAAATATTCGCTCAGAGGTTTTACTATCTCCGCTCCTTTTATGGAATGTTTTTTTATTTCGTCGTATTCTTCAGCGGTTAATTTTCCCGGTTTGTTAAGAATCGAATCCGGAGTGCATATTTTTCCTATGTCATGAAGCGCCGCAGCAAGCTCGAGTTCGCGCAATTCCGAAACGGACATATTTAATTTTTCGCCGATTTTTTTAGCGTATAATATCAGCCTGCTGCAATGTCCCGCGGTGCATTCGTCCCTGAACTCGACAAGATTAGAAAAAGTCAGTATCAGGTCTTTGTAAAGTTTTTCGATTTTCGAATTTAATATTGAATTCTCGATTATTATTCCTATTTGATGGGATACGAACTCTAAAATCACAATCTCATTTTCTGTCATAAAATACTCGTTATCCGGCTGAACCGCTATGGTGATAACGCCGTAAGTTTTGGTTTTTCCGTAGACCGGAGCTACCGCGTATTGAGTCGAATAAATTCTTAATTCGTCTTTCATTCTTACGTTGAAGTTTTTTTCTTTGAATCTGTCGGTTATTAGAATCGCTTTTTTATTCGTAAAACATCTGGCTACGTAATTTCTCATTTTTTCGCCGGCTGTTTCTGAAGGATCTATATTCAAAGATTTTATATATTCCTCCGGCAAACCTATCGAACGAATTCCTTCGATTTTTCCGGTCGATTCATTATAAAACATAAGCCCGACTCTGTCGTATCCCAAAACAGAATGCAATCCATTAATAATTTTGTCTACAATTACTTGTTCGTTTCTCTCGGTAATAAGGTCGTCGAGAAGCTCGATAAATTTTTCGGCTCTTTCCCGATTAAGTATGACCGGAATTTTTTTATCAGGGGATTTATACTCGCCGAGAAGGTTTTTTAATTCCTCATTTTTTTTTTCGGAATAAAATAACCGGTCAATCAGATATTGTTCTTTATCCGGATATTTTGACGCTTCATCTTTTAAATCGCGCATCCATTGAAAATTGTTTTTATTCATAAATAATTAACCGCCATACATACAAAAACGGAAATTTTCAGCTTATGTCTTTTTTTAGCATAGAGACAAGTTTTAACAGGCTTGATTTTGTTTCGGCAGTTGTCTCGCCGAGCAGTCCCGCTATTTCCTGAGCGACTTTCATTTGGTTATCAACAACTTTATTGACTTTTTCAATGGTTTCTTCTTTTAACCGCATCATATCAAGTTTATGAGCGTATTCGGGAGAAATATCCACCATTATGCAAGCTACAATATTTTCATCCGGTATGGGAAATATCAATTCTTTTATATGCAATTTTAATTTAGGATAATGCGATTCTTTTCCTGTCATCACTATATTTTCGTCGCGCGCCCTTTCAAAATCGCCAGAATTTTCAAGTATTTCAGAGATATTTTTTCCAATAACATTTTTTTTTTCAATTTTAAACATACGGCAGAAAGAAGGGTTCGCTATTTTTATGTTAAACGATTGGCTGTCTACTACAACAAGACCGTTAGGGTCGTAATCCCATAAGAGCTCCCATAAAGATTTTTTATTTTCCATATCTATTATCTCCGCGATTTATTTTGACATTGTCAATTTAAGCCAGACAAACAGAAAAAGCTATAAAAAAAACGCTTTGCGTTTTTTTAATTTTCGTTTAAAACCGGAACAATTTCAGTGAAAAACTTTTGTTCGACGTTTTCCGGCGAAATTTTAAGAATAAGTTTTTCCTTGTATTTTACGACGATTCCATCAGTGCAGGGTCCCAAACAAAACGAGCCTTTTAATTCAATTCTATTATCATAACCGTTTTTATTCAGCAATTCCGTCAATTTAGGCAAAACAAAATAAGCGCCTTTATGATGACAAGCCGAACCTACGCATAAATATAAACTTTCTTTTTTTTTGGTTTCCATATAGATTTAGATTCGAAAAATCACATTTCGTTTTTTGTATAAAAACAAATCCTTTTATAAAAAATACTGATTTTAACAATATTAAATCTTACGCCTCATACTAATCCGCTTTCAAAATTATGAAAAAAATTTTTAGAACGGCGGATTAGTATTAAACCGAACCATTTCGCTTTAGTAATTTTGACAGCGGTTCGGTATCAGAACTTTTATTTAAAAGTTCTTCAAGCATTTTTTTTGATAACTGCGGTTTTGTAATTATACCCGGTCCCCCTATGCATCCGTCTTCGCAGCACATTCCTTCAATAAAATTGAAATCGGTTTTTCCAAACGCCGCCGCTTTAAGTATTTTCAGAGTTTCTTTATTTAATCCGTTTATCAATTTAGAATCAAATTTAAAATCCTTATTTTTTTTAGACAAATAATGTTTAATCGCCTGAGTTACTCCGCCTGCGGCTCCAAATCCTCTGCCTTGTCTTGTCGCCGGCTCTGGTATTGACGCGCGTTCAAGCGAGGAAACGTCGATTTTTTTTGCCGCAAACACGCAGGCGATTTCTTCAAACGTTAAGACATAATCGACTAAATTGTCTTTATATTCCGCCGCTTCTTTCTTTTTGGAAATGCAGGGTCCTATAAAAACTATTTTTGAATCCGGATGTTTTCGCTTTAACGTTCGCGCAGTTAAAATCATCGGCGAAAGAGTAGCGGAAATATTTTCCGTCAAATTCGGAAAATGCTTTTTTATACAGTCCACAAACGACGGACAACAAGACGAAGTTAAAAATTTTAAACCGTGTTTTTCCATTTCAAGCGCTTCGGAACTTTCAATATCTCCAGCTTCGTCGGCTCCGGAAGCGGCTTCCGCTATTTCTTGAAATCCGCACGCGTTTAAGCAAGTTATTATTTGTTCAAGGCTTGATTTGGGCGAAAACTGCCCAATTATAGAGGGAGCGAGTATAGCGTTAAATTTAACTCCTTGTTTCAAATCAAGAATAAAATCTTTGACCGAACTTTTTTCCACTATTGCCCCGAACGGACAGCTTAGCAAGCATCTTCCGCATAATATGCATTTTGATTCGTCTATTTCGGCGACGCCTTCTTTATTGGTTTTTATAGCGTTGACAGGGCAGGAATTTTCACAAGGTCTGCTTACTTCAATAATCGCATGATACGGACATAGTTTGCTGCAAAGACTGCATTCGACGCATAAATCCTCGTTGATAACGGCGCGGTTGGCTCTTATTTCAATTGCGTTTTTAGGACAATTCATTTTACAGGGATGCGCCACGCAGTGCTGACAGGCTTCGGTTATATAATATCTTTTTTGCGGACATTCGTGACACGCCTCGGACATCACATAAATATAAGGCATTTCGTTTTTTGACGAAATCGCTTCTTTTATGCAATCGCTCCAGCTTATGTTTCCGTATTTTTTTTCGTCGAGTCCAAGCAAAGTTTTTATTCTGTCAGCCGAGATCGCCCTGTCGTGATATATGCAACATCTATAAGGTTTATTTTTATAACCGCTAATTATATAAGGAATATCTCTTATTTTTTCATATTCGCCGTTTAATAAATATTCGCATAATAAAGTCAATATTCTGCGTTTAATAACCGTTATTTCCGTTAAATAAAACATATTAAATTCCCGTCATGTAATTTCCGATTTCGATGCCTTAAAAAAATCTTATATAACCATAAGCCGCATTCGCGGAAAAACTATTAATCTTATCAAAAATATTTTTGCCGAAAAAGCAAGAATATTTTTGATAAGACGCTAAAACTCAGCCGCCTATTTTTTTATTATTCAAGCATATCTTTAAAAACCATTAAGCGGTTAATAAAAAACACTACTCCTTTTCTCTTATCTTTTATAAGAATCTCGCAAACTGAGTTCTAATTGGTTTCGCTATTTTCGTTTAAATAACTTACCACCGCGTCAATGGTTGCGTTTTGTATTATTTGACCGTCGATTTCAATAAACGGCGGTTTCAATTCTGCGTCTTTACAATAATTAAGGCAGGTTGCGGCAATTATTTCAATATTTTTTTTATTATTCAATCCGCGTTCTTCAAGTTTCTCAATGATTTCATAATTTCCAAGCAAATGACAACACGTTCCCAGACAAATTTTAATTTTCAATTTGTTTTCCTTAATATAAATCGTTTTTAAACCAAAATTATTTTACAATTGCATCAATAAAAAATCAATAAGTTATGTTATGAATTTTTTCGGCTTGTTTTAATATTTTTTCCGGAATTTTCAAACCGAAATATCTGGCGGATTCCGCATTAATTTCAAGATTGCTTTTTAAAATAGGTTTAAACGGAATGTCGGCGGGATTCATTCCTTTAATAATTTTATCGGCTAAATAAGCCGCTTCAAGTCCGCCGGTATAAAAATCGCGGCATAAGGCGAGAATTGCTCCGTCTTCAACGTTGCTTGACGAGAACCCGAAAATCGGAATTTTTTGTTTTTTACATACGTCGCTTATTTTTGCAAATGAAACGTCCGTCAGATTATCCATGACCTGTAAAACGGCGTCGATTTTTTTAGAACACAATGCGGTAGCTGCGTCGGCGATATCCGAG
Source organism: bacterium (assembly GCA_036733285.1). Classification (GTDB taxonomy): domain Bacteria; phylum JAGOBX01; class JAGOBX01; order JAGOBX01; family JAGOBX01; genus JAGOBX01. Next base: position 30,908 of record DAINAU010000019.1, read on the forward strand.
GACGTATTCACTCCTATTCGAATAAACTCAATCTTCGCTTTATTTGCGTAACCCAACAAATTGTTGTAATGATAATCCGAGTTCAGTTCGTTTGTGGAATATAATGTCCCAATTTTTTTTATGCCCGGCATAAGCTCTACCAATAATTTTATCGTGTTTTCGTAATCGCAGGTAGTCCACGCGCCGGTCACATTCGATATATGTTTTTCGTTCGATTCTCCTAACCCTGCAAGTTTCGGGTCGGCAAGATATGAAAACACTATCGGAACATTCGTCCCTCCGAATTTTTTTATTAAGGCTTGAGTGGCTTGAGTGGTTATTGTAAAAATTAAATCCGGTTTATTATTTTCCAAAGAACTTACTAACGAATTCAAAACGGTTAACTCGTTTTGAGCCGATAAAATCTTTAAATCGTAGTTTTCATCTTGTTTCAAACCTTTATCCGCAAGACCTTTCTTTATTCCATCAATCGCTTCGTCTGAATTGAGCGTTTCAGTATAACGTAAAATTGCCAGATTCCATTTTTTTTGCGGTTTAAAAATTTCCGTTGTGTTTTTGTTTACAGCCGAATTGTTCTTAATAATTTCTTTTCCATCTTCATTCGCTATAATATCCGCCGAGTTTAAAATATCTTCGGGAACGCGCCATTTGCCTTTTGTATTTTCCAGAGATTTCAAATTTATTGCGAGTTGCGGCGGCGTCATATTTTTTATCGGCATTGAAGACAACGGAGTTCCGTTCAAAGCCTCGGACGCAAGCCGTCCCGTTTCTTTGCCAACATTATAATAATTCGCGCCGAGCGATAAAAACGAACCGAGTTTCAGATGATCGGTATTATTTGTGAATACCGGTATTTTTCCTTTTTTTGCCGCTTCGATAACGGAAAACGCTCCAAGCTCGACCACGTTATCTCCGCCAATCCATATCGCCTCTACTCCGCGCTGAACAAGCGCGGAAGCCGCTTCGTATATTGCCGAAGAATTATCAATTGTCGACTCAAGCAATTCAATGTTTAATTTTTTGGCGATAATTCTGGCTTTTGAAAGACATGCCGCCGAGCACGCTTCCGAAGGAGTCCACACCACGCCGACTTTTTTTAAATCAGGGTTTATTTTTTTTATAAGTTCGAAAACTTCGTCTACCGGCTGAAAAGTTCCGTATCCAGCTATATAATCCGGATGCGATAAAGGTTCTTCGCTTATTCCCACTCCGGCTCCCGCCGGATGAGTTACTATGCCGAAAATATGCCGTATTCTATTGGTTTTATTGGCGTTTGCCGTAGTCTGCAGCGACGGCGTCGACAACGTTATTGCCATATCGAACATCCCGCTTGTAATCTCTTTAGCGATAGAATTTGCCACATTCATATCGCCTTCGGCGTTATATTTTCTTATTGAAATATTATCTCCTTCAACAAAACCGTTTTCAGCAAGAGCGTCTATTACTCCTTTTTGACCGTCTTCAAGCGTTGGCCTGGATGAAAAAATGAACAGCGCGATTTTATGAATTTTAACTTCCTTTTTAACAACGCGTCTGTCCAAATCTGAAATCAGCAAAGCGGACGCGGCTAAAGCTATTAAAAAAAATCCCAAAAATAAACGTTTAAGAACAAATATCATTGAATTAAATGATTCCTCTGTTTTTTAGTATTTTAATAATCTGTTTTTTTAGTTCGTCCAGATTCGACGACTTTACTATATAAGCGTCTGCCGCCCAGCTCATAAAATTATCTTTATAATTCGAGTATGCGGAATGAAGTATTATCGGCAATTGTTTATTATACGTCAATATTTCATCGAGCGTTTCTATTCCATTGATTCCAGGCATCTGAATATCGAGTATGACTAAATCCGGTTTTTCGGATAAAACTTTTTCAACCGCTTCTTTTCCATTGGTATATGTGAATTGGCATTCAAATTTTTTATTG
>DAINAU010000020.1:0-32559 GCA_036733285.1 bacterium
GCCTAATAAATTGTTAAATTATTTTTTTTAGAATTTCCATTTCTTTGGACTGCGCTCTTCTGATTGAGCGCGCTTCCAAAAAGTTCCGCTTTTTTACTGAACAATCATGCTGGAACGGTCAGTAAAAACAGAGAGCTAATTATTGGAACAAATTCCGACTGCGCCTTCTGACTTCTGATTTAAAAAAATATTTATACTTGTTTTTTAATTAATAAAATATATAATTAGCGTCGAATAATTGAAAGGAATATTAAGAAAAGACTAAAATAAAACAAATAATTTTAAAGTAGAGTCGCATTAAATGTCAAAATACGATAATATAAAAAAAAATATATATTTTAAAATATGGGATTATTTTGTTTTAGTTCTCGTATTAATCTCGATTTTTCTGCTTATTCATTCCTATTTTGAAATCACTCCGGTTTTGCAATCGCAGTTTGAAACTTATAATATAATAATTGCCTGCATTTTTATTATTGACGTTATAATTAGGATAATTTTATTTAAAAGAGAATATTTATATAGCGGAGAAATAATAATAGACGTTCTCGCTTGTTCGGATATACTAACTCCGGCTTTAAGAGCTGTCCGTTCGATAAAATACGCAAGGTTTATAAAAATTCTACGCGTTTTGAGGATGTTAAGAATTTTCAGGGCTTTGAAAACCGTAAGAATCGCGGCTCAATCGGTCCTTGAAGAAAAACTTTTTAATTCGATATCTATAGTATTGATTTTGGGTTTTATTTTTATTTCATTAATTGTCGCGAGTTTTGTTGACAAACGTTTAACCGGTTTTCTTGAAGAAAATTATTCGACTCTGACTAAAGCATTAGTTCTCTCGTCTAAAAATGAAAAAGGAAGATTTGACGCGGATAAATTTATTAAAAACCTGAAATTGGCGCATAATATTTTTTATTATAAAATTCAAAACCAAGATATGCCGGAGCCGCTCGAAGGTTATATTAATACAAACAGAGACGAAGTGGAAGCGACTTATTTTCCCGACGATATATTGACTGTGAACATATCAAGTATTATTACTGTGAAAGTATTAATTAAAGAAATAAGATTCTACATTAAAATAATTGAATTCATAATCTTAATCTGCTCTCTGCCGTTATTATTTATCATGCTGGTAATTCTTCATTTTTTTATAAAAAAATATTTGACCGAGCCGGTTGAAAAATTTTCCGAATCGCTGGATAATTATCGGGAATTCAAAAAAATCGAACAGAACGAAAAATTGAAAGGAACGTTGATTTATCAATTGCAGGAAAAATACAATAACGCGCTTGATTATTTTAATTCGCAATTATGGGAATATTACGACGCGTATCAAAAAAGTCTGGATGAAAAAAAATGAAAAAATTACCGTCGACATTTATTACTATTGTTTTGATTATGTTTGTGATGTTTATAGTCATAATCAAGTTTATGAACAAAGCCGAAGAAGATATTGAAAAACTCGATGCGAAACGGAAAGCAGGCGGAGCAAACGAAATGGAAAAGGAACTCAATCAATTATTAAATTAAAAAAAATTGAAGGTCAGAATACAAATGCAATTAACTTTACTTAAATCAAAAATTCATAAAGCGTCGGTTACAAAATGCGATATAAATTACGAAGGAAGCATATCCATAGATGAAAATCTGATTAAAGCGGCAAATTTAAAAGAATTTGAAAAAGTAATGATTTCAAATATCAATAATGCCTCTCGGTTTGAAACATACGTTATTAAGGCGCCGGCAGGCTCTAAAGAAATCGGATTGAACGGAGCGGCTGCAAGACTTGTGGCTTTGGGAGATAGAATAATAATATTTTCTTTCGCGTCAATGACCGCAGAAGAAGCGGAAAAACACAAACCGGATATAATCGTACTTAACGAAAAAAACGATATAGAAAAAATCAGATGACGTTTTATGCCGAGCTCCAAACCGTCTCGCGCGCGTTTCGCGGCGGCAGAAAATTTTTTAAAAAAATTTTTGCCGACTCTTCGCCGCAATAAACTTGATATTTCAATATAGTATGAAAAACAGAAAATTGATATTGACGTCTGCGGTTATTGCGGCTGTATATTTAATCTGCCAGATTTTGTGGATTGTTTTCACAAAAAGATTTCAGCCCCCTGTTTTGTTTCCTTTTATTGCCGTTCTGTTTACACTCGCAGTATATTCATCGGCGGGATATAAAATAATTCAACCGGCAAATTTTAAATTTGAGTTTGACGAATTTCTAATAATTTCATTAATTACCGGAACGCTTCTAAATGTCATAATAATTTTTTTTCTTTCAATCTTGAAAATTTTTTCGATTAAGGTTTATCTGATATTTTTTATTATTCAGATTTTTTTGTTTCCTCAATTTGCGAAAAAATTTTTTTCCGGAATAATTCGTCTTTACGGAAACAGTTCGATTTATGCCGTTTTACCGCTTGCGGTTTTTCTTTCATTGATAATGTTTCTGGCAAATACGCCGAATGTGTTTTACGACGTTCAAACTTATCATCTTGCGATTCCGCAAAAAATTGTTTTAAACGGTTCGTTTCCGCTTGAAAAATATAATTCTTCTTTTTTTTATCCGCCGGCGTTTGAATTGATAAACTCTTTTTTTTTATCGACCGGATTGGATTACAGACTTCCGCAATCATTTAATGTTATCGTTTTTATTTTTATAATTATCTCGGCTGCAATGGTTTCCAAAAATATTTTGCGCAATCAAAACGGTTTGACGCCGGTATTTATTTGTCTTACGATTCCGTCTTTGTGCGCCCTTGCAGCAATATCAAAGAACGATATTTTAACGGGATTATTACAAATAAATTCAATCTATTTTTTTATAAAGTTTATAAATGAAAACGATAAAAAATATCTTCTGGCATTAATAATCATTAATTCGCTTGGATTGTGGACTAAATACACGTATTACTATTTTTTTGCGGCTCAAGCTATAGCGTTTATTTTATTTTTAAAATGCGGCGAATCGCGAATACGGAATATCCTTTGTTTTTTAGGACTGCCTTTTATTATCGCCGCGCCGTTATTGATTAAAAATTTTTTAATTTGCGGAAATCCATTTTATCCGCATCTTGTGGAAATTTTCGGATACGGCGAATATTTAAAAAACGGATATATGGGAATGGAAAAATTCGGAGACCGGACATTTATGGATTATATTCTCATACCCTATGATATTTTTGTTAATCCTGCCTCGTTCGGGTCGTTTTTTGATTTGCTTTCAGACGTCGGCTCTATCGGATTTCCTTTCATATTCGGATTGATTTTATTCGCGTTTAAATCCGCCTCGTCTCTAAAAAAAAACTTATATTTAATAACGTTTTTCATTTTGATTTACGCGTTCTGGATTTTTACGTCTGTAGCTCCGCGTTTTATTATCGGAGCGATAATTTTTCTATACGTTTTTTCGGCGTCGTATCTGGAAAAAAAATTCAGTTCGAGAAAATTTCCGCTAACGTTTTTTTATGCGGCGCTTGTATTCGGAATGCTTTATTCTTTTGTTACGCTTTATTATAAATTCGACAAATTGTTCGATTCTGCGACGTTTATTTTTTATAACCGCTCCGAGACTGAATATCTCAAACGTTTTCCGCTTTACAATGCCGCGAGTTTTATAAATTCAAATATTTCAAAAAATGAAACCGCGCTGGCTGTTGGCGAAACAACTTACGGTTTTTTTAAGACCAATGTAATTACAGGTTCCGCGTCGAACAAGACTATCATTATCGAATGGATAAGGGAATGCGGAATGGATGAAAAAAAATTTTTATTGAAAATTAAACAATTCGGGGTAAAATATATTTTGATAAATATTCCGGAACTTAATAGACTCGCCGAACAATACGAATATCTTTATTGGACAGAGTCTGAATCTACTTTTTTCAGAAATTTCATAAGCAATTACGGAAAAAAAACGTATGACGATTCGGGAATAATTATTTACGCCGTTTAAATTATGAACATAACAAGAATAATTCAAAAATTTATTATAAACGTAAGATATGCGTTTCGGCCTAAAAAACCGGTTTTGTTTTTCAGATTAATCTGTTTTCTTTTTAAAATTCAGATTTTGAAAAAAAAAGTTCTGCGGTATGTTGATTTTGCGGTTGATTACGCCTGCAATATGAATTGCGAACATTGTTTTGCCGTAAGTTTGAAAAAACCAAACGCGGAAAAACTTGCGTTTGCCGATTACGAGCGCATTATAAATCAGAGTATGAAACTTGGAGCCGTGAATTTTTCCATTCAAGGCGGCGAGCCTTTAATTTATCCGCATTTGAATGAATTTATAAAGATATGCAAACCCGGCAGAAATATCATATCTGTTACCACCAACGCTTTAGCGCTTACGAAAGATAAAATCTCTGAATTGAAAAAACTCGGCGTAGATATTTTTACTATCAGTCTTGACAGCGGAATCCCCGAAGAACACGATTCGTTTCGAAAATGCAAGGGTTCGTTTTGCAAAACGGTTGAAGCTATTAAAGAAGCGTTAAGGCAGGGGCTTCACGTTACTATCGGAGCCACGGTTTATCATCAAAACGTTAAATCCGAAGGAATAAAAAAGTTATGCGAACTCGCGGCGCAGTTGAAGTGCGTTTTATGTTTTAATCTTGGAACGCCGATAGGCAACTGGCAGTCTAACGGCGATATTATTTTAACCGGCGGCGATTTGAAATATTTGCGCGAGCTTGTAAAGTCTTCAGCGTATTTTCGAACTGATTTTGAAGCGAACGCTGGCGGTTACGGATGCGGAGCGGTCAAGGAAATTCTTTATCTGAATCCTTACGGAGACGTTTTCGCCTGTCCGTTTATTCATATTCCGCTTGGAAACGCGAAATTGCAATCTATTTCCGAGATTAGAAAAAAGGCGTTGGAAAATCCGTATTATAAAAATTATTATCCGAAATGTCTTTGCGCCGAAGACCTCGAATTTATGGAGAAATACGTTAGTGGAAAATAAAATTTTTATCACGGGAGCTTCAGGTTATATAGGCGGAAGACTTGTTGAAAAACTTGTAAAATCCGGATACGAAACCGTAGCGTTATCGAGAAGCGGAACTCAAAAATTTTTTTCTGAAAAAGGCAATCCGGTCGTAAAAAAAGGGGATATTACCGATTTTGATTCGCTCGTCGAATCTATGAAAGGTTGTTCCTCCGTTTTTCATCTCGCGGCTCATATAAGTTTTAATCGTTCTGAAAAGGATTTGCTTTTCAAAATAAATACCGAAGGAACTGAAAACGTTTTTAAAGCCGCTCTGGTTAATGGAATTAAACGCGCGGTTTTTGTCAGTTCCGCCTGCGTTTTTGGAATTTCAAAAAAAAATGTGACGATTGATGAAAATTTTGGGTTTGACGAATCCCTTGTTTTTCATAACTTATATCTTGCCTCAAAAAAAAAAGCGGAAGCCGCCGCCGAAGAATATAATAAAAAAGGAATGGATATCATAATAGCGAATCCTGTAACTGTTTTTGGACCGGGAGACGATTCGATGAATTCGGGAACAATAATAAAAGCCGCGTTATCAAAAAAAATCGCGCCTGTTCCTCCGGGCGGAACGAGCTGGGTCGATGTTGACGACGTTGCTTCCGCCTTGATACTTTTGATGAAAAATGGACGCAAAGGAGAAAGATATATCGTTAGTTCGGGAAATATAACGTTTTATGATTTATTTAAAACAATTTGCGAAGCCGGAAATAAGCGGAGTTTTCTAATTAAAATTCCTGATTTTATCAAAGCACCGGCAATAGCGGCAACTTCGGCATTATGCGGATTATCCGGATTTTTCAAATATAAAAACAAATTACTGACGCCGCAGATTATTGAGGATTCGTTTTCATATAAATATTATTCGTCTGAAAAATTGAAAAAAGAAACCGGATGGATTAATGAATATGATTTGAGACAATCCGTTGAAAGAGCTCTAAAATACTATAAATCAAAAGGATTATTGTAAATGATTTCAGAAAACGACGTTATTGAAGCAAATAAAAAATTTTATGATATAATCGCGGATAAATACGAGGAAACCGACGGAAGAAGAGGCGCATTTCCGAAATGGCTTGATTTGATTCTAAAAGAAATCTCTGAAAAAACCGGCGGAAGAATTCTTATTGATTTAGGAACCGGTTCCGGCTGGATTGCGCGAAGGGCGTCAAAATATTTTTCCTCGATAATCGCTGTCGACATATCTTTTAATATATTAAGAAATATAAATGGAAATATCAAAAAAGTGAATGCGGCGCTTGAACGCCTGCCTTTCAAAAATAATGTCGCGGATGCGGCGGTATGTTTTGCCGTTATACATCATATATATAATGTAGAGCCTTTGATTAAAGAATCGGGCAGAGTATTGAAACGCGGCGGCGCGTTTTATTCAGACCACGATATAAGCGCCGATTTCATAAAATATTTTAAAATTCCGCTCGCCCTATACAGAAAGATTTTTGCCGCCGAAAAAAAATATTTAAAAATTGATAGCCGGTTAACCTCTGAAATGTATAAATTATCAGAGATTCATTCAAACGGCGTCGAATGCGGCAAATTGGAAAAAGCGTTTAAAAACAACGGGTTTTCGGATTTGAAGATTTCTTTTCATTGGCTCGGTCTGACTAAATTAACCGATGTTTTGCCGGGAATTTTCGGGCGTTCAAAATTTTTTAAAAGATTCGCTCCTTTGATTTCCGCGTCAGCGTTAAAATCAAAATGAAAAATATATTTATTTACGCTTTGATTTTCGCTTTATGTTTAACCGTCCAGACTTATAAAATCGGATTGATTGAATATCAGTCCGATCAGGCATTATCGTTTGAACTGTCAAAACAAATTTCAGAATTCAAGTCTTTTCCGCTTGAAGGAATTAAAACCAGCAGAAATTTTTCTAATTCGCCGGTTACAAATTATATTCTTGCGGTTCCTCTTTTAATTTTTAAAAACAGTTTTATATCGGCCGCGGTTTTTATAAACGTTTTAAACTCGATAGCGGCTTGCCTTTTATTTTTTGTCGTAATGAAAGTTACGAACCGCTTAGGCAATTCGCTTTTAATAATTTTTTTTTATATATTTCTTCCATCGGTTTTTCTTTATTCCAGACAGGGTTCTATGCTTCAGTTTTATTCGCCGCTCTGGATTTTTTTCGCGTATTTATCATTAGAGAATGATAAAACCGCGCATTATATTTTGGTTTCCGTTTCGTATTTTCTGCTGATTAATATTAATCTGTCCGGAATTTTTTTGTTTGCCGGTTTTTTATATCTCTTATACGTTTTATTCAGACAATCGGAAAATAAAATAAAATTCGCGGTCGTGACGGCGTTGATATTTGCGGTAATGAATATTTTTTACTTTAGAATTTTTTATAATCAATACGGCGTCATTGCCGGAAATAATAACGTTAATAATATTTCATACGCCGATAATTTTAAATTTTTTTTAGATTTATTCAATCTCTGTCCGAGCTATATAAGCGACCCCCTGAAATCCGGAGTTATAGAAAAAATATGTTTTATTGTTTCAATAATAATCGCCGCGACATTTTTTGGGGGAATACGATTCGGCGGCAAATTTAATTCGTTTGTTTCGATAACTTTTATTTCCGCGTTTGCGCTTTATTTTTTTTCCGGAATATCAATCGTCAAACATTATTATCTTGTTTTAACGCCGTTTGCCGTCGTATTGACCGCGAATTTCTCCAATTTCATTTCAAAAAATAAAATGGCAAAATCGACGTTTAACGTTTTTTTTTCAGTCTGCATTTTTTTTAGTTTGATATTTATTTTATTTTTTTTAAGTTATATTGACAAATCAAAAGGAATGCGGTCGCCCGGTTTTGGAATAGTCTACTCGGCGCAAAGAGATATGGCAAATGAACTGAAAAAATATTTTGCGAAGAATAACGAACCACTGTTTATAACGTCGAATTTAAACTCGTTCACGACTTTGAAATATTCAGAAGCCGCTATTTTACGGGATTCAGGGTTAAAATTTAAAATCGAATTAAACGAGAAAAATTTAACGTCGCGCCGCTTCATTCTTGTTTTGAATAGACTTGATTACGATATTAGGATTATAGAATCGTTTTTGACAAACCGGATTATTGATTCAGACCCTTATTATATATATGAAATAAGTATTAACGATTTGGCGGCGGACCCGCATCTGAAAAAAATCTTTAACGCGGTAAATTCAAATTGGTATTTGAACTATATACTCGATGATTTGAGAATGCAGTTAGTTTCCGGCCGGAATAATACTTCGGTTAAGAATATGTATGATAAAATAAGCGGAATCGAACTATATGAAATTCTAACTAACGCGAGGAAAAAATGAGAATAGCTTTATATAATCCAATCGCTCCGGATATGAATACCACGCCTTCTCTCGGCTTGCTATATATTGCGGCAAAACTTGAAAAAGCTGGACATACGTCGTTTGTTTTTGACGAGCGTTTCAATAAAAACGCCGTTGCTGAAGTCATAAATTTTCAACCGCAAGTTTTAGGAATTACCTCTGTAACCGCTTCGTTTAAAAACGGATTATCGGCCGCTGAAAAAATAAAAAATAAATTGAAAGACATACGAATTGTTTTTGGAGGACCGCACGCCTCGGCTTTGCCTGAGCCGGTCGTTTCCGAGCCGCTTGTTGATTATGTTATGACCGGAGAATGTGAAAATTCCTTTCCTCAATTATGCGAGGCGATTAATTGTAAGAATGAAACCGAGTCTGATTTGGAGAATATAAAAAATCTGACTTTTAAAACTAAAACCGGCGATAAAATAACGTCAAGCGTTCGGCGCGAAGAATTTTTAAATTCTGAAGAATTGGATTTATTGCCCTTTCCAGCGTTTCATTTAATGAATATCGACGCCTATTTCAATAGTCCTCAGGAACACGGTCTTTTTCAGAAAGGGAAACGGATTCTGCCTATAATGACGACGCGCGGCTGTCCGTTTACTTGCGATTACTGTTGCAGAATTATGGGAAAAACTTTAAGAAAAAGAAGCGTTGGAAATATATTATCAGAAATTAAAACGTTAATCGGAAAATATGATATTGACGAATTGTATATTGAAGACGACAATTTTACAGCCGATAAAAAAAGAGCTATTGAAGTTCTTGACGCTATAATACCGACCGGATTAAAACATATTAAATTCGCCAACGGGTTGAACGTTCAAATGATAGACGAGGAGATTCTTATAAAAATGAAAGAAGCGGGAGCTTATTCATTATCGTTCGGCGTCGAATCCGGATGCGCGGAAACATTAAAAAAAATGAATAAAAAAATAAACCTTGATTACGCCGAACATATTATTATGACAGCTAAAAAAATGGGATTTCTTGTCGGTTCAAACTGTATTATCGGGTATCCTGGAGAAACAAAAAAAGATATAAGAACTTCAATAGATTTTTTTATGAAACTCAAACTTGACAGTATGGCGATTGTGAATATAGTTCCTTTTCCCGGAACTGAAACGCGAAGGATATGCGAGGAAAAACAATATTTGACAGAAGAAGCCGCGGATTGGAATAATTATTATTTTTCAATAAATAACCCGATTCCTCTGATAAAGACCGAATATTTAAGCAAATCGGAATTAAAATCTGAAATTAACAGGGCATATTGGAAAATGTATTTTAATCCGGTTTGGTTTTTCAGAAATTTGAAACATTTGAGTTTAAAAAAAATTATTGCCGGCGCGAGGCAGTTGATTTTCAAGAGGTTTTTTTAACCCGAAAACTGCAATTGGATTTTGAAAAAGCGCTGAAAGTAAGGGAAAATAATATTGATGAGCGATTTTTCAAATGCGCAAATTTTTACGTTGCAGTTTTATAATTAAATCCTTTTCCTTGAGTTGAAAAATTAAATTTATTGCCTAAAAAAATAAATAATGTATAGTATAAAACAATGAAAATAAAAAATAAAATCATTATCATATTTTTTATTTCTTTTCTGTTAATACTATTTCTTGTTAATTATATTTCTCGAAAATACATTGAATCTGAAAATATAACTTCGATAAGCCAAAATTATAATATGCAATTGAGGCATATTGATTTTGCGATAACTCAATTTTTAACCGAAGTAGAATTTAAATTAGCCGCGCTCGTCGATAATCCCTCGGTCAGAAACCGTAACGACCGGAATTTTACAAATTTTTTAAATGCGGATTCTTCGGCATTTAAATATAATATCACAAAAGAAGAACAGAAAATAATAGATATTTTTCATTCTTTACAAAAACATAATCCATACATAAGTTCAGTGTATATGGGCAGAGAAAACGGCTCGTTTGTCCGTTCGCATAAACGCTCGCAGCCGACGCAATATGATCCGCGGGAAAGACCATGGTATAAACTTGCCCGTCTGAACAAATCCAGAATCGTTCGCACGGCTCCGTATAAATCGGTAACGACTGACGATATAAATATTGCGACGGCGACTACTATAGAAGATTCGTCGGGAGAAATCTACGGAGTCGTCGGGATAGATATTACTTTAAAAAATTTGACGGATTATATTTCGGCGTTAAAATTCAACGGTTCAGGATTTATGCTCATATTTGACGAAATCTGCAATCCGTTGATTGCGGCGGATACCGTTTTTTTTTTAAATGCCGAAAATCGCGTCAATCTGTATTCGGATATAATAAAAAATATAAAAGGCGCGCAGTCGGATTTTTTTACAACCGAATATTCGGGAAAAAAATATTATTGTTTTCATTATTTATCGGGAAAATCAGGATGGCAGTTATGCGTTATGATTCCGATGACGGATATTACCGGAAAAATCAACGAATATACAAAAAATATTCAATTTATAATATTATTCGCGTTTTTAATGCTGACTGCCGTTATTATTGTATGGAACAATAAAATATTAATTACTCCTCTGGAAAAATTACGCGGTGCAGTCGCTGAAATTTATAAAACCGGCGAATTCGTAAAACTGGACGCGCCGCGCCGCAAAGATGAAATCGGGGATTTGATAAAAGCTTTTAATTCAATGATTGATTCGCTTGAAAAAAAAGGAAAAGCCCTTAAATTTTCCGAGGAACAGTTTAAACGTATTTTTGACAATACGCTTGAAGGCATTTTCAGAATCGGCAAAGACGGGCTGATAGTCGACGCGAATGAAGCGTTTAAGAAAATTTTTATGTTTGAAAATAATCAATTAGCGTCAAGGGAATTCGCAGGATTATTCGTTGAAAAAGAAAAATTTGAAGAACTTATGGAATCGCTAAAAAAAAACGGGAGTACGAGAGATTTCGAATGCGCTTTTTTCAGAGCTTCAGGCAGGATTTTTTATGCTTTGCTTAGCGTTTATTCGTTTCCTGAAGATTCGAATGTTTTATGCGAAGGTTTGATAATAGATATTTCCGAGCATAAACGAAAAGAACTGTCTTTGTTGAAAGATAAGGAAAATATAGAATCAAGATTTTGGAAACTTATACAATGTATGGGCGAAGGTTTTGCGTATACCGATTCAGAAGGGTCTATTGAATACTTGAACGAAAAAACCGCCGTTATTTTTGACGCGGCTCAGTCTGAGATAACCGGAAAAAAAATCGAGAATTTTATAAATGAAACAGATTCGGAAAAATTTCAAAAATATATGAATTCGCTAAAGGAAGACAAATCGCAATTTTCCATTGAGGTAACCCGCGCCGATAATAATTCCGAAAAAAAGTATATCCTTCTTACGGCGCGGACAGTAATGGACGACGCGGAAATTAGCGGATATGTTTTTATAATCACCGACATTACTTATTTAAAAAAAATCGAGAATGAACTGCGCAAGGCTAAAGAAGAAACCGAGCTTGCAAATTCCGTAAAATCGGTTTTTGTGGCAAATGTAAGCCATGAAATCCGCGCTCCTATGAACGCTATCATAGGACTGACATATCTTACGCTGCAAACGGAACTCGACAAAGAACAACGTAAAAATCTTGAAAATATCAACGCCGCTTCAAAATCATTATTGCGTATAATCAACGATATTCTCGATATAAGCAAGATAGAAGCGGGAAAAATCGAGATTGAGAATATCGAGTTTTCTCCCGATAAACTGATTGAAAATGTGTCGACTATAATTTCGGTAAAAAGCAAGGAAAAAGAAATCGAGTTTCTGACTCATATCGCTTCAGAAGTCCCTAAAACGCTTATCGGCGACAGTTACCGTCTCGAACAGGTACTCATCAATTTATTGAATAATTCCGTGAAATTCACTGAAAAAGGAGAAGTTAAACTTCTTATAACCGCAACCTCCGATTCGGAAAAAAAATGTTCGGTAAAATTTGAAGTGACCGATACCGGTATTGGAATGACTAAAGAACAACTTTCCAAGCTGTTAAAACCTTTCAGTCAGGCTGATTCAAGCTCATCAAGAAAATACGGAGGCGCGGGACTCGGACTCGCTATAAGCGCTCAGTTAATAAATTTAATGGGCGGCGATTTAACGATTAAAAGCGAATTGAATAAAGGAACTCAATTTTCCTTTATGATTACTTTTGAAAAAAGCGGCAAACAGGCGTTGAAACATCCGCAGGTTTTTAAAAATAAAAGAGCTCTCGTTATTGACGATAATTTCTCCGCGAAAAAAATAATGCGCGAGATTTTACAGTCGTTTTCAGTCGACGTTACTCTCGCTTCTTCCGGACAAGCCGGAATAGACGAACTTGTTCAATCAATTCAGGACGGACGAATTTACGATATTATTTTTATCGATTGGAAAATGCCCGCTATGAACGGAATTGAAACTGCCGCTAAAATAAATTCAATATTTGAAAAAAGAAAAAGACCGGTAATCGCTTTGTTTTCCGCATACAACAAAGAAAAACTGATTGACGATTCAAAAGGTTTGAATATAAATTATTATATTGCTAAACCTGTTAACCGTTCGATAATATTCGATTGTATGTCCGGTTTTTTTAGCGAAGAGTCAAGCGGAATTTCACGCGAGACATTGAAAAATATGAAATTTAGCGGCGAATTGCTCGCCGATAAAGATTTCTTGATTGTGGATGATAACGAGATAAATCTTGAGATAAGTTCAAAACTGCTGTTGTCAATGAATGCGGCAAATGATAAGATTATAACCGCAAAAAACGGCATAACCGGTTTGAGTATTGCCTTAAAAAATAAGTTCGCCTGCGTTTTGCTTGATATACATATGCCTGAAATGGACGGATATCAATTGGCGCGCGAACTGAGGAAAAACGAATATTATAAAAATATTCCTATAATTGCGATGACGGCGGACGCTTCGGAATCCGATAAAAATAAGTGCGTTGAAGCGGGAATGAACGCTCATATTTCAAAACCGATTATTCCCGAAGTTTTTATGGAAACAATTTTAAAAGTCTTAAGCTGACGCGGAAAAAAACTATGAAAAATCTATTATTCAAGTTAAGCTTGGTTTTTTTGGTTATTCTGACAATATGCGGCATGAATTATTTAATTGGATTATATAATGCCTCGGCAGATTCAAACAACAAGAATCTGTTAATGGATTTGAAAATTAAAACCGAAGATTTTTTTTATAATGCGTTTAATTTGAATTCAATTATCGCTTCCGAACAATCTGTAAAAAACTGTTTGCTCAATTTTGACGCTCGGTCGAATTATCAAAAAAAATATTCTGAAAAATATGACGTCTCGGGTCCCTTAGCTCATAATTCGGGACTTGAGTTTTTTGTTGATATTCAAAAAAAATATCCGTTTATCGAATTGATTTTTTTGCAGGATTTAGACGGACGGCAGCGCGCCCGCAGTTTTGGCGCGCTCGGAATCAGAAAAGATAGGTGGTGGTTTAAGAGATATTTTGATAAAATTTATTCTCCTTTCATCTCCAAATCGTATTATTCAAAAACAGGCGATATTCCGGTTGTCTCAATATTCCATACGATTATGAATGATAATGTCCCGATAGGCGTGTTGGGAATGGACGTCAACTTAAAAAGGTTGACGCAAAAATTTTATGATTTCTGCAAATATAAAGAAAAAGTTTTTTTCCTTATTGATAACGAAGGAATCATTATAGCGCATCCGGATACTTCTACGCTTTCTGAAATTTACAGTTTAAAAAAATTGCAGAAAGAAGGTCTTATAAAGGATGAAAAAGGCGGAACCTTTCAGGAACTCGAAGGCTATCATAAAACCCGTAATTTTTTGTTAAACTGGGATAAACGGTTTATTGAAATTACTGAAAAAATTTTGAGCGGCGGTTCCGGAACATATTCCGGCGTTTTAATTGAAGATAAGCGTTATACGGTATATTTTGATAAAATAAAAATGCCGGGCGAAAAATTCGAAGGCGGCGGAGAAAATTTTTTCGGGATTGTATTGTTGAATCCCGAACCTCCTTTTTATTTTACCTTGCTATTAAACGGATATTTTATATCAACTGTTTTGGTTTTCGCATTTATTATTTTATATTTTATTTTAAAAAAATATTTTATGGAATCGGCGCTGGAGAGGTTTAAAGCGATTCTTATTAAGAACGATATTAATTTTAAGTCTGCAGATTCGATTGAAAAGGCTGCCGGCGAGTTTGAAAAAATCTTATCGGAAAACAATAAATACAGGGGATTTGAAGAATCTAAACTGCGAAACGAACTAGCAAACGCCGGAAAAATTGAAACTCTTGAAAAAAATATTGATTTGTTAAACTTAGATTATTTCAAATTGAAAAACGAGATTTTCCAATTTAAATCAGCTTTAGATAATTGTATGTTTGCGGTTGCGATAACCGGCGTCAACGGAAACATATTGTATGTAAATAAATCTTTTGAAATATTGACCGGATATAAATCAGAAGAAATAATCGGCAAGAATCCAGCGCTATTAAAAACAGGGTCTCATTCTCAAATTTTTTATAAAGAAATGTGGGATACCATATTGTCCGGCAAGATATGGCGCGGGGAGATTTTCAATAAACGCAAAAGCGGCGACTCTTACTGGGAATATATGACAATAACCCCGTTATATGACGATAAGGGCGACAAAATTTTGTTTTTTTTGGCTGTCAAAGAGAATATTACTGAAAAAAAAAGCAAACAGATTGAGATTGAAAACAAGCGGCAGACGGAAATTAAGTTTTATAAAGAGCAACTTGAGTTTGTGTTTAGAGTTCTTAAGGAATTTAAAACTGTTATCGAACCCGTATTGAAACCGGACCGTAAGTTTAATCAGAAAGAACTGGATAATCTGGCTAACATAATTGGCGTTAATACTTCGATGATAAATGAAATGCTCGAATATTCATATAAAGATTTATCGGTTGAACGGTTGAAAGAAGAAAATTTCAAGGCGTCGGACGAACTTGATAAACTAAAAAAATTTATAGGTTTGAAAATTAAAGACGATTCCATATCGTTTAATATTTCATATCCCGCGGAATTCCGCGGAAAAATCAGAGGTTATTTCAATTGTATTTATCAGGCGGTAATAATACTTACTGATTTTTTTCTGATTCATACAAAAGAAGGAAATATCGCGTTGAGCGCGGATATCGCGTCTGAAACAGATAACAAAATTTTTATCAAATTTATGTTGAACTGGAATATTTATTCTTGCAATACCGCGTTTATATCTGAAAACTGCGCAGCAAATAAGACTGCCGAAGAGCTTAATCAATATTGGCATATTTTTTACGTCAAAAAACTTCTTGAAATCATCGGGTCGGAATTGTTTGTTGAAAAAAATAATGACAATTCATATTTGTTTGATTTCTGCGCCGAATTTAAAAAATGCGTTTTAGAAGAAGGAGACCGGAGTTCTGGACGGATTGAATTTGAAACGGACGATATTAAAGACAGATTATTGATTCTTGAGAATATTGATTATTCTCACGGATTGCGAATGGTTAATAATAATATTGAAGTCTACTGCAGGATACTTAAAATGTTTTATGATAGAAATGAAGAACATTTAAAAATTCTTGAAAATTTTTCTGCGGTCAGTCCCGTTAAAATCCGTGAAATTATTCATACAATAAAAGGTTCGTCGGCAAATATCGGCGCTGAAAAACTTTTTATTAGCGCGAAAAAAATTTTGGATAAAATAGAACCCGTGTCAAATGTTGAAATAACCGAATTTATCGGCGAATTAAAAACGGCGCGCGCTTCGATTAATAAATTTTTAGAGGCGGAAGCTAATATAATCGAATCGCGGGAATGCGAAAAAATCAATTTGCCGGTTAATAAAAATTATTGTATGGAGGATATGGCGAAACTGCTTGAATTATTGAAAAATTTTAACGCCGAATCATTGCCGCTTTTTAACAATATTTCTTTAAAATATGATTTTAAAGATTTTGAATATGAAATTCTTTCTATTCGAAGGCTGATTTTTTCGTATTCTTTTGAAGAATGCGTTGTATTAGTCGAACGATTTATTGAAAAATTGAAATTGATGAACGGAGGTCGAGTATGATGATTTCAAAAAAACCGGTTTTATTGATAGTCGACGATTCGCCTGAAAATATCGAAGTTTTGCGGAATATATTGAGCGATGATTATGTTATCAAAGTCGCCACAAGCGGCGAAACGGCTCTGCATATCTGCAACCAGCCGGCGAAACCTGATTTGATACTGCTTGACATTATTATGCCGGGTCTTAACGGATACGAAGTTTGCAAAATCTTAAAAAATCAGCATACTACCTGCGATATTCCCGTAGTGATAATTTCAGCAAAAAACCGGACTGCGGATGAAATCAAAGGACTTAATATAGGAGCTCTCGATTATATACCGAGACCTTTTGAACCCGAGATAGTTAAAATGCGCGTGCGAAATATCCTTGCGCTTGTGGAAGCGAATAATCTGAAAGAAGATATAAATAATTTATTGAAACACGACGCCCGCACTCCGCTGTTTGTTATATTGCTGAGCGCCCGCGACGCTCTTAAGGAAATTGATAATATCGAAACGGTTAAATCGGATTTGAATATTATTATTGAACACGCGGAAACCATTAATTCAATGATGAATGTCTCGCTTGAACTCTATAAAATCGAACGAGGCGTGTTTAATTTTGAGCCTAAAAAAATTGATTTAAAAGACGCTATAGGCAAAGCGACCGCAAGCATCGCTAAAATCTCTTCGCTTAGAAATATTTGTATTGAACTAGACGAATTTGACGAATATTATAAGATAACCGGAGATATGCTTCTTTTATATTCTATTATCGCAAATCTTTTAAAAAATGCGGCTGAGGCGTCGCCTGAAAATGAAAAAATAGTAATTCGCTGCAAAAGAATTGAAAACTCGAAGATTTTACTTTCGATTACAAACAAGGGATTAATTCCCGAAAAAATCCGAACAAATATTTTTCATAAACATATTACCTGCGGCAAAAAAAAAGGTTCGGGACTTGGATTGTATTCAGCCCGACTTATGCTTGAAGTTATGAAAAGCAGCATTTCTTTTGAATCTGATATTCCAAATCAGAAAACGACGTTCAATCTGATTTTTAACGAATCTAAAGAATAAGATTTGTTCTTATTCCGAAGCCGAATTTCAAAACAGTATTATCACAACGAATCGCATATTCCCTCTCAAATCAAATTTTATTGACTAAAGTCAAGGCGTTATCGCTCAAAATATTGTATAATGAAGGCATAATACAAAATTGAAGGAGTAAAACAAAATGGTTATGCGTAAAATTATAAGTATCGATAAAAAAAAATGCAATGGATGCGGAAACTGTATTCCAAACTGCGCGGAAGGAGCGTTGCAGATTATTGATGGTAAAGCCAGATTGATAAGCGATTTATTTTGCGACGGACTTGGAGCGTGTCTCGGTCATTGCCCTGAAGGAGCGATATCTATCGAAGAACGCGAATCAGAACCGTATGACGAATATAAAGTTATGGAAAATGTTGTAAAAGGCGGCGAAAACGTTATTAAGGCTCATTTAAAACATATGAAAGACCATAATGAAGATTTATATTTGGCTCAAGCGGTTGAATATTTAAAAAAAAATAATTTGCCTGTTCCTGAATATTTAGATAATAATAAGGAGCAATGCGGATTCGGCGGCTGTCCGGGTATGAAAACTATGGATTTACGAAATAGAAACACAAACAAGCAAACTGAACCTAATATTGGAAAACTTGAATCCAAACTGCGGCAATGGCCTACGCAGCTTCAATTGATTAATCCGAACGCAAATTATTTTGAAAATGCCGATTTGGTAATTGCGGCTGATTGCTCGGCATATGCATACGCGGATTTTCATAGAAGGTTTATTGATGGAAAAATTTTAATGATATTATGCCCGAAACTCGATACGACTATAGATATGTATATAGAAAAATTGACAATGATTTTTCAATCGCATAATATAAAATCTATCACAATAGTTCATATGGAAGTTCCTTGCTGCGGAGGCATTGAATCAATAGTTCGCGGCGCTATGCAAAAATCCGGTAAAAATATTATTATGAAGGATTATACGATTTCAATTAACGGCGAGATTGTTTAACCTGAAAACCGTATTAGAATTTTAAAAAATTGCTGGAATTAATTCAAAACATTGATTTTGCGCGCTTTTTTAAAAGCGTTAATTTTCACTTGGCATTTTCAGGTTAATGCGTTTATCAGGATTTAAGATTGGAATATTGAATGATTGAAAAACTTATTAAGTTGTTAAAAAATTTATTTTGGAGGTTATTATTATGAGTATGTTTTGTTTTCAATGCGAGCAGACTGCGGGAGGCAAGGGATGTTCAAAAGTCGGAGTTTGCGGCAAACAGCCCGAAACCGCGGTTTTACAGGATTTGCTGATTTTTCAGTTAAAAGGAATTTCATTATACGCTTTAGAGTTAAGAAAAAAAGGAATAAAATCAATAGAAGCGGACAGATTTGCAATTGAATCTTTATTCACTACTATTACAAACGTTGATTTTGATAATTCGCGATTAGAAAAAATCCTTAAAAAAGGCGATTCAATCAAGGAATCTTTGAAAAAACAATATCTTGAAATCTACAATTCTGAAATTGATAACCCAGCCGCAAAATGGAAATCTCAAGGCAGTTTACAGGATTTAATTAAATTTGCAGAAACTATCGGAGTTAAATCCGACGTTTTTCAAAACGAATCGGAAGATACGGTTTCATTAAAACAGATTATCACATACGGTTTAAAAGGGCTCTCGGCTTATGCGGATCATGCTTTAGTTTTAGGTTTTGAAGACGATTCAATATATGAATTCATTCATACCGCTTTATCAGAACTTACTAAACAAAAAGAGGTTAATGAACTTATTGCTCTTGTTTTAAAAACCGGAGAAATAAATTTAAAAACTATGGAATTGCTTGATAAAGCGAATACTGAAACATTTGGGCATCCCGAACCTACGCAGGTTTTTACAGGAGTTAAGCAAGGTCCGGCAATACTTGTAAGCGGACATGATTTGCTTGATTTATATGAATTATTACAGCAGACAGAAGGCAAAGGAATAAACGTCTATACGCACGGCGAAATGCTTCCTGCGCTTGCTTATCCGAAATTAAAAAAATTCAAACATCTTATCGGAAATTATGGTTCGGCTTGGCAAAATCAAACTAAGGAATTCGATGAATTCGCGGGTTCAATTTTAATGACTACAAATTGCATTCAAAAACCCCGCGATTCTTATATCGATAGAATTTTTACTACCGGATTAGTCGCTTTTCCTAATGTAAAACATATTGAAAACAGAAAACAAGGCGGTCAAAAAGATTTTAACGAACTTATAAAAAAAGCGCTTGAAATCGGAGGATTTAAAGAAAATACGGACAACGCTCCTTCTATGACAGGTTTTGCGAGAAATGCGGTTTTATCATCTGCAGACAAAATAATCGAAGCGGTAAAAAATGGAGCTATAAAACATTTCTTTCTCGTAGGCGGATGCGACGGAGCTAAATCGGGAAGAAATTATTATACAGAATTTGTTGAAAAAACTCCAAAAGACACGATAGTTCTTACGCTTGCATGCGGAAAATTTAGATTCAATAAAATTGATATTGGAAAAATCGGCCCATTCCCGAGACTTCTTGATATGGGGCAGTGCAATGACGCATATTCCGCGATTAAAGTGGCTTCCGCTCTTGCCGAAGCTTTTAAATGCGGAGTTAACGAACTGCCGCTTTCATTGATACTTTCGTGGTATGAACAAAAAGCCGTATGTATTTTATTGACATTACTTTATCTTGGTATAAAAAATATTAAGATAGGTCCTAGTCTTCCCGCATTTATTTCGCCGAACGTTCTGAAGGTATTGGTCGATAATTTTGCGATTAAACCAATCTCTACGCCGGAACAGGATTTAAAGGAAATTTTGGGATAAAAAAATAGGAATTCAATTTTATTTAACCGTAGATTGCGGCCGCTTCAACCCGAAAACCGCATAAGGATTTTGAAAAATTGTTCAGACAGCATAGAATACTTGTTTCAGACAATTTTTCAAAATCTTAAAAACATATGATTTACGGATTGCGGTTTTCGGGATTAAAATAACAAAAGGCAGCCGCAAATCCACGAAAATGATTTGACGATTTTTAATTTTTTAATGTCCGATTCTGAAAAATAAATGACCGGGAAACCGGCATGCTAAATTTTTTATTTCAAGTTTTAACAAAACGACGTTAAGCTGATTTTCGTCCATTTCCAATGATTCTGCAATGTCGGAAAATTTTTGAGGAGTATCGGTAAGAACCGCTAAAACTTTTTCTTCGACCGGCGATAATATTTTTTGAAGGGAAGTCCGGCGACTTGAATTTATAGTTTCAGATTTAATTTCAAAATTAAGTTCTTCAAGAATATCGGAAACGTTTTGAACCAGTTTGGCGCATCCTTTTTTTATCAATTCATTAGTGCCGACGCTGTTAATCTGACCGATTCTGTCCGGAGTCGCAAAAACCTCGCGGTTTTGTTCAAGAGCCATATCGGCGGTTATTAAAGCTCCGCTTTTTTTTCCCGCCTGAACAACCAGCGTTCCAAGCGACAAACCGCTTATAATTCTGTTTCTTGCCGGAAAATTTTGTTTAGCCGCAATAGTATCCGGCGGATATTCGCTTAAAAATATCACGTTTTCATTTTTTAAGAATTTATCGTAATAGTATTTATGTTCTGCCGGATAAATGTATTTTCTGTCAAGACCGGTTCCTAAAACGCAAACGGTTCTGCCGCCGGCTTCGATTGCTGATAAATGGGCGGTTATGTCGATTCCTTTAGCAAATCCGCTTACAATGGTCAGTCCGGCTGCAGTCAATTTTTTAGCGAAATCTTCAGTTGTTGTAATGGCGTATTTAGTGGCGAATCTTGAACCTACTATAGCGATAGAATTTTTATCCTTTTCAGAAAAATAATTCGTGGAATATAATATGGACGGAGGCGAATGAAGTTCGGCTAAATTGTAAGGATAGCCGGCAGACCCGTAAAAAATAATATTGTAATTGCAATCCGAGCATTTGTTGATTAAATATTTTACGGAGTCGTTTTCTTTCAGACGTCTTATTTTATATAAAAGCGTTTCTGATATTTGTGACGTTTGTTTTATTTCCTTGTCCGGCGCTGAAAATACCGAGGACGGAGATCCAAACGCGTCGACAAGCTCTTTAAACCGTCTACAGCCAAGTTCTTGAATGGAGTTTAATAATAGGGCGGCGGTTAAATCATTCATTTTAGTTTAAAACGAATTAATTTATTTTAACGAATCAAATAAAGTTTGCGCTCCTTTAAGAGTATCGTCAAGGTTTAACGCGTTTTCAAAATACAATTTGGCGTTTGCCGTATCGTTCATTTTTTGATAAACAATGCCGGTATTCATCAATAATTTCGCTTTTATTTTCGGAGTGGAAGCTCTTTCGGCGGCGTCTTTATAATATTTTACAGATTCGGCAAAATCGCCTTTTTCAAAATAAAATCTCGCGAGCATAGCGCTCGGTTTGTATTCGTATTTTGCGGCGTATTGATATGCTTTATTCATAACCTGAATAGCGTTTTCTTTTTGATTTAAATGATAATAATACAATATGCCAAGCGAATATAAAGTCAGACTGTTGTTCGGTTGAATTATCAAAGAGTCTTTGTATGATTGCTCCGCTTTAAAGTTATATGAATTATCGCGTTTTCCTTTATTGGCGTAAGCTATGGCAATATAGTAATGCAGGTCGGCGTCTTCGGATTTGATTTTAAGCGCTTTAGATAAATATTCGATAGCAGGGTCGTACATTTGGCGTTGCAAACATTGAACCCCGAGATATCTTAACGCTTGATGTTGATTTTCAAAAGCGGATAAGCATATATTTAACAATTCTTCAAATTCTTTCAGATTGTTTTTGAGATTGTCGATGTTCTGACCTGCGCCGCGTTGTTTTAATTCCTGAATTCTTGAACGTAAATCATTGAAATCTATTTTATCGTTTGAACACGAGTAGAATTGAAAAATCAATAATAATATTATAACATATTTTATCATTTTCATAAAACTAATTTTATAAAAAAACTAACCGATTGTCAAGAAATATTTAACCCTTGAAATTTTAAATAAATCGCTTGACAATAAATAAAAAAATATTTATTATATTGTCGGATTGTTATTATTCGGTTATGCTTTGTTAATAGAAAAAAAATACGTTAAAAATTTAGCTAAGGAACTTTAGTTCCGCTCTTTGTTTTTGACGCATTTAAAAATGCTTTGCTACGGCATTTTTTTCTGTTTTTGTAAATACGAGCTGAATCGTAACGTTGAAAGTATTAGAAGAATTGAGCGAATACTGATTTGGATTAAAAGACTTTTTCTTTATTCGCATTTATTATTCAAAGCCGATTACAGGAGTTGAGAATAATGGCAGATATGTTGACTCAAGATGAAATTAACGCGTTATTGGCTCAAACGAGCGGAGACGACGAAGGTTCTTTTGGAGGACTTGGCGGAGGCGCGCCTGCGGAAGAACCCGCGGTTCAGCCGCCTGCCGCAGCCGCTCCTCCGGTTATGCAGCCTGCGCCTGCCGCTATAGCCGCGGCGCCTCAATCAACCATCGCCTACACGCCGCCTCAAGTTTCGGTTCAAATGCCGGCTAAAGGCGATATGGGATATTTTAGCGATTTATCTTTGAAAATGTCAGTGTTTCTCGGTAGAACCAAAATGCCGTTGAAAGACGCTTTGAAACTTACCAAAGGTTCGGTCGTCGAGCTTGAAAAAATTCAAGGCGAATACGCCGACGTTTATATTAATAATAAATTATTTGCTCGCGGCGAGATAGTTCTTGTAGACGAGAATTTCGGAATAAGAATAAAAAAAATAATCGACATTGAAGAACGGGAACAATTGCTTAAAAGATTGTGATATAAAAATATGCGGGGCAGACTAATTAAGATATAAAAAGTAGTTTAATTTTCCAGAGTCTCATTTTAAAATGATTGATAAACAACATTTTAGTTTTTGTCGATCTTGGAGAATCGCTTTACTTTCAATTTATTAGACAGTCCAGGAGAAATGTTTTAATGCTTCCATTGAACAGTTTAATATTTTTTGTTTTATTAGACGCGATTTTTTTTAACTGCGGGACATTGTTGTCTTTTTATATAAAATTTGCGGGCGATATTCCCGATTATAATTTGCAGGGTTACGAGGGATTATATATTTTAATCAGCCTGTCATATTTTATAGGAACGTTTATCAGCGGGTTATATAAAAAACCTGAAAATATTTCTTATTTCAATATTGTCAAGAATTCGATAAAAGCCGTATTAATCGCCGTTATAATATCGATGATGTTCGGATATTTATTTAGAGCCGGCAGGGCAAACGCATTTCCAACGTCCGTATTTGCAATATCGTTTTTCATTAATACTATTATATTAATCTTAATCAGAATAATATCAAAAACTCTGATTATAAACGTTCAATTCTACAATAAACTTGTCGCTTTTATTTTAAATAGAATACCTGAATGCATAATAATAACTGTAGGCTTATATCTCTCGTTTTTTATAAAATTTAGAACGTTCAATATTCCGGAATATAATTTTAAATCGTTCGGATTTGCAGCGTTTATTGTTTGTCTGTCTTATATTGTATTCATCTACAAATTTTTATTGTATAAATACAGTCGCGAGCAATCGAATTTTTCGGTTTTATACGTTATGATAAAAACGACTATGGCGTCTTTTATAACAGGCGGAGCGTTATTATTTGTTTTCAGAGAAAAAATAATGGGTTTTCCATCATCGGTATTTGTCATAAGTTGTATTATAAATTATTTTCCGCTGGCAGTGTGGCATATTATAATCAGGCGCGGAATAATAAGCGAAATAGAAGTGGATTTGAACGCTGAAGAAACTTCGGAATCAACGGATAAGTGCGAATGCGATATGGAGGTTCCGCCCGAAAAAGACGGGTTTACAGTTTATTTTAGAGGATTGTTTTCGCCTTCGAAGTTTGTTGAAAGTTTTAAAAAATACGGCTCTGAATTTTTCGGTTCTTCCGTAATACTGTTTTTTGCAAGCTGGTGGATGATTCTTGTTTATATGGTTTTTATGCCGGATTATTTAAAAAATTATATTATAAGAACCTCTAATTCGCCTGATTTTCAACGTCAGCCGTTATTTTCAAATATCACGTTTGTTTCTTTTGCGGTCGCGGCGGGAACCTTTTATATATTATGGCAAATATTCAATCATATTTTTTTGAAATTATCGTCGAAAGAAAAATTCAGCGGATTATGGGCGGGCGGTTTTTATATTTATTCGTTGAATTTAATCTTGTTTTTAATATGGATAATTTTATCTTACTATTCAAACAAATATGTTTCAGTCTGCGCCGCCTGTATCGTATTCTTGTGGATATTGATATTAAATTTGAAATTGGTTTCCGGAATATTTTCGATAAGTTCGTTGAAGTCGTTATGTATAAATGTTGTTTCTGTTCTTTTATCGACCGGATTTACCGCCGGCATTTTATTTTTTATGAATCGTTAAATTAATTTTTTTTGAGAAAAAAATGGA
Source organism: bacterium (assembly GCA_036733285.1). Lineage (GTDB taxonomy): Bacteria > JAGOBX01 > JAGOBX01 > JAGOBX01 > JAGOBX01 > JAGOBX01. The sequence continues at coordinate 25,013 of DAINAU010000020.1, forward strand.
ACAATGGAAAATCGTAGAGATTATTAATACCATTCCGATTTTTTCAGATTTGCCCAAGGAACAATTAACTCTTTTATATAAACAATTTGAAAAAAAAACATTTATATCTGATAGTTTAATCTTTTCAGAAAACGAAAAAGGACAGGATTTATTTATAATATTAAGCGGCGCGGTTGAAGTATTCAATGAATACAATGGAAAAAGAAAAGTCCTTGCTGTTTTGAAAGAAGGCGATTTTTTCGGAGAAATTTCGGTATTGACGTCTTTACCGAGAACCGCGTCGATTAAAGCGGTAACCGACGTGGAAATGCTGGTTTTATATAAACAGAATTTACTTGATTTAATAAAAATGAATTATATTTTTTCTTTAAATATAATAAAAGCCCTGTCGGAAAAATTAATTAATGCGAATCAGCAAATTAATTGGCTTACGTTTAAAAACGTTCAGGGAAGGATAGCGGCTCAATTATTTTTATTATCAAATAAATTCGGAAAAAAAGTTGACGAAGGAATTTTGATAACTTTAAAAACGCCGCATAAATTTATAGCGGATTTGGCCGGACTTCCGAGAGAAACCGTTTCCCGGGCTATGAATCAATTTAAAGAAGAAAACAGCATAATAGTAAAAGATAAAAATATAATAATCTCCGACGTTGAAAAACTTTTAGCGTGGGCGTAGATAAGAAGATATAAAGATTGACATATCAAAATCCGATTTTAAAATAAATCAATTTTATTAAAAAAAATTTGGAGGCGGCAATGTTATTGACTATCGAAAAAGTTTTAATATTGAAATCCGTTGAAATATTCACGAATATCCCTGAAGAGTGTCTCGTGGAATTAGCCACTGTAATAAATGAAATCCATATTAAAGCCGGCGAGACTATTTTCCAAAAGGGAGATATAGGCAAATCAATGTTCATTATAATAGAAGGCGAGGTAAAGGTTCACGACGGAGAAAGAATATTCGCGGAATTAGGCGAACGGAGCGTGTTCGGAGAGCTTGCGGCGCTTGACCCTGAACCGCGTTCCGCTTCTGTAACTGCAATGAAAGACACTTTTCTTTTTAAACTTGAACAAGACGCTTTATACGAATTAATGTCGGAATACATCGAGGTTGCGAGAGGCATAATTAAAGTATTGTGCCAGAGATTGAGAGAATCTCAGAAAAATTAATGACGCTTTGACGATTTTTTAAGTTTTTCCGCTTGATATGAAAAAACCGCGTTTTTTTATTGACATATAAATTAAAAATAATAATATTAACCTGCGATAAAATATAAATTTTATTGTTTTAAAATGCGACGGAAAACGCATCCGAATATTTAATGTTGGAAAAATCGTTTTTCTCGCGTAAGGACTAATCCAGCGGTGAATAATGGACGTTGAAAAACATAAATGCCTGTGGTGCAATATTGAAAAAAAAAAAGAGGATTTGAGCGTTATATACGGGAAAAATCAATTTTTTAATAAATCAATTTTTTACGGATGCAAAGGAAGCCACATAGATAACGTTAAATTATTTTTAGAGCGATCCGAAAAATATTTTTCACATTCCAGAACGTCCGTTATGACGAGTCTTGTAATATATCCTCTGGTGTTTATTTTATTGAAAAAATATTTTTATTGGATAACTGTTATGCTGTCTGTGGATTTCGGATCGGGAATAATTTTTTTTCCGTATAGCTCGGCTTCGCTGACGGAAAAAATAGGATTGCGGACAGCTCTTTTCATTACGCGATTGGTCGGAGCCGGTCTGGTTGTTTCGGGAATAACGCTTGCTGCGAGGTATTTTATTTAATATGGGTTCGCGAAAATATTATTCGATAGCTTTTATAATATCCTGCTCTATAATAATGCTGCAATTGCTTCTCACAAGATTGTTCAGCGTCATATTATGGTATCATTTTGCGTTTATGGCTGTTTCAATCGCGATGTTGGGAATGAGCTGCGCCGGATTATATCTGTATTTTAAAAAAAACAGGATAGCCGCAAACGAGATTGACAATCATATATATTTCAGTTCAATCGCCGCTCCGCTATATTTGATTCTGACTTTTTATATAGTATTCAATACGAGAATTTTTTTACGGTCGAACCCGGTTGATATTTTATATCTTGGATTTATATATCTTAATATGATGATACCGTTTTTTTTAATCGCATACGGTTTGTCAATATTGATAACCTTTAAATCCGAGCAGATTAGCAAACTGTATTTTTTCGATTTGACCGGAGCCGCCGCCGGCTGCCTTTTATTTATACCCGTTATAAATTATTTTGGAGCCGAGTCTTCGGCGTTGTTGATTTCGGTTATCATCAGTCTTATTCCGCTTGTCGTGGCTTTTTCAATTTCTAAAAATTACGGAAAAAAAATAGTTTCAGGCGTTTTGTTTATATGCCTTTTATCGGCTTTGCTGATAAACGCCTTCAACAAGGATTATAAGGATTTTTTCAAAATAAAATATGTGAAAGGACGTTTTGAAAGCGATCTTGAATATTCAAAATGGAACGCTTTTTCAAGGGTGGCGGTTTACGGAACTCGGTTTATCGATTGGGGATTAAGTTCTGTTTACGAGGGAAAATATCTGCCGGATTTAAAGACGCTTGATATAGACGCGTGCGCGGGTATGTCGATGATAGGTTATAGCGGCGCGGATTCGGAAGTTCAATTTCTCAAAAATTCTATAACGGCTTTGGCGTATCTTTTGAAACCCGAATCGCCTATGGCTGTAATCGGAGCCGGCGCGGGCAAAGACGTTTTGGGCGCAAAAATTTGCGGAGTTTCCGAGGTCTACGCCGTTGACATAAATCCTATCATTCGCGATATTATCAATGAAACCTACGGAAAATTCACGAATTATTTATATAACCGGAAAGGAATTAATTTTGTTCTCGAAGACGGCAGAAGTTTTATCAGAAAATTCAAAAACAAATTCAAAATAATTCAGTTGTCTATGGTCGATACGTGGGCGGCGATTAATTCCGGAGCAATGGCGCTTGCGGAAAATTCGTTATATACGGTCGAAGCGTTTCAGGATTATTTCAATAAACTTTCGGACGACGGAATTTTAACCATCACAAGATTTTATTTTCCGGAAAAGCCGAGAGAATCGCTTAGAGTTTTAAGTTTGGCGCTAACGGCTTATAAAAACGTTTCAATCTCAAAAACATATAAGAATATTATAATTGTAGCTAATATTCCCGGAAATAAATACAACACAGTTACTTTTTTATTCAAAAAATCTCCGTTTACGCCAGAAGAAATAGCTAAAATAACTCAAATATCGGACGATTTGAAATTTAAAATCGAATACATTCCGTCGAGCGGAAAAATCGAACCAAACTATTTTACCAATCTGATTTTCACCGATTCGCCCGAAAAATTTTATAAAGAATATGAATTTGACGTGTCTCCGACCACTGACGATAAACCGTTCTTTTTTCATCTTCTTAAACCGGAAGATTTTTTAAAAGCATTTGATATAAGAGACGGTCATTCGTATAATTACGTCGCGGTTTTTATTCTTGTGGTTTCATTTTTGATAATATTATTAATGACAATCGCTTTAGTGTTTATACCTATCATAATAAAAATTCAACAGGATATGAACGATTTTAAAATTCTCAATATTCTCGGATATTTCGCTTGCATAGGAATCGGATTTATGCTTATTGAAACGTCTCTGATACAAAGATACATTTTATTTCTCGGACATCCGATATACGCGCTCTCGGTCGTTTTATTTTCAATGCTGATTTTTTCGGGTATCGGCAGTTATCTGACAAATCATTTTAAAACCGAGCTGCTTTCCGATTATATTATAAAAATAATAATACTGCTTGTTATTGTATTGCTTATTTATAATTTTGTAATCGATGCTTTCTTTTATACGATGATAGAAATAAATCATTTCTATAAAATAATCATAGCCGTATTTACGCTCGGCGCTCCGTCGCTTCTTTTGGGAATGCCGTTTCCGCTTGCGGTAAGGGTTCTCGGCAATTATAAAAACGAATCCATAATACCGTGGGCTTGGGCGGTTAACGGAGCGACTTCCGTTCTTGGTTCGATTTTCGCTTTTATTTTCGCAATGAACGCAGGATTCAAAACTACGCTTTTTCTGGCGGTTTTTTTCTACGTATGCGCCGCGTTTGTCAGTATTTATTTGAAACATAAATTCAGATGACAATCATAAAAAAATATTTTTATCAGATTCTGATTTTTTGCGTTGTTTCTATTATTTATTTCCCGACGTTTTTAAATCCCGATAAGGTAATCGCCGGTTCTGATATAACCCGTTATTTTTATTTTTACCGGTCGTATCTTCATAATTATTTTGCGGAAAACCGGAGCATACCGGTTTGGGAGCCTTATACTTTCGGCGGCAGACCATTTTACGCTATGATACAAAACGCGGCGTTATATCCGTTCACTTATTTTTCGGCGATATTTTCGCCCGCTGCCGGAATTAATTTATCGATATGTTTTAATCTTATTTTAGCCGGAATATTTATGTCGCTATTTGTAAAAAAAATTACCGGCGACGGTATTTCCGGTTTTGTATCTGGATTAATATTTGCGCTTGGCGGCTTTTCTTCAACAAGAGTTTTTTTAGGGCATATCACTATAATAAACTGCATTCCGTATTTGCCTGCGTGTTTCTGGGCTCTGCTGAATCTTCACGAAACCCTGAAATTCAAATGGTGCGTTGCCGTTTCGCTGTTTCTCAGTTTGCAATTTTTCGGAGGGCAGCCGCAATTTTCATTTTATACCATATTTGTTTTAATGCTGTTTTTCGTTTATACGCTGTTTTATCAAAAAAATAAAATCGGATATATGGTTTTATTTTTCGTTTCAATGCTGTTATTCGGATTAATTATTTTTTCATATTTAAAAGACGTTTATGAATTTGCAAATCTTACCGTAAGAGCCGATTCCATGGGCGGTTATGATTTTTATACTTACTGGTCGTTCGAACCGAAAAAAATTATCACCTCGGTTATGCCTTTTTTTTACGGGTCGAGTTTAACGGGAGATTATTGGAGAATGTTCTGGCGGAAACTGACTGGATTCGAGTGTTATAACGCGTATTTAAGCGCGGCCGCGGTATTTCTGATTTTTATTTCCGCGTTTAAGATAATAACGCCGCGCGTTAAGTTTAAAAATTTTTTTTGGTTTTTATTTGTATTTTCCATTATAATCAGTCTTGGAAAATATACCCCCGCATATAAATTTTTTCATTATTGCGTTTTTGGGTTTAATAAATTCCGCTGGCCGGTAAGGTTTATGTTCGTTTATATGTTTGCCGGCGCGTGTCTTGCCGGAGTCGGATTGTCAAATCTTAAAAGTATTCTTACAGACGAACGCGCCAAAGAATATTTCGTCGTAAAAAAAATTTTGGCGTCGGCTATGATTATTTTTATTTTTATAACGGCGTCTTTATTTTTTTTTAAAAACATATTTACCGGAATAGTAAAAGAAAAAATCAGCCAAAAAATAATAAGTCAGGGCGGAGTGGATTTCAATACGCCGGAATTTTATATTAATGCCGTTGATAAAATCTACAATACGGTTCAATCCGGTTTTTTTTCGCTGACTTTAATTATAGTATTAATCGGGTTCGCGGTTTTATATCTGAAAAAGTTCGGATATAAAAAAACTATTATTTTTATTTCGGCGATATGCGCGTTTGAAATCGCGTCGGTTCATTCAAAGTTTTTAAAAACCGCAGATAATAATCAATGCGTGATTTCGCGGGAAATCCACGAAACGTTCGATAAAAATTATCGGATTTTTTCTAATTCCGATATGTATCCTCCCGGAATCAATGTTTTATTCAACCGTATGTCGATAAACGGATACGAGCCGTTTATATTGAAAAAATATAACGAATACGCGAAGAAAATCGAAAAGGCTAAATATGTTCCTGAAAATCTGGTTTTTATCAAGCCGGACGTTGATTCGAAACTATTCGATTTGCTTTCGGTCAAATATTTAATTACCGAAGATAATCTCGACAGTTCGAGCAAATTCAAATTGCTGAAAAAATACGATTCGAACAATCTTAGGATTTATTCGAATGAAAAAGCCGTTCCATTAATTTTTTTATCGGAAAAAATCATCTCTGTAAACGATTCGGGAAAAATTCTTGATTTGGTTAACGATGACGTTTATGATTTTTCCAAAGTTGTTTATACTTCCGATGAAATACAAATTGATTTTAAAAATGAAGACGGGTTTTCTTGCGAAATTTTACAATCGGAAATTAAGGACGACAGAGCGTTCATTAAGGTAAAAACCAATCAGACTGCGGTATTGAATTTCGGATATATTCATTATCCTCGATGGAAACTTAAAATAAACGGCAAACCCGCGAAAATTTATAATACGAATTATCTTTTTATGAGCGGAATTTTAAACGGTCCCGGCGAATACGCCGTTGAATTCTATTTTGAATAATATGAACGCCTGCAAAACGGAATATATTCTTCGGGTTAATAGAGTCGTCGATTATATAAATTATAATATTTCAGAGAATTTCACGCTTGAGAAACTTGCGGGCATAGCAAATTTTTCTCCCTTTCATTTTCATAGAATTTTTAAAACCGTTACCGGCGAATCATTATATTCGTTTATTCGCAGAGTAAGACTCGAACGAGCCGCAAATATGCTTGTTTTCAAAAATGACTCCATTACCGGAATAGCTTTTAATTGCGGATTTTCATCGTCTTCTGTGTTTGCTTATGCGTTTCGCGAACATTTCGGATGTTCCGCCGGCGATTACCGCGGAAAAAATTCTATTTATGCAAATAGCAAGAATTCTAAAAACATCAGCAAGGATTCGAAAGACAAATCATCGAAAATGAGCTATAATAATCGTAAATTATCCGGGAAACAAAACAATCCGGAAAAACATATAAAACTAAATGTCATCGTGAAAAATTTCGAGGATATGAAAGTGTGTTATATTCGGCATATAGGAGATTATTTCAAAATAAGAAAAACTTGGGATAAGTTATGCGTGTGGGCGGGCGCAAGGAATTTATTAATTGAAAACGCCAAATATATTGGATTATATTATGATAATCCTGAAATTACGGATGAAAATAAATTGCGTTACGACGCGTGCATAACTATTCCTGAACGCATAAATGATTTTGGAAATAAACCGGAGATTATTGAAGATTTAAAACCTTCCGGAGAAGTTGGTATTTCCGTAATTAAAGGCGGCAAATACGCAGTCGCTCATTGCGAAGGAAAATCCGATAGTATAATGAAAACTTATCAGTTATTATTTTCAGAATGGTTTCCTTCAAGCGGCTATCAGCCGGATAATAAGCATTATTTTGAAATTTATTTAAATAACACCGACGAGCATCCTGAAAAGTTTTTTATTATGGATATATGTATTCCGGTAAAACTTTTATAATTTAACCCGTAAAACGCAGTACCCCCGGATATTGTTATGGATGTAAAGTGAAGTTTTTCACAACATAGATGTATTATTGCGATTTAGATTTAAAATCGCAATTTATGTTAAAAC